>JAQUOE010000031.1 GCA_028717265.1 Actinomycetota bacterium
GAAAGGACAGCGGAATACTTCCTTAAGAGGAATCTGTACCGGCGCATGCAGGATGGCAGGATGATTCTTCCTGATTTTAATAAAATACAATACCCGGTCTTTTTTTTCGATATTCTATTTGTCTTACTGGTAATGGCTGAAATTGGTAAGATTAAGGATATCCGCTGTTCGGAAGCACTGAATATGTTAAAGTCGAAACAACTCCCCGACGGTGGTTTTCCGCTTGAGCTTAAGAACTGCAAAACAAGTGATACTATAATCACCAGAGGTTCATTTGCGGATTGGGGTGAATCCGGGAAGACAAGAATGAATCCGTTTGTTACGATTTACGCACTATATGTACTTAAATGTGCAGGCAAGATTTAAGTAAGGACGAACCAATGAAAAAAGTTAAAAACTTTCCACAAAGTATTTCATTTACCCTTACCAATGTCTGCAACCTGAGGTGCAGGATGTGTGGCCAATGGAGTGAGAGCGGTTATATGCATGATAGGAAAGATAGATTAAAAGAAGAAATCAGTCTTTCAGATTGGAAAAGGCTTGTTGATGAACTGGCCGCTCACAATATTGATTCTATCCTGCTGAGAGGCGGAGAAGTCTTCCTGTTTCCGGACATAATAGAGCTCATAAAATATATAAACAGTAAAAATATCCGTACCTCGATAGATACCAACGGGACCATGCTATGGAAATATGCAGAAGAACTGACCGGCATTGGAAATGTACACATCAACGTGTCAGTCGATGGCCCGGAAAGCATTCATGATAAAGTCAGAAACGTAGAGGGCTGCTTTAAAAAAATAAAAGAGGGTATCGGCCTGTTAAATGAGCTTGAAAAAGGTGGGAGAGGCAGGGTAGACAAATTGATTGTTTTTACGATAAGCAGGTATAATTTTATGGGACTTGGAGAAATGCCTGATGTGGCCCGTAGTATGTCTGTGGATACAATTACTATAGTCCCCTATTATTATTTTCCACGCCGTGCAGGCAAACAGTATGAGAAAGAGATGAAAGAAAATTTTAACTGTGCCGCTTATTCATGGAAAGGGTTTCATCATGAGAGTTCAGGGATTGATTTTAAAGAATTCAGGAAGCAGTACAGAAAATACCTTGCAAATCTTAAAGGCCTAAAAAGTTATCCTTATATGGATTTTTCCGAAGATGATTATAAGAGATGGTTCGGTGACCCTACGGCTCCTGTTGGTTCGCAGCGGTGTTTAAATGTTGAAAGGCTTATTGATATTCAGCCTGACGGAGATGCAAATTTTTGTGTTGATTTCCCTGATTATATATTTGGTAATGTCAGGAAATCTTCCATAGAGGATATATGGAACAGTAAAGAGGCAGAGATTTTCCGCATGTATAGACGTGAAAAACCGCTTTCCGTATGTCATAGATGCGGGGCAAAATATATGTCAGAAAACTGATGCTAATATTAAATAAGATGTGGAATAAAAAATGAATAACAATAAAACACCGCACAGATCACCGGAATATGATGAAAAGGTAAGGAAAACTATTCCGTTTTACAAATGTTTTCATCTGCAAACAATCGATCTTGTAAAAACTATAAAACCTGATGTAAAAAAATGGCTTGATACTGGCTGTGGAACTGGTTTTCTTATAGAAAGAGCTCTTCCCGTATTCAAAGATTGTATTTTTGTACTGGTAGATTCTTCGGTGGAAATGTTAACGATAGCAAAGAAAAGACTTGGAGAATATAAAAATATAGAATATATGGATCCTGTCAGTACCGAAAATATGGAGTCAGCAGGACAAAAAGAATTTGATATAATAACGGCCATAATGGTACACCATTATCTAAATAAAAAAGACAGGATAAGAGCAACCGGGAATTGTTATAAGCTTTTAAAAGACAATGGGATATATATTACATTTGAAAATATAAGACCTGAAAATGATGAAATAATTGATTCACAGCTGGACAGGTGGATGAATTTTCAGTTATCGGAAGGCAGAAGCAATGAAGAAGTAGCAGAACACAGAAAAAGATTCGGAGTGAAATATTTTCCCATAAAAGTAAACGAGCACCTTAAACTTCTCAATTCAGCGGGATTCAGGATAGTGGAAATATTCTGGTTATCATATCTGCAGGCTGGTTTTTTCTGTATAAAATAGTAGTTTGAAATACTATGGTTTGTATTAAAAAAGTAAAAATCTGGAGAGAATCAGGAAAAATTATCAGAAATTTTCGATTTGTTTTACTTTCCTTTATAACCGTTTTTTTAATTATTTCCACTTTCGGCTGCATATCATCTCCATCAGGTCCGACAGGGCAATTTCCCCGGAAAGTATTAATAGAAAGCCTGGGAATTGAGTATATGGACTATCTCTTGTTTCTTCCATCTGACTACTACAAGGAAAAAACCAAAAACTGGCCAATGATATTATTTTTGCATGGTGCAGGCGAAAGAGGAGGAAATGTTGAGATGTTAAGAGAAGTTGGCGTACCAAAGTTAGCGGAAGAGGATAAAGATTTTCCTTTTATAGTTGTTTCACCTCTATGTCCTGCTGACAGGTATTGGGTACCTGCAGTGCTTAAAAAATTGCTTGACGATGTTTGCGGGGAGCTCCGGGTTGATATGGATAGAATATACTTAACCGGCTTGAGCATGGGTGGATATGGCACCTGGGATACCGCAATTAAGTATCCTGATATTTTTGCTGCTATTGCTCCGATTTGCGGTGGTGGTAATCCTTATTGGGTATACAAACTTAGCGACATGCCCGTATGGGTGTTCCACGGAGCGCAGGATACCGTTGTATCTCCTCAGGAATCAATAAAAATGGTTGAAGCGTTGGAAAAATATGGCGGAAATGTAAAGTTTACTCTTTATCCGGAATTGGAGCACGATTGCTGGACGGAAACCTATAACAATCCCGAGCTATACGAGTGGTTCCTGGAACAATCCAAAGCCAATCGCCAAAGAGCAGGTATTTAACAAATCTTAAATAAGGCTAACAAGTATGGTTAAAACTGTTATAATATGGTTTACCCAAAATAATTAAAAATACGACACAGGGGAATAAGGGGAAATTATGAAAAGAATTTTTTTGATAACAATCGCGATTATCATAACAGTATCTATGGTTCTAATCGGAGCCGGCTGTAAAACATCTGCATCTACAGCACCAGTAGTACCCGAATTCATCGGGGAAGATTTTGAGTTAACTCTACCTGAAAATTGGGAAGGCGGCACCAAAGAAGAACTCGATTCTGTAATCGAGAAACTTGAAGACGCGGATTTAACAGAGTTAGCCGATACGGTGGAAGAAAATAAATTCTATCTGGTATATTTTGGATATGATGCGGAAATGGTTGCTCAGGGCAGTAATAAAAGTATTTTTACTATTGTCGGTGAATCCAAAATTGTTTCATCACTTGAAGAATATATGGATATCTCATATGAAAGTTTGAAAGAACAATATGAGAAAGCAGGGTATCCATTCGATATTGTTGAACAGGAAGTTGTCGCGCTTGGTGATAACAAAGAGGTTGGAAGGACCATATTCAAATATATTGTCGAAGACTATGAAACAAAAGTGGCGCAGTACATTATAAAGAATGGATCAGATGTCTGGATTCTGACTTTTTCTTCAGATATGGAACAATTTGACGAGCAAATACAGGATTTTGATAAGACTATAGAAACATTTAAAATCCTGGATTGATAATACCGGATCAGGGGTAGAACCAGCCTTATTGGATAGATAAAAAATCTAAAGATATAGATTGATTTAAAATTATTAAATTTCGAAGGAGTGATAACTATGATGTCTGATATTCCAATTGATCTGACAAAAGTAAAAAAAGCAAATATCAATAAAGAAATCCTGAGAGTTGCGATAATTGCAGAACTTGATGCCATAAACTTATATGAGCAGCTGGCATCGGTCACTGAAAATAATGATATTAAAAAGATTTTACTGGATGTGGCTAAAGAAGAGAAAACACATGTAGGAGAATTTCAAACGCTTCTTTTAGCAGAAGATAAGCAGCAGGTCGAAGAACTTAAAGCAGGAGAAAAAGAAGTTAAAGAAGAGCTGGGTAAATAACTACAGTTGAAGGCAGTTAAAATCAATTTGATTGATGGAACCGGGAAGGAATTAATTGCTGCTGAAATAATAGAAGCAAATAGCTTCTCCGATAAATTGTTTGGATTGATAACCAGGAGAAAGCTGAAGGACGGAGAAGGTTTTCTTATAAAAAGTTGCAGCAGTATTCACACTTTCTGGATGAGATACAGTATAGATGTTGTGTTTTTAGATAAGAAAAATCAAGTTTTAGCCATTCATACTGATCTGAAGCCCTTTAGAGCAACCCGGTTTATTAAAAACGCGTGCTGTGTGTTGGAACTTCCATCGGGAACGATAAAGAAAACTTCTTTGAAAGAGGAAGATCTAGTAAATTTTAAAGCATAGCAAGAAGAACTATTTAAGATAGCTGTACTTCCTGACACTTTAATTTAAGACTGGTTACTAAAAGTTTTACTATATATAGAGGTAGTAAATTTTATTCCCATTTCTGGACTAAAATGATAAAATGCGGGTATTATTTTAGCATTTTTGCCAGGGAGGCCATATGTTAAAAAAGCTTACAATCATCTTTACTTTAATCTTTATTATTCCTCTGGTTCTACTCTTTTTTAATCCGGGAAGCCTTTATGCTGACGATATAGAAATAGAGCATAAGGGTTCGATTACAGGAGCAGGCAGCCCTAATTATCTGGATGGGGCAAGGGGTGTTTACGTAAGCGGGAGTTATGCGTATGTTGCAAGTCAATTTGATCATGCCCTGTCAATTTTTGATGTAAGCGACCCCACCAACCCTACTCTTAAGGGTTCGATTACAGGAGCAGGCAGCCCTAATTATCTGGGTGGGGCAGTGGGTGTTTACGTAAGCGGGAGTTATGCGTATGTGGCAACTTATGGTGATGGTGCGCTGGTAATTATTGATGTAAGCGACCCCACCAACCCTACTCTTAAGGGTTCGATTACAGGTTCAGGCGCCCCTAATTATCTGGGTGGGGCAGTAGGTGTTTATGTAAACGGAAATTATGCGTATGTGACAACTTATGCTGATGATTCCCTGGTAATTATTGACGTAAGCGATCCCACCAACCCTACTCTCAAGGGTGAAATTCATGGAGCAGGCGCCCCTAATTATCTGGATGAGGCAATAGGTATTTATGTAAACGGAAGTTATGCATATGTTACAGGTCGACTTGATGCTGCCCTGTCAATTTTTGATATAAGCGATCCTGCCAACCCTACTCTCAAGGGTGAAATTCATGGAGCAGGCGCCCCTAATTATCTGGATAGGGCAGAGGGTGTTTACGTAAGCGGGAGTTATGCGTATGTTGCGAGCGCTAATGATGATTCCCTGGTAATTATTGATGTAAGCGACCCCACCAACCCTACTCTTAAGGGTTCGATTACAGGTTCAGGCGCCCCTAATTATCTGGATGAGGCGGCAGGTATTTATGTAAGCGGAAGTTACGCGTATGTTACAGGTGCTAGTGATGATTCCTTTGTAATTATTGACGTAAGCGATCCCACCAACCCTACTCTCAAGGGTGAAATTCATGGAGCAGGCGCCCCTAATTATCTGGATCATGCATTAAGAGTTTATGTAAACGGAAGTTACGCGTATGCGACAGGTTTTCTTGATGATTCCCTGTCAATATTCAGCATAACAGCATCGGGTTCAGACGGTGCCGCTACTACCACAGAAGAAGAGGAAAAAGAGAAAGAAAAACCCAGGCCCAGAGTATACGAGAAAAGCCCCAGGGGCTTTGTAATATATTTTTACAACAAGCTTCTTATAAGAGAACCTGAAGATGAAGCTATGGACATATGGCTGGATATACTGGCAAATGGAAATCTTACCGGCGCTATGCTGATATATGACATTGCTACCAGCAAGGAATGCAAGGAAGTTATTACAGATAAATTTACAGACAGTCAGTTTATTAACTTTCTTTATAAAGCTATTTTAAACAGGAATCCCGAAGAGTTCGGATATAATACGTGGATGTCCCTGCTTGCAGGCGGTATGAGCAGAGATGAAGTTGTTTATTTATTTGTGCAAAGTGAGGAGCTTGAAAGAGTTTGCAGCCCCTTTAAGGTTACCGCCCACTGATACAATAGTTCATTGTATATACAATTTAAATAATGATAAAGCAGTGCACATAACGCATGATATTGTATGCAAGATGGTTAATTACCTGGATTATTCATAGTTTAGGTAAATTTCTCCAGTACTTTTTTATACTTTTTTGAACCGGGATTCATAAACGCTGCGATTTTTAAATGTCCCATTGCTCTGTTTAATTTATTTTCCCTGAGCAGACATAAACCCAGGCCATAATGCGTAAAATCATTGGCTGCATCTATTTCCAGAGCTTTTATGAAGTTTTTTTTGGCAGAGACATATAAGCCGCAATTATAATATGCACTGGCAAGCACTTCCCTTATGGAGCCCTTTTCAGGTTCAAGATTTTTGGCTTTTTCAAGAGGCATTATTGCCTCCAGAAATTTACCGTTTTCGAATAATTTTTTACCTCTTTTAAATAAATAATAAGCACTGCTCATAATCAATCTTTTACGATATAAAATAATTTAATGATTGTTACCAATAATTATAGCACTGTTTGGAGGGCCTTTCTAAGGTTCAGTTATTTGAATTTTTATTTATTTATTTATTTACATAAAAACATAATAGTGTTAATATGTAAATAAGTAGAACTTATCAAAACTTCTATTTGGGCTTGATTGTAAAAGAGTAATAAGAAACACGGATAAAATGAATAGAATATCTTTGATAGTAAAACAAAAAATAATCAGCATTATTCTTTTGATCGCAGCTGTTCTCGGAGGAATAGTTATTTTTTGGTATGTAAGCGATTTAAAGGAAAAAATACCGGATAATATTGATTACAATCCTATATTTGTAGCCAGGATTGATATCAGGAAAGGTGAGGAGATCAAAGGTGAATCAATTGAAGAACAAAAAATAACAGGGAATGTATTCAGTGAAAAATTTATTATGGATAAGGATAAAATTATAGGGAAAAAAGTCATAAACGATATTTTAAAAGGAGAGATAATTACAGAAGATATACTGGAAGGCATGGATTCAGGAAGTGGTTTCAGCCTCGATTTCTCCTCATACATCCCTTATGATTTAAGGGCAGTAAGTATCCCCGTGAGTTTTTATGGCGACAGGTCATTACTGGAAGAAGGGGATTATATCGATTTGATATCTGTTTACTACGATGAAGGAAGCAGCAGCCTTTATTCTAAGACGGTCCTGTCGGAAAAAGAAATAATACTGCTTGGCAGTAATCCCGGAAATAGTAATTCAGGAAATGAAAATGATATGGGAAATTTCCTTATGGACCCGGTAATTACCGATAGCCGGATCGGATCCGATTACGAAAATCCTCTGATCATCACTTTTTATCTCAGCAGGGAAGAGACCGAGGAGGTATTTTTAGCACTGGAAAGAGGAGTCATCAATATATCGGTTTGTTCCGGGGATAATTTTTAAAATAGGATTTCTATTTTTTAATCAACACTATTTATTAATTTTAATTTTTGAAAGGAACTAAATGATAAATAAACTGAATGAGGAAGAGTCAAAGATCATATTATTCGCCGGAAGCAAGGGAGGCTGCGGCTGCAGTTTTATGACTTATTGCGTATCGACTTATTTTGCCAGAGAAACCACGAAGAATATATTACTGCTGGATCTAAATATAGGGAAAAGAGACAGCAGGCTGATTTTCAATCTTGCAGATGACAGTTGCAGGGATCTCGGAGATATCGAAGAAGTCATAAATGAAATGGACGATTCGATTTTGAAAAGACTTGTGGTTAATTTAGGGAGCAGTCTGAATCTGATATTGCCGCCCATAAAAATTGAGAAAAACAAGATTTTTCGTAAAGAATATTTTGAGAAACTTTTAGATATACTAAAGGAGCATTTTGATATAATCTGTGTGGATTTTCCTTATTATTTATTTACGCAGGATAAATTCAGACTGAAAGATATGGTCGATAAATACATTTTTATTTCCCTGCCGGACTTTATCTCAGTAAATAATTTAAATGTGCTGGCCAGAAGTATAATCAGTGATGAATTTTCTTATGATTTTGACATTGCTATAAATAAATTCAATACAAGACCTGCCGTTTCACTTACAGGAATAAATACAATCTTAAGTTACCCGGTTAATGCTTTTATTCCGTATGATAGAGATATCGAATTTTTAATGTTAAACAAAGGACCGGATTCTATTTTCAATTACAATCTTAGAATTGTAAATAATATTTCCGCTTTTTCTAAAAAAATATACGAGGATCTGAGCAAATGAGTCTGACTTACGATGATACGAATATTTTAAATTATCTAAGCAATAAGATATCAAAAACTATCAAGGCGGAAGATTTCAGTAAATTATCGCCCGAAGAGAGATTAAAGAGAATTGAAAAATATTTAAAAGAAATAGTAGACGAAAAAAAGATCATAATCAGTCAAAAAGAGATTTACAGACTGGCAGGAGAAATAAATGAAGACAGTTTTGGCTTTGGGCCCGTCAGCTTCCTTATAAATGATGAAAAAATAACAGAAATTATGATAAACAATTTTAACCAGGTCTATATTGAAGAAAATGATGTAATAAAGAAAACGGATATAACTTTCCGGGATAATAATCATATCAGGAATATGGTTGATAAAATATTAAGTCCTCTTGGCCTCAGATTGGATGAAAGTTCTCCGATGGTTGATGCAAGGCTTAAAAATGGGTCAAGGATCAATGTAGTTTTAAGCCCGGTAACGGTGAATGACGTAGTGGTTACCATAAGAAAATTTAAAAAAAACATAATGGATGTAAACAGTCTGGAAAAAGCTGGAACTATAAACAAAAAAATAGCAGATTTTATTGAAATCTGTGTGAAAAGCCGTTTGAATATAATAGTCAGCGGTGCAACGTCCACCGGTAAAACAACATTTTTGAATGTTATCTCTAACTTCATTCCACTTGATGAGAGAATCGTTACTATAGAGGAAACACTTGAACTAAATTTGAATTTACCCCATATAATCAAACTTGAGAGCAGGCCTCCGAATCTTGAAGGTAAAGGAGAAATAACCATCAGGGAACTGGTAAGGAACTCTTTGAGAATGAGACCGGATAGGATAATAGTAGGAGAGATCAGGGGAGCAGAAGCCGTGGATGTTCTTCAGGCGATGAACACAGGGCATAGCGGTTCAATGACCACAGTTCATTCTAATTCACCAAGAGATCTGATCAGCAGATTGGAGACGATGATACTGATGTCAAAGTTGAACTTAACCCCGGCTACAGCCAGGAGGATGATAGAATCATCTATTGATTTGATAATTCATCTGGGAAAACTAAAGAATGGCAGGAGAATGCTGCTGAAAATAAGCGAACTCATAAATAAAGATGAATCAATCGGCAGTAATACAATTCTGGAAGTGAAAGATATATTCAGATATCAGGACGGGAATAATGAAGCGAAAAGTACAATTGGCGGCAATGCAGGTGCCGTTTATACAGGTTATGTTCCGACATTTATGGATAGAATAAAAAGCGGGGGATTTAATTATAATTTCGGGGATGAAAATTTGGGATGAAATATTAATTTCTATTATATTCATTCTGGCAATTCTATGTCTGTCCGGCGGATTGAAAAGGATGGTTCCGGTATTTGCCCCGAAGGCCAGGGCATTAAGCGAGAAAAAGAGTTGCGGAAGATTCGGAGTATTCAAATTTCTTACGAACAAATACAGAACCAAAAGAAAAATACTTACAATAATTATATTTACCATTCTTATCCTGTTTTTCTATTTATTATGCAGAAATCTTTTTTTTAGTTTATTTATTGGAATATGTCTGGAAATCTATATTCTGGATTTATTGAGGGGACTTGAAGAAAAGAGAAAAGATTTACTTCATGGACAGCTGCTTGAATTCATAAGCAATATGACAGTAATGCTGAAAGCAGGAAAAACAGTAAGAAGTATATTCAAAGATTCTGTTGGGTGGTTTAAGGACCCGCTTAATTCTTATCTCGCGGAAGCCGTCAATGATCTGGAACTCAATTCTACCCTGGATGAAGTCTTAAATAGATTCTCGCAAAAGTGCGGGAGCAGAGAAGCCGATCTTCTTGTTTGTTCATTAAAGATAAATAATAAAATAGGAGGAGATTTAATTTCTATACTGACTAATATAGCGGATACCATACGCCATAACCTGAAATTGAAATCACAGACCGATACGATGAGCCTGCAAAGCAGATATTCCGGAAATATTATTTCCATGTTTCCCGTTATCGTTTTGATTATATTATGCGTATTCATGAATAAAGCCATATTTGATTTTTTTTCAACCGGTATAGGGATCATCCTGCTTTTTGTAGGTGGTGTTATGGAAATCGCCGGAATAATCATTATGAAAAAAATAACAGGTGTACCAAAATAACAGGTTTGAAATATGCTTATATATTTAATCATATTCCCGTATTACATATTTCTATGTTTGGTCATATTTCATTTTATTAAATCCCGGGACTACTACAGGACCGGGAACAATAAGGATTATCCCGGGAAGAGAAAGTTTTTTGGGATAATTATAAATAAAATGAATTCGATTTCTTTTAGAATTGGAAGATCTCTGACCGGCAGGCGCTGGTTTGAAATCAAAAAAGAAAATAAGGAACTCTTAAGATTATTGGAACATGAAAATAAAATATTTCTGACGCCGGATACTTTTATGGGCTACAGGATTATCTTATTTATTTTATTTCTGATTGCAGGAAGTCTATTTGGCAGCAGTCTTTTGAATTCCGGTATTCTGGGTATTATCGCAGGAGTAACAGGTTATTTTATTCCAAATATGCTGCTTGGCAAATTCAGGAGTATAAGAAAAAATGAAATAGAGAAAGATTTGCCTTATGTTGTCGATCTACTGGCAGTAGCGACATTATCGGGTCAGAATATTTATAATGCAATGAAAATCGTAGTGGAAAAATACAGGGGAAAAATTTGTATCGAACTCTCTAATTTTATAAAAGATATTGATATTGGTGTCGGTAAAATTCAGGCCTATAAAAATATGATGGACAGGAGTATTTCGGAAGATTTTAAAAGTTTTATTTTTCTTCTCATTCAGGCAGAGAAGTATGGTTCTTCGATAAACGAAATATTGAAACAGAAATCGAGTCATATAAAGTTCGAAGCTTATCAGAATCTTGAAAGAAAAATCAGAAGGATAACCGTACTGGCATTATTCCCTCTGGTCTTTCTGATCTTGCCATCTTTTATAATACTGGTTGGCGGGCCGCTTATATTCTCACTGGGAGGAAATTTTTTAATGTTTTAGATTTTTTCCCCTTATAATTAAACACCCCGGATAAATAATATCCGGAGTGTTTGTCTAGGCGTCCGTAAAATTATATGGTTTAAACAGTTAGCTCATAAATACAATTGCTGTTACTCTTCTTTAAATTTTCAATAAAGCTGAAGATTGAATACTGCATATGAATATTAATACTTCTTACTACTAATGTCAAGATAATTCTTTTAAATAATAATAATATAAATATATTAATACTTTAATTAATACAAAAGTATAAAATATAGAGTTTTGTAATATATTTATTCGCGAATTTTAATAAATTAACAATTATGTATTTACACAAAAACATAAATATGATAAATTACTGTTATGAGTATATATATAAATGAGCAAAGCCAATAATTGCCGATAAAGGAGGTGAAGAATTCAAAATTAAACTTTCATATTTTACGGAAGGGGGTGAATAAAATAAAAATAAAAAAGAGGGGTATCAGAATAAGACTCTGGTGCCAGAAAGGACAATCTACTCTCGAATATGCACTTGTTACAGTAATTGCAGGGATAATAAGCGCAATACTCATAGCGGTAGGGAAACCACTGATAATTGATGTTATTTCAAAGGTATTTGGGAAAATAGCTTCGATGGTTTAAAAATCAATGAAGAGTGAATTATTCTCTGCAAATAATAAATGGGAAACAGTTTTATATTAAAAACATTATGGAGATAAAGAGAAAAAGGAATAAATTAAAGACATCAATACAAAGTTCGGTTGGTCAGGCATCACTGGAGTTTATTCTGATCATTCCCCTGCTCATCATAATAGTTTTAGCTGTTTCCCATTTTGGATTATTGATATATCAGAAAAACATATTGGAGCAGGCGGCCCGCGAAGGCGCAAGAGCAATTGCTACTACGAATTCTGATCAGATAGCCTATGCATGCATAAAAGATGTTTGTTCTGGTCTGGATCAGAATATGCTTGAAATAGAAGTTACTCCGGGAAGCAGGACTTCCAGAAAAGTTGGGGATATGATTGAAGTGACTGTCATGTATAAAGATGCAGGTATTGCCGGTTTAGAGGGGATATTTTCAGGAAAGGGCAGTTTTATAAAAGCTAAAAGCAATATGAGGATGGAATGTTATTAAAAGATCTAAAGATGCAAAACAGGGGCAATATATCTTTTCTTGCAATGGCGGCTGTAATAATATTTTCAATTTTGTTTCTCCTTATTTTCGATTTATGCCATATTTTCATAGCAAGGGAAGAAACAAAAAATGCTTCGGATGCTGTTTCGCTTGCCGTTGCACAAAACTTGTTATTTTTTGAGGATTCGGATTGCAGTGAGATTGCTGAAGAAATGGCTCGAAAAAACAACTGTATTCTTATTGAGTATAGCTATGACTATGACAATGTAATTGTTACTGTGGAAAAAACGTTCAATTTTGTATTGATAGATAGATTTAGTGCAAACATCAGCAGTATCAGATCTACTTCTGAAACTAAAGTCATATACCCGTGGGACGACCGATTCGGTTATTGTAAGACTTATAAATTTGGCTACTAGAAATCTTTATTGAAATCATATTTCAATAATAACTTATAAGACAGGAGGATTTAATTATGAATTATGTGAATAATATATATTTACTTGGGAATCTTACCCGGAATCCGGAAATTAAATATACGAATGAGGGGATAGCTATTACCGAGATGGGGCTTGCCGTAAATAAGAAATGGACAGATAAAAACGGAAAAGAGTCTGAGATGGTTGATTTTTTTAATGTTACTACCTGGGGCAACCTTGCAGAAAATTGTGCCGCTGCATTAAAAAAAGGAGATAGGGTCCTTTTAAGTGGCCACTTGAATCTGAGAAGCTGGGAAAATAAAGAAGGCAAGAAATACAATATAATAAATATCACGGCTGATGTAATTGCAGCAAGTCTGGAGTTTGATCATGTGAGTATTCCCGAGAAAGATAATCCCGACAAAAGCAAAAAGAAGAATTTGAAAAAAGAAAAGATCGAAATAACTTAAGTCCCGGTTGAGATTTGCTTTTATTGTTAGTAATAATTAATATATATTTTTAAGATCAGGGAAAAGGTTCTAAGAAGATAATCGTCAAAATTATATTTGAAGAATAGAGAGGTACCGGAAAGTGGATTTCAGAAAATCTGATTATGAGAGTTACGACTACAGTAAGTTCTGGGAAGATGACAGGAGATTATATGAGGATAAATCCGAGAGGATGGCCCTGAGGAGACTGATTGCCGGAATTGGAGGAGAGAATAAAATATTTTTTGATATCGGCTGCGGTTATGGGCGCCTGTTTAATGAATATAAGGATTTTGAGACTATAATCCTGATTGATTACTCACTGAATAACTTAAAAAATGCCCGGGAAAGGATAGAAAGATTTTTAAAAAATACCCCGGGAAAATTAGCATCAGTATATTTTATTGCGGCGGATGCAACCTCCCTTCCGGTTAAATCCGATTGTGCAGATATAATATTAACAGTCAGAGTAGTGCATCACCTGGATAATCCTGAAAAATATTTTGATGAGATTGTCAGAATACTCAAGAATAAAGGATTGTTTTTTTTAGAATTTGCCAATAAGAGGAATCTTAAAAACATATTAAGGTTTTTTGTGAGAAAAATGGATACTTCTCCTTTTAATCTGAAACCTTCACAGATAGGTGAGACCATATTGAATTTTCACCCGGACTATATATCGGATATTCTTAAAAAAAGAAATTTTACTATAAAGAAATCAATAAGTGTTTCGAACTTCAGGCTGAATCTTCTGAAGAAATTTCCCGGTACGAAAACTCTTTTGTTTTTTGAAAAATTTTATCAGAAATTTTTCTCATTTGTACTTCTCGGTCCGAGTATTTTTCTGAAGAGTGTCCTGGATGGGAAAGGACCGGAAGATATAGGCAGAAATAAAATTACCGGTCTCGAAGATATTCTGATCTGCATTTACTGCGGGAAAACTTCTCTCATATTGAATAAGAGCATGATTCAATGTAAAAATTGCGGCAGGATCTTTGCATGTGAAGATGGGATCTATAATTTTAAGAAAAAAGATTGAGATTCCCTTTTTATTGATTCGGTATTCTTGTAAAAGGCAGCTTATCCTGTTACAATTATGCTACAAAGTATTCATTGGGACTATTCAATAAGAAATAAACGAAAGGGATTTTGCATATGGTTGAGAAAATATATTCCGAAGGTGTTATTTCAAGATTATCTCAATATTTAAAATATATAGTACAGCTGAAGGAGCTGGGCAAGAGAACTGCGACTTCCAGGGACATAAGTAAAAATACCGAGATCAATAGTGCAGAAGTGAGAAGAGACCTGATATATTTCGGGATAAAGGGTAAAAGAGGCGTTGGATTCAATATAGATGAACTTATTAAATCATTCAATAAAATTCTGGGTTATGATAGATCCGTCCGTATCGCTTTAATTGGCGCGGGTAATCTTGGTAAGGCAATTTTAAAATACAAAATGCTGGAAAGGTTCGGATTCAAGATAGAAAATGTTTTTGATAATAATCCGGAAGTGATAGGAAAGGTAATATCAGGATATGAAGTACTGGATATAGAACAGGCCAGGGATATTTTCAAAAAAAAGAATATAGAAATATCTATACTTGCAGTGCCTCCGGACTCAGCTCAAAAAGTCACGGATACTCTGGTCGAAGCCCGCGTTAAAGTAGTGATAAATTATACTTCGGTCCCCATTAAAGCTCCATCAAGGGTAAGAATCGAGACAACTGATCCTATTGAAAAACTGCTTCACACTCTGTATTATTTATCTCATACGGGATATGCAAGGATATAAGTAATTTTCAAGGATATGGGAAATAAGAAATATGAGTAAAACTAAGGGTTGTTTTATTAGTATACTGGTTATTATTATAGTTATCGTTCTGCTATTTGTGATTATCTCTCTTATAAATCTGAATCCTGGTGGAAAAGATGTCCTGCTTCTTGGTATGGATGAAAGAGAGGAAAGTAATGAGTTTAATAGCCTGACCGACACAATCATAATCTATCATATCAGCAGCTGGGGAGAGAAGGACAGCCTTATTTCTATTCCCAGGGATACCCGGGTAGAGCTGGAAAGCTATGGTTGGAATAAAATCAATGCGGCTTATAAATATGGCGGAGATGAAATGATAAAGCATGAGATCTATGAACTAACCGGTATCGAAATCGATAACGTAATGGTTGCGAATTTCAATGGATTCAAGGGAATAATAGATATACTGGGAGGGATTGATATAACGGTAACCGAACCCATGCACGATCCTTTATCCGGCACAGATTTTGATCCGGGCACCTATACGATGAACGGGGAACAGGCGCTGGCATTTGCCAGGGACAGGTCATCAACTGCGGGATCCGACCTTGATAGAGTAAACAGGCAGAAGTATTTGGTAAGCGAAGTAATAAGGCAGAAACTCAATTTTTCAATAATAACGAAAGCTCCTCAGATTATTCGAGTATTAAATAAAGAAACCAGATCCGATTTTACAATATGGGATTTTGGTTCTATAGGATTTGTGTTATTATTTTCAAGTAAGGATATGAACCAGGTTACGATACCTACAACATCCGCTTATGAAAATAATATAAGCTATCAGATTGCGGATAAAGAAGAAGTTGTAAGTTTTTTAAGCGATTATCTGAAATAAAAATAAAATTATATAATCATATTATTAATTTTAAATAATAAATTCGAAAATACTCGGTATCTATTAGTGAAAAGAAATAAAATACAAATTTGGCAGAGGAGATATCAGTGGCCGGTGACGGGGATTTAAGTATAGCAAATATTTCGTCTCTTACGGATAAGGTAGATTTTCTACTGCAGGTTTCAAAAAAATCGAAAAATCTTGATCATTTTATAAAAGATAATATACCCGCTGGTGAAAAAAACTGGTTAAGTGATCTGAAAAGCTGGAAACTTAACAATAAATGGCTTTTAAAAATCTCGGATATTTGTCTGGGAGATTACGATCAGGTCTTTTTTGATTGCGGTGAAGAATTGCTGGATCTTAATGATTCAAAAAATTACCAGACATTCAGAGAAAAAATATTAGAAGAATTAATATAGCCCATATTAATTATTACCTATCGCATATATAGAATTATACAGGGCAAGCTCTATTAATATTTTTTACTATCAGGAGCGGTTATGATTCCCAGGTACACAACAAAAGAGATGGGTGCTGTATGGACCGAGGAGAATAAATTCAGGAAATGGCTCGATATTGAAAAAGCTGTAGCTCTTGCGCAGGCGAATCTGGGTATTATTCCCAAAAAAGCTGCAGATGATATAATAAAAAAATCAAAGTTTGAAATCTCAAAAATAAATGAGATCGAGGAGAAGACTAATCACGACGTTATTGCCTTTCTTACCAATGTTTCTTCTTATATCGGAGAGTCATCAAGGTATCTTCATTATGGTCTGACCTCATCGGATATCGGAGATAGTTCTCTTTCGCTTCAGATACTTGAAGCAATTGAAATAATTGAAAAGAAGATGAAAAGGCTGCTGGATATCTTAAAATCTCAATCCAAAAAATACAGCCGTACAGTTATGGTAGGCAGGACTCATGGCATTCATGCAGAGCCAACCACTCTCGGGCTAAAATTCTGTATATATGCTTTCGAAATGTCAAGAAATCTGGAAAGATTGAAGCAGGCCAGAGAGAATATAGGATATGGAAAAATATCCGGTGCTGTCGGTACATATGCAAACACTTCACCGGAAGTCGAGGAGAAAGTCTGTAAAATTCTGGGATTGAAACCATCTCCTGCATCTACTCAGATTCTTCAGAGAGACAGGCATGCACAGTTGATTTCAGTTCTGGCAATTTGCGGAGCAACTCTTGAGAAAATAGCGCTGGAGATAAGGAATTTGCAGAGAACCGATGTCAATGAAGCAGAGGAACCCTTCAGTAAAGGGCAAAAAGGATCTTCCGCTATGCCGCATAAGAAAAATCCTATTATCTGTGAAAGAATATGCGGATTGGCAAGGGTTCTGAGAGCAAACAGTATAACGGCTCTGGAAAATATTGCACTATGGCACGAAAGAGATATATCGCATTCTTCAGCAGAGAGAATAATAGTTCCCGATAGTTTTATATTGCTTGATTATATGCTGGAGAAGTTAATATTTGTAATCAGTGGCCTTATTGTAATCGAATCAAATATGAAAAGGAATTTAATGAAGTATGGCGGAATTATTTTCTCGCAGCGGGTGCTGCTGGAACTAATAAAAAAAGGGATGAGAAGAGAAGATGCTTATGCTCTCATTCAGGGGGCGGCACTTAAGGCCTGGAACGATGAAGGTGACTTCAAAGAAAACCTTTTGAAAGAAAAAAAGATTCTGGCCCTATTGAGCAAGAAGGAGTTGGAAGAATTATTTGATGTTAAATATCATTTAAGATATGTGGATAAAATTATCGGTAGATTGGAAAGTATTTGACTGCAAAATCTATTCCTATAAGAAAACAGGTTTATCAGTTGCGGCAAAGATAAGGAAAATAAAAGAATGATACAGCGGTTTTACCGGCTTACGGATAGAAATTTAGAATATTGCTACTATATAGAAACCCAAAAATCCTTTACCAAATCTGAACTGGATATACTTAAATGGCTGCTGGCGGAGACATTCAAAGCGGAAGATTTTGGAGAGAAAACGTTTCTTACCGGCAAAAACCGGAATATTATCGAAATTGGCCCCCGGCTTAATTTTGAGACTGCATTTTCAACAAATGCAGTGGCTATATGTCATACCTGTGGTTTGGAAAAGGTCACCCGTCTTGAACTTTCAAAGCGTTACACTCTGGCATCCGAAACCAACCTGTCACAATTTATTGATACTAACCATGACCGGATGACGGAATGTGTGTATCCTGGTCCGCTGCAAACATTCGAGACCGGTATTGCACCGGAAGAAGTATATCCGATATCTTTGATAGAAAATGGCATAGAGGAACTTAAGAAGTTTAACCGGAAAATAGGCCTTGGGATGGATGAGTGGGATATTGAATTTTATTATGATCTTTTTGTGAATACCATAGGAAGAAATCCCACCAGCGTGGAATGCTTTCAGCTTGGTCAATCTAACAGTGAACACTCGCGTCACTGGTTTTTTAAGGGTAAATTAATAATCAATGGAAAAGAGATTTCCGGGACTCTGATGGAGATAATAAAATCTCCTCTGGCCAGTAATCCCTCCAATAGCATAATAGCATTCAAAGATAACTCAAGCGGTATAAAAGGCTATAATATTTGTACCATCATACCTGAATATCCCGGAATCTGTTCGGCATTTTATAGTGATAAGTTTACCTATCATCTCATATTTACTGCCGAAACTCACAACTTTCCAAGCGGAGTGGCACCATTCCCGGGGGCTGAAACAGGGACAGGGGGAAGGATAAGGGATATCCAGGCAACCGGAAGAGGAGGACTTGTAATTGCCGGTACCGCAGGGTACTGCACGGGTAATTTGAATATACCCGGATATATAATTCCCGGGGAAGATAATAAATTTCTGTATCCGCCGAATCTCGCTTCTCCCCTGAAGATTATGATCAGGGAAAGCGATGGCGCGTCCGATTATGGAAATAAGTTTGGAGAACCGGTAATACAGGGATTTACACGGACATTTGGCTTAAGGCTGCCGAACGGGCAGAGACGCGAATGGATAAAACCAATTATGTTTACCGGAGGTATCGGTCAGATCGATAGCCGTCACATAAAGAAAAAGAAACCGGAAAAAGGTATGAAAATAGTACAGGTTGGCGGTCCTGCTTATCGTATCGGGATGGGCGGCGGTGCCGCTTCAAGCATGGTACAGGGAGAAAACAGTGAAGAACTTGATTTCAATGCTGTCCAGCGCGGTAACGCTCAAATGGAACAAAAGATGAACAGGGTGATCAGAGCGTGTATTGAAATGGGGGATAGCAATCCTATTTTAAGCATTCATGATCAGGGCGCCGGCGGGCCCTGTAATGTACTGACCGAACTGGTAGAACCGGCAGGGGGTAGAATTGAAATAAGAAATATCCAGGTCGGAGATAAAACAATGTCGGTACTGGAAATATGGGGTGCCGAGTACCAGGAACGAAATGCTTTCTTAATCAAAACAGAATGTTTAAAAATATTTCAGGATATATGTGAAAGGGAAAAGGTAAACTGTGAGGTTCTGGGAGAAATAACCGGTGACGGACAAATTGTGGTTCATGACAGCCGGGACGGCTCTACCCCTGTCAATCTTAACCTTAATGAGATTTTAAGTAAAATTCCAAAGAAAGTTTTCAATCTGGAAAGTATGCCCGGAAAATTAAATCCGCTTGTATTGCCAGATGACCTTTCGGTTGAAAAGATTCTTAAACTTATATTCAAGTTACCTTCTGTAGGATCAAAAGGATTCCTGGTAAGAAAAGTCGACCGCAGTGTGACCGGACTTGTCGCAAGGCAGCAATGTTGCGGACCGCTGCAGCTTCCCGTAGCGGATGTAGCGGCAGTAGCGCAGAGTCACTTTGGTTTAAGCGGTGCCGCAATCTCCATAGGAGAGCAGCCAATAAAGATTTTAATCAATCCCGAAGCAGGAGCACGAATGGCACTGGGAGAGGCGCTTACTAATATGGTATGGGCTCTGATAAGCGATCTTGAGCATATAAAGTGCTCGGTCAACTGGATGTGGGCAGCCAAACTTCCCGGCGGCGGTGCCGCTCTCTATAAAGCGGCGGTTTCTCTCGGAATGTTGATGAAAGAAATTGGTATCGCCGCAGATGGAGGTAAAGACAGTCTGTCGATGGCGGCCCGGATAGAGCAAGAAATTGTCAGGGCACCCGGACAGGTGGTTGTTTCTGCTTACTGTTCGATACCGGATGTAACTAAAATATTGACTCCGGATATTAAATACCCGGGTGAAAGTAAATTGATGTTTATCGATCTTGCCCGGGGTAAAAACCGTCTTGGAGGTTCGGCACTTGCTCA
>JAQUOE010000032.1 GCA_028717265.1 Actinomycetota bacterium
ATATTTATGCTTGCCGTAATTTCTATTTCCTGAGGCAGAATCGTAGGGATCGTAATTCCGTCTGAGGCTTCCATGCCTTCATCTGCTCTCGATACCGAAAAAAGCGGCCCCGGATATGACGTCCCACTTTCGGATATATAAAGTATCTGACTTATGATCAGGCCTGCTGAATTTGCGATAGCATGTGCCTTATTGTCTGCATCTTTTGATGCTTCTGCAAGTGCATCATTTACGGCTGTCTTTTTCGATTCATCAGTAAGGTCAAAACCTATCGATGATATATCATTTGCGCCAGACTCTGTCGCAGTGGCAATTATTTCCCCGATTTTTTCCAGATCGGTTGTAGTCACCTCCAGGGTGCTTATAACCTGATATGCATAAATCTCCGGTGGTTTGTTTTTCTGCGAATAGTCGTATAAAGGATTGAGATTAAAGCCGGTTGTTTCTATTGTAAGATTTTCGGCATTTAAACTTTCTACTGCGGTAATTATTTCTTCGGAGATCCGGCTATTTTCATCTACGGCGCTACGGGTCGAGGGTTTTTCCGTTATTACCGAGATATCTATAAAGACTTCATCCGGAATAACTTTAACCGTACCTGAACCTGTTACGGATATCGTATTCTGTAGGTTTCCGGTTAAACTTTCGCCTTCGGTACCATAAGGAGCGATTTCCCCACCCAGGCATCCTGAAAGGGTTACTGTTGTGAAGACTGAAATTAATGAAACTAAAAAAAACAATGACACTTTTATAATTTTATTTTTCATTTTTTCTCCTTTTTCTATTCACATATGAATAGTTTAGAGTGATTATATAGCAAACCGGGTGATATTTAAAACTTCGATGTCTTCCCGACTAAAACAGCCGGCGCGTTAATTTAATTTATCTTCCACAACTCTTGCTATTTTATCTGCAAGTCTTTCGGTATCACTTTTATTGGGCCCTTCAAGCATTACTCTGCAGATAGATTGGGTACCGGAATATCTTACAAGAACCCTCCCCTTATCAGCGAGTTCCTTTTCGACTTCTGCAATTATACTCTTCAGTTCAGGTATTTCTTCGAGCGGGGCTTTCCTTTTAACCTTTACATTTATTAAAACCTGAGGGAACGTCTTCATTACCTTTGTCAGTTCCGAAAGTGTTATTTTATCTTTTCTCATAACAGATAAAAGCTGCAATGCGGTTAAAATACCATCTCCCGTAGTATGATATTCCTTGAAAATGACATGGCCCGAGTCTTCTCCCCCAATGATACTGTCGTTTTTTATCATTTCTTCGAGAACATATCTGTCACCGACTTTTGTTGTCACATTCTTTATACTCATCTCCCGGAATGCAATGGAAAGCCCGAGATTACTCATCACAGTCGTAACTACCGTATCGTTCTTCAGCCTGCCTTCTTCCTTTAATTTCTTTGCACAAATTGCAATTATCTTATCGCCATTGACTATACCGCCTTTTTCATCTATTGCTATCAGTCTGTCTCCGTCACCATCAAAAGCAAGCCCAATATCTGCTCCGGACTCGACTACCTTTTTTGCAAGAGTTTCGGGGTAAAGGGAACCGCAATTCAGATTAATATTCTGTCCATTCGGGTTTATATTCAGAGCAATGATTTCAGCCCTCATTTCCTTAAGCAACGTAGGAGCGACTTTATAAGTGGCTCCATTAGCACAATCAAGCACAATCTTCATTCCTTCGAGATTAAGATTGGCGGGAAAAGAATGTTTGAGGAATACGATATACCTTCCGCTGGCGTCCTCTTCTCTATAAACATGACCAATGTTTTCGGCATTTGTAAGAAGAGTCGGCAGTTTCTGTGATAATATCAACTCTTCGATTTTTAATTCTGCTTCATCGTTCAGCTTGTATCCGCCATTTGAAAATATTTTGATTCCATTGTCCTGATAGGGATTATGTGAAGCGGAAATCACTATTCCTGCATCGGCATCCAGATTCATGGTCAAAAAAGCTATACCGGGTGTTGGTACGGGACCTACGAGTATTACATCCGTTCCCATCGAACATATACCTGATACAAGAGCACTCTCTATCATATAACCGGAAAGTCTTGTATCTTTACCTATGACAATCCTCAACCGGTGTTTTCTTTTTTTTAATATATAAGCAGTAGCCTGTCCAATTTGCGTAATCATATCAGGAGTTATTGGGTATTGATTCGCAATTCCTCTTATTCCATCTGTTCCGAATAACTTACTCATATCTTTATCCCCTTTTTATAGTCACTATCTTATCTTCCTGGCTGCAGGATTTACGAAACTATATCCTTTGTTTTAATATTTGTGTCTGTTCCAGTTTTATTATAGTTTTCTGAGAATAGTAGCCCCTTGCCGTCGTATTCGGGTATAGGAGCACATTTTTCCCGAGTATGGTTCCCGGAGTTGTAACGCTGTTGCATCCCGTTTCTACACCATCTGCAAGTATTGCTCCAAACTTCTTTAAACCTGTTTCGTATCTTTTACCTTCTATGCTGATCATGACATTTGATTCGACTATTTTTAAATTCGCCAGTTTCGTTCCGGCACCCAGATTTACTTTACCAAGAATGCTATCCCCGATATACGCAAAATGTCCCGCCTTGCTCTTCCCAAGCATCACACAGGATTTTAATTCAGTTGTATGTCCGACCACACATCCGTCTCCGACAAGTGTATCACCTCTTAAATATGCTCCCTGCCGCAATTCGGTATTATCGCCAATAATAGCCGGCCCTTTTATCAATACCCCCGGTTCCACAATTGTGCCTTTTCCGATATATATTTCATTATCCATGAGGACGGCACCGGCATAAATCACACTTGCCCCATCAAGAATCTCGCCGTCCTTTTTTACGACTAATTTCTTTTTTGATATGCTGACTTCGAATCCTGATTCAATGGCTTTATTATTATACAGGACCAGGGTTTTGTTTATAAGTATTTCGCTTTTCTTCCTTAAACCGGAAACATTCGGTTTGAGGTTATCTCCGATATATTTCTTTAGTTTTTTAAGTGCATCCCATACGTATTCAGTGTCTTCGAAAAGGCTTTTAAACCTCGTTTGGGAAAGATCAAAGAAATCTTCGGCCTTAAGCATTTCTACTCCTTTTATAAATTATCCCTCTATGTAATCTCTCTTTATAAATGGGGAGGTCATACAGGATAATAAACCAAAATAATCAAGATTAAAAGAGATTATTCCGCCTGCTTCCAGATTTAAAGCATTTTCTCCGCATTCTTTCAGTTTTTCTTTCTTTACGCTTAAAATGGTGTGATCGCTGCTCTGATTCAAAATACTCAAATAACCGCTGCGGCAGTGAATATTCTTACTGCTCACATCCTGAAGCCCCAGGGCCAGTATTACTATACATACATCATCATTTCTTTTTTTAACCTCTATTATTTCGGCTTCAAGAATAAACGAGTCCGTAAATGCATCTTTGATGGTCCTGTAATTTACAGTATCGTGCCCCAGGAGTATAGCTTCCCCTATCCTTACCTGATTTATTCCTTCAGGAATCGAACCTTCTTCTATTAAATTCCATACACTTGAATTTCCGCCCGAGATTACCGGCATATTTATTCCCGTAAGCTTCATAACATCTTCCCGCAGATCCACAAGCATTTTTAGACTTTCAGGGTCCGGACCATTTTTGGTGACACACCTTGCATTTGTTCCCAGACCATATAATTCGATGGATTTGAAATTATCTATAGTCTTCTTACAGAAATTCACTACTTCATCCGGGAGCAGCCCTTCTCTCCGGTCATCTGTTTCCACCATAACTATTATTCTATGTTTGATCTTCTTCTTCAGGCAGGTCTTTTCTATTATTTCAAGGGTCTTTAGCTGGGTATTAAGGCTGACATCACAAATCCCGGGTAAATCTTCGACTTCACCGGGCATTGGGCTCCTCAGCATCATAAGCTTCTGATCTTCCCCGTAAAAATTCCTTAATTTCTTGAGATTTTCCAACCGGCTGTCTCCAAAAATAACAATACCGGATTTTCTCATCGCCTCCGCTATTTTAATATCTCCCAGCACACACTTGGTGACACCTACCACAGATATTCCAATATCTGCGCATCGTGAATTGATGATCTCACTATTATAAGAAATTTTATCCAGGTATATTTTTAAGCAAGGATAACTCATTAAGAAAAGATATTTATCTTTTGGAGAACTGGGGTCTTTTTCTGGCTTTTTTGAGACCGTATTTCTTTCTTTCTTTTATTCTTGAATCTCTGCTCAAAAAACCTTCTCTTTTTAATAATGGCCGGTATTCTTCATTGATTTCAAGTAGTGCTTTAGAAATACTATTGCGTAACGCTCCTGCCTGACCGGAGATTCCTCCTCCGGATAAATCTGCAATAACATCATAAGCATTTTCAGTATTGGTAACTTTGAAAGGTTCCAAAATAACTGTCACAAGAGAGTCTCTTCTAAAATATTCCTTGAAGTCCCTTGAATTAACAGTAATTTTTCCTTCGCCGGGCATTAGCCTTACTTTTGCTACGGACCGCTTCCTTTTGCCGGTTGAACTGTAAACTACCTCGTTTGCCAAATTAATTCTCCTTCTTACAAATCAATTTTTTCAGGTTTTTGCACATTATGCGGATTATTCTCACCCTTATATATTTTTAATTTCTTCAGTATTTTCTTACCCAGAATGTTATGAGGGAGCATCCCCTTTACTGCATTTCTTACAACAAACTCGGGTGATTTCTCCATCTTTTTTTCCAGGCTGGTAACCTTCAGGTTCCCTACATATCCGGAATGTCTGTAATAATTCTTATTCTTTAACTTATTTCCGGTAACTTTTATCTTATCTGCATTTATGACTATGACAAAATCACCGCAATCCAGATGCGGTGTGAAAGTTGGTTTATTTTTGCCTCTTAAAATCCTGGCTATCCCCGTGCATAGACGTCCCAGATTTTTATCTTTCGCATCAACCAGAAACCACTTTTTCTTTATTTCTTCTTTTTTTAAGTTAAATGTTTTGAGCCCTACATTTACCATAAATTCCTCCAGTTACCTAAAATATTCCACCTTCGTAAGAAAAAGGCCCTTCGCCGGCACTATCCCCCCGGCGAATTTTCTATCTCTATTCTTCAGAGCTTCGCTTATGCTTGAGATTACTCTCTGCCCGCTTCCTACTTCAAGCACAGTACCGACTATAACCCTCGCCATGTTATATAAAAACGAATTCGCCGCTATTTTAAAGATCACCAGATCATCACTGGTTCTTTCTACCGTAAATCTGTATATTCTCCTGACTGTGTTTACATTCAGGCATTCCACGTTACAAAAAGATGCGAAATCTTTTGCTCCCGAAAACATTCTGGCAGCTTTTTTCATCAACTTTATATTCAGTTTCCTGGTTATAAGAATACTGTACTTTTTCAAAAAAACACTTTGATACCCTTTGTTTACAACAAAATAGCTGTATTCTCTTAAGTTTGCATCCCTTCTGGCATCAAAAAAAGGATTTACTCTTTCAATTTTTTTAATAACTATATCATCAGGAAGCAAACCATTTATGGACCATAATATCCTGTAAATATCCGGTTCTTTTTTGGTTTTAAAATTAATTACCTGATACCTGGCATGAACCCCTGCATCAGTTCTTCCGGCATACTGGATATCTATTTTCTCGTTCAAGACTCTGGAAAGAACAGGTACCAGTTCTCCCTGAATAGTATTAACTCCACCTGGCTGTATTTGAAATCCGCTGTAATTGGTCCCATCATATTCTAAAACAGCCATGTAGTTATTTATCATCTTACGATTTATAATTTACAATTTTCAAAACAACATCGATTCCGTTTTATTTTATCAGCAGCTCCATTATTACCAGCTCGGCACCATCCCCCACTCTGTTCTTATATTTGACGGTCCTTGTGAATCCGCTGGATCTCTCATACATTCCGGGAGCTATTTCATTAAACAATTTCTGTACCGCGCCGGCATTGCCCAGCAATTTAATGCATTGCCTTCTTGCAGCCAGGTTATCTTTTTTAGCCGTAGTTATAAGCTTATCTACGAAACTCCGTAAAAACCTGGCCTTTGGCACAGTAGTTTTAATCTTTTTATTTTCGAATAACGAAATGGCTAAATTTCTCATAATTGCTTTTTGAGCGCTGCTGTTCCCGCCAAATCTTCTACCTTTTTTAGGTATTACCATATCCTGCTTCTCCCCGATTGTTATTTTTGCTTGAAGGATAATCCCAGTTCTTTTATTTTATCTTTTACTTCCTGAATAGATTTTTGACCAAAATTTCTTATATCAAGAAGTTCGTCTTCGCTGTATTCCAGCAACTTTTCTACTGAATCGATTCCCTCTCTCTTAAGACAGTTGTATGCCCTTACCGAAAGTTCAAGTTCTTCTATCGAAGGGTATACCTGTTTTTTATCTTCCTGTTCGATTTCTTCGAATATTGGTTCATTTTTGCTTTCTCTGTCGGATAAATCTATCAGAAGTGCCATATAATCATTAATAATCTTAGACGCCTGGCTCAAAACATCTTCCGGTTTGACACTGCCATTTGTTTTAATACTTATTGAGAGCTTATCAAAATTAGTCACCTGACCCACCCTTGTATTTTCGACTTTAAATTGAACAAGTCTTACCGGTGAAAATATTGTATCGATAGGTATTACTCCCAGAGGCTCTCCCTCTACTGCATTTTCTTCTGCATTCTTATAGCCTTTATTTCTCTCCAATCTTATTTCTGCATCCAGTTTCCCTTTTTTGGTCAGTGTACAAATATAATGGTCAGGATTTATTACTTCTACATCAGAAGAAATTTTTATATCCGAAGCCGTTACGGTTCCGGGACCTTTTTTTTCAAGTTTCAACAGTACAGGTTCCTCGCTTTCCATCTTAAAAACAATCCCTTTAAGATTGGCAATAAATTCTATTATATCTTCTTTCATCCCGTCCAGAGTCGAAAATTCATGCATGATATTTTCTAATCTGATCCTTGTGATTCCTGCTCCCTCTATGGATGAAAGCAGAACCCTTCTTATTGAATTACCCAGAGTGTGTCCAAATCCTCTTTCCAGCGGTTCAATAATAAATTCACCGGAAAAATCATCTTTATGCTTAATGCTCACATTGGGTTTATGCATTTTTAGCAATTTGCATCTACCTCCTAAAGAAAAGAATATTCAAACGAATACTCAAATTACTTAGAATAAAGTTCCACTATTACTTGCTCATTACAGGGAACTTTTATTTCATCCCGTTCGGGGTACCTTACAAGTTTTCCTTTCAGCTTATCCAGATTGACTTCAAGCCATTCAGGTATGGTCAGGCTTCCGCCGCTCTCTTTTGCTTCCATTATTGGAACTATTTCCTTACTGGACTCGGCGACACTTACTTCATCGCCCTCTTTCAATTGGTAAGAGGGTTTATCGGCTTTTTTACCATTCACCTGAATATGCCCATGACTGATAAACTGTTTTGCCTGAACTCTGGACGTAGCAAACCCCATTGTATAAACAATATTATCGAGTCTGGTTTCCAGAAGTTGTAGCAGTATCTCTCCGGTTACTCCTTTTCTTTTTACCGCTTTATTATAATAATTTCTAAATTGTCGCTCCAATACCCCGTAATATCTTTTGGCTTTTTGTTTTTCCCTCAACTGCCCATAATATTCGGTTTCTATAAGTCTTCTTTTTGCCTTCTGGCCCGGAACATATGGTTTTTTTTCTATGACACATTTATCGGAAAAACATCTCTGTCCTTTTAAAAATAACTTTTCTTTTTCTCTTCTGCACTGTTTGCAGGCAGACATTTTAGCCGTTGCCATTTATAATAACTCCTTGCCTTTGATTTTTACACCCTTCTTCTTTTTGACTGTCTGCAGCCGTTATGAGGTACGGGGGTTACGTCTATTATACTTCCGATTTCCAGGCCGGCTGCCTGAAGGGACCTCACGGCAGTTTCCCTTCCGGAGCCTACACCTTTTACTCTTACATCTACCCTCGTTACTCCATGTTCCTGAGCGTTTCTTGCCACTGCATTTGCCGTTATTTGTGCAGCAAACGGAGTGCTTTTTCTGGAACCTTTAAAACCATGACCTCCGGCGCTGCCCCATGCAACAGTATTGCCATTCAAGTCTGTTATATTAACAATAGTGTTGTTAAAAGTAGATTGAATATGAGCAATCCCATAAGGTACGTTTTTTCTTTCTTTGCTTTTTGTTTTTCTTTTACCACTGGTTTTTTTTGCCAAATTTGCCTCCTGAAATTTTTACCTAAGCCTAACTTTTTTTAATGCCGACGCCTCTTCTCTTACCCTTTCTTGTCCTGGCATTAGTATGGGTTCTCTGGCCCCTTACCGGCAGACCTCTTTTATGCCTGATACCTTTATAAGAGTTAACTTCGATCAACCTTTTTATATTCTGGCTTATTTCTCTTCTAAGATCTCCCTCGATTGTATAATTATTTTCTATATATTCCCTTATTTTTACTATTTCATCTTCACTGAGATCTCTGGCTTTTATACTATTGCCAATATTTAGTTTTTCCAGAATCGCTTCTGCTCTTGACCTGCCGATACCAAAAATATAAGTCAAAGCTATACAGATATGTTTATCATTTGGTACGTCAACACCTGAAATTCTTACCAATTAAAAACCTCCTTAACCCTGTCTCTGTTTATGGCGGGGATTTTTACAAATAATAATGACTTTCCCTTCCCTTTTTATAACTTTGCAACTCTTGCATATTTTTTTAACCGATGGTTTGACTTTCATTTTTATTCCTTTTTTTATAATCTTCTTCCCATCTAATAAAACCTGAAACCCGGATTTCAATCATAAATCACTTTTTTCTAAAAGTGATCCTTCCCCTGCTTAAATCATATGGCGATATCTCAACTTTAACTTTGTCACCGGGTAGAATCTTTATATAATGCATCCTCATTTTACCAGATATATGTGCCAGCACCCTGTGGCCATTATCAAGTTCCACTCTGAACATAGCATTTGGAAGCGCTTCTAAAATAGTTCCCTCGGCTTCTATTATTTCCTCTTTTTTAGAAATTATTAAACCCCCATGCTAATATTTCAATGTAAAAATAGCGCAAATACGTAGGTTATCAAAAAACCCTCAGTATGTCCATAAATTTCTTTTAAAAAACTCATGTCAACCTGGTCAATATCAAAGGATCATCTTCCCATATCGCCACTGTATCCTCAAAGTGGCATGAAAGCTTCCTATCCATAGTCACGACGGTCCACAGATCACGTGATATTTCGACATCACTGGTGCCCTGATTAAACATGGGCTCTATAGCCAGAACCATACCCTGTTTTAGGATCGGCCCCTGCCCGGGAGGTCCGTAATTCAATATCTGGGGATCTTCATGCATATCCCTTCCTATACCGTGACCAACAAAATCTTTAACTACCGAAAACCCTTCTGCTTCAGCTCTATTTTCAATAATGTTAGAAATATCCGATAATCTATTGCCGGAGACACATTTCCCTATTGCCATGTCCAGTGCTTCCCTGGTAGCATTCCATAGTCTATCGGCAGTATTGCTGACATCACCTACTTTATAGGTCCGGGCAGCATCTCCATAGAAACCATCAATTTTTACACCGACATCAATAGAAACCAGCTCTCCGTTCTTTATGACTCTTTTGCCCGGAATACCATGGACCACTTCTTCGTTGATCGATATGCAGACACTGCTCGGAAAAGGCTTTTTACTGAGTTTCCCCCTGTAGCCCTTAAAAGCGGGAACAGCTTTTTCGCTTCTTATAGTCGCTTCCGCAATCCTATCTATATAATCGGTAGTTATACCGGGTTCTAAGATTTCCTCAATTTTCAAAAAAACTTTTGCTACGATTTTACCAGCTTTGTGCATTATTCTGATTTCATCTGCTGATTTGCATATTATCATAAAACTTTTAAAATCCTCCTGGTTATCTCCGTCTCCTCGCCTGAACCATCAATATTTACAAGCAACCCTTTGTCAGCATAAAAATCAATAAGCGGTCTGGTCTCTGATTCATATACATCCAGCCTGTGTTTTATGACTTCTTTTTTATCATCCTCTCTCACTATCAAATCGCCATTGCACTCTGGACACTTCTCAAGATCTTTATTATTGCCGATACTGAATACACTTTTACAAACACTGCATGACTTTCTCTTGCTGAGTCTGTCTACGATCTCGTCTTTACTCACATTTATATTTATCACTTTATCCAGCTCGATTCCAAGCTCGTCCAGTAAATCCGAAAACATTCTTGCCTGTTCCAAATTCCTCGGGAAACCATCCATTAAAAACCCATTCTTCGATTTATCCGGGCTTATTTCATTCTTTATTATTTCTATTATTATTCTGTCCGGTACCAGCTTCCCGCTCTCGACAAATCCGGCTGCTTCTTTTCCTAACCCGGATCCCCTTTTTATCTCATTTCTCAGGATATCTCCTGTAGAAATATGGGGTATATCAAATTTTTTAGAAATTACTTTTGCCTGTGTCCCCTTTCCGGCACCGGGAGATCCAAGTAGAACTATCCTCATTTCAAAAATCCCTCATAATCCCTCATAGTCAGATGGGATTCCAGTTGTCTCATAGTATCCAACGCAACACCTACTGCTATAAGTATAGACGTCCCGCCAAATTTAAAAGGTATTCCCAGATAATCTATTAATATTTCCGGCAGAATTGCAATTATTGCCAGAAATATGGCCCCCGGCAGTGTTATCCTGTTTAAAATACCGGTCAGGTAATCTGCAGTAGTTTTCCCGGGCCGCAGTCCGGGTATAAATCCTCCGTATCTTCTCAAATTATCCGCAGTATCCAGAGGATTGAAGGTAATAGCAGTATAAAAATAAGCAAATATGATAATAAATACAGTATAAGTAATGGCATAAATAGGATTGATCCTTCCCTCTATTGTCGGATTCAGCGCATCGGCTATTCTCTGGATCCAGGAAACATTTATAAATTGCGCTATCGTTGCAGGGAAAAGCACAATGGATACCGCGAGTATTATCGGCATTACTCCGGATTGATTGACTTTAAGTGGTATATAGGTACTCTGCCCTCCAAAGACTTTCCTGCCTACAATTCTCTTCGCATACTGAACCGGGATTTTTCTTTCACCCTGCTGGATCAATATGACAGCCATGACAACTGCAATAAATATGATTACAAAAACAACAAGTAAGAAATAATTCCTACCTTCCAGCCTGAATAAACTTATAAATTGGCCGGGTATCCTTGAAATTATATTGGCAAATATTATAAGAGAAATGCCATTTCCTATCCCGTGAATATTTATGAGTTCCCCGAGCCACATAATAAGAGTGGTCCCGGCCGTAAGTGTTGCTATGATAAGTATAACATGTGCAAAATCAAAATTAATTATGGCACCGGAATTTTTAAAGAAAAAAACCATTGCTATTGACTGCATAAGTGCGAGTCCAACGGTCATATATCTGGCTATCTGATTAATCTTTCTCCTGCCTGCTTCTCCTTCTTTTGCGAGTTGATCCAATTTGGGAATTACAACCTGGAGAAGCTGCATTACGATGGTCGCAGTAATATAGGGCATGATTCCGAGAGAGAACACGGCAAATCTCTCAAGCGCTCCTCCCGAAAACAGATCCATCATACCCATTATTCCGGTCTGGACCTGTTCAAGAATTCTTGATGCATCAATCCCCGGTATCGTAATATTGGCACCAAATCTGTAAAGAGCCAGGATAGCGATAGTAAAAAGTATCCTGTTCCTGATTTCTTTGATTCTGAAAGCATTTATTATAGCGTGAAACACTAAATTACCTCCATTTTTCCACCGGCTTTTTCGATTTTAACTGCAGCATTCTTGCTAAAATAATTGGCTTTAATGGTTAATTTCTTAGTAAGTTCACCGCTGCCCAGTATCTTTACAGGATTTGACTTATTTGTGATAAAACCACTCTTTACAAGGATATCAAAATCAATAACGCTGTCCTCTTTAAACTTTTCCAGCTGTCCCACGTTAATTAAATTATTAATTTTCTTTCTTGTATTTTTAAAACCTTTAAGATACGGCAGTCTCCTCTGCAGGGGCATCTGTCCGCCTTCGAAACCCGGCTTTGTCCTGCCGCCTGATCGGGAAAGCTGACCTTTGGTGCCTCTGCCGCTGGTCGTTCCGTGCCCGGAACCATTACCTCTGCCTACTCTTTTTCTTTTTTTTATAGACTTAGGAGATCCTAAATCACCAAGCTTCACCATTTTCTCCTTTCAATGTTATCCAGATCACTGTAACTGGCTAACCTCAGGTTCTGTTTTGTTTTTACTTACAATCTGATCCGGCATTTTTAACATCTTCAGACCTTTGATGGTCGCATTGACTATATTCAAAGCATTAGCACTTCCAAGCGATTTGGTAAGAATATTCTTTACGCCGGCAAGCTCCATTATTATTCTTACCGGTCCACCGGCAATTACTCCTATACCGTGGGATGCTGGTTTCATAAAGACATGACCGGCGCCAAATCTGCCATCGATAGAATAAGGTATGGTCCCATCATTTAATGGCACCTGGAACATATTTTTCTTTGCGTTATTAATACCTTTTTGGATCGCAGTAGAAACCTCGTTGGCTTTACCAAATCCAACTCCTACCATTCCATTCAAATTACCTACTGCCACCAGGGCACTAAAACTAAATCTTCTGCCACCCTTGACTACTTTAGCGCATCTATTTATTTTTATAACTTTTTCACCTAATTCCGTATCTTTGGAAAGATCAGCCACAAGATTTCCTCCTTAAATAAGCTTAAAATTTCAATCCGCCTTTTCTTGCACCATCAGCAAGAGCTTTCACTCTGCCATGATATTTATAACCGCTTCTGTCAAAAACTATTACATCTATTTTCTTCTTCTTGGCCATACCGGCAAGAGTCTCTCCGGTCTTAAAACTTATATCTATTTTCCCTTTACCTTTATTTTTTTCCTCAAGATCTTTGCTTGATATGCTTATCAATGTTTTACCGGTACTGTCATCCACTATCTGTCCGTAAATATATTTATTGCTGCGATAAACAGCAAGCCTCATGCGACTGGTTATCATTTTAATCCTGGACCTGCCCCTTGTCTTTCTTCTCAGGCTTTTATCTCTTTTTTCAATTTTACTCTTCATAAAATCTCCTATAAGAATTAGGTACCGCTGGTAATAGCCGTTTTACCTACTTTTCTTCTAATGACTTCGTCTTCGTATTTTATACCTTTACCCTTATAAGGTTCAGGTTCTCTTATGCCTCTGATATTGGCAGCCATCTCTCCTACCACCTGCTTGTTTATTCCTTTGACTATAATAGTAGTGTTGTCGGGGACTTCAAAAGACATTCCCGGCAGAACATTTACTGCTACGGGATTTGAATACCCCGCAAGCACTTCCAGATTATCTCCCTTTTTACTTGCTCTGTAACCTACTCCTACTATTTTCAATGTTTTACTGAAACCGCTGCTTACGCCTATTACCATATTATTTATAAGGCTCCTGTAAAGACCATATTTGGCTCTATTCTCTTTGCTGTCCGAAACAGGAGTAACGATCAATCTGCCGTCTTCCATACTCAATTTGACAGCGCTGTTATCAAACTTCTGGGAAAGCTCTCCCAGTTTTCCTTTTACACTTATGTTGCCTTTATCTATTTTAATCTCTACATCCGCCGGTATAATAACAGGTTTCTTTCCTATTCTGGACACTTCAAACTCACCTTTCTGATAACTTTCTTTCTACCATATGGAGCAAATAACTTCTCCGCCAACCTTCTCTTTTTTAGCCCCGATTCCTGTAAGCACCCCTTTTGGTGTCGATAGTATGACCGTTCCCAGACCGCCAAGGACCCCGGGTATTTCATCTTTTCGCGCATAAACCCGAAGTCCGGGTTTGCTTATTCTTTTAAGACCTGTAATGGTACTTTTCTTATCTTTTCCATATTTCAGATAAATCTTGATCATATTGCCAGTAATTTCGTCTTTAAGGACTTCATGACTTTTTATATATCCTTCTTCATCCAGTATCCTGGCTATTTCTGTTTTAAGTTTTGAATAAGGAACATTGACACTATCCATCCTGGCTATACATCCGTTTCTTATTCTGGTTAACATATCTGAAATGGGATCGGTAACCGCTGACATAAATCCTCCTTTTACCAGCTGGACTTGGTCATTCCGGGAACTTTTCCTTCATGAGCCATTTCCCTGAGACAAATCCTGCATAATCCGAATTTTCTAAAATAACCTCTTGGCCTGCCGCATCTAAAACATCTGTTATATTTTCTTGTTTTATATTTAGGTTCTTTTTGCTGTTTTTCTACAAGCGCTTTCTTAGCCAATATATCTCCTTACTTAATAAACTTCATTATTTTTTAAATGGAAATCCAAACTCATCCAGCAGGAACATCGCCTCATCATCACTTTCCGTGCTGGTTGTAATGGTAATATTCATACCTTTTACACTTAAGATACTGTCATAATCGACCTCAGGAAAAATTAATTGTTCTTTTATCCCTATCGTATAATTTCCCGAGCCATCAAAACTTTTTTTGGATAAACCCCTGAAATCCCTGATTCTGGGGATCGCTACACTGAGCAGCCTATCGAGAAATTCGTACATCCTGTTCCCTCTTAAAGTCACCATACACCCTATCGGATTCCCCTGTCTGATTTTGAATCCGGCAATTGATTTTCGGGCCTTTGTTATAATAGGTTTCTGCCCTGTAATCACGGCCAGATCCCTGCTGGCGGATTCCAATTCTTTTATATTCTGAATTGCGGAACCTATACCCATGTTTACGGTTATTTTATTTATGACGGGTACCTCCATTATGTTGCCCAGTTTGCGTTCTTTCAACATCTTAGGAACAATCTCTTTTTTATATTTTTCTTTTAATCTTGGTTCCACTATATCACCTTAAATACTGGCTCTTTAAACCTGTTGTTTGCACTTTTTGCATATCCTGACTTTTATACCGGAATCCCTGACCTCAAAACCTACACCGGCCAGCTTGCCGCAACCGGGACATATCAGTCTGACATTCGAAATTTTAATAGGTCCTTCTTTTTTAATAATGCCTCCGGGTTTGCTCTGGTCTTTCTGCCTTACATGTTTTTCCATCACATTGACGCCCTCGACATATAATCTGTCTTTGACAGATTCTATTCTGAGCACCTTCCCTGTTTTACCCCTGTCTTTTCCTTTTATTATCTCGACCTTATCATTTTTCTTTATTTTCAACACTTCTAACTGCTCCCACTTGATAAAATTAAATTACTTCCGGCGAAAGGGATATTATTTTCATGAAATTTTTATCTCTGAGTTCCCTTGCTACCGGTCCGAATATTCTTGTCCCCCGGGGATTATTCTGAGCATCAATAATAACTGCTGCATTATCATCAAATCTTATATAAGAACCATCCGGTCTCCTGAGTGATTTTTTAGATCTTACAAGTACGGCCTTTACCACATCGCTTTTTTTTACGACCCCTCCCGGGTTTGCATCCTTTACCGCAGCAATAAAAATATCACCGATCCGTGCATACCTTTTCCTTGTTCCCCCCAGGACTTTAATGCATCCAATAATTCTTGCACCGGTATTATCGGCCACTTTTACTCTGGTACCAGACTGAATCATTTTTAATACCTTCTTTACTCCGCTTTTTTGATTACTTCTACCAGTCTCCATCTCTTGGTCTTGCTGATAGGTCTTGTTTCAGAAACTTTTACTACATCGCCAACTTTGCCTTTACCTTCAGGATCATGTACCTTGAATTTTTTTATTTTCTTTAAAATCTTCTTATATAAAGGGTGTTTATAATGAGATTCCACAGCTACGACCACTGTTTTATCCATTTTATCGCTTACTACCGTTCCTATTCTTATCTTAACTTTTCCTCTTTCCAAAAGAGCCCCCTAATTCATTTTTTATTGACTTTATCAGTCTTGTTATCGGTCTCTGTCTTAAATTCCTTCTCTTTTATCAGAGTCTTTATTCTCGCAATATCTTTCCTCAAATTCCTTATCTTCACCGGACTATTTAATTGTCCGGTAGCCTTTTGAAATTTCAGATTAAAAAGACCCTTCTTGATATCTTCAAGTTTAGTTTCCAATTCTTCCTTAGTCATTTCTTTTATTTCGCTTATTTTCATTTTTTATCTGAATTATTTATAGTTCTTCATAAATAAACTTTGTTTTTATGGATAGCTTATTGGAAGCCAATCTTATTGCTTCTTTTGCAACATCTGTACTTACGCCCGAAATTTCAAATAATATTTTTCCGGGTTTAACCACAACCACCCAATTTTCAGGCACTCCTTTTCCTCCACCCATACGTGTTTCAGCTGGTTTCTTCGTCACCGGTTTATGAGGAAAAATATTTATCCATACTTTTCCGCCCCTTTTTATATATCTGGTGAGAGCCACTCTTGCCGCTTCAACCTGTCTGCTGGAGAGCCAACCCGATTCAATTGCCTGTAAACCATATTCTCCGAATGAAAGTTTGGTACCGCCTTTGGCCCGGCCTTTCATTTTTCCTCTTTGAACTTTCCTGTATTTTACCCGTTTGGGCAATAACATTGCTGCCATGAATATCTCTCCTACTCTAAACTACTTCTTTCTTCTTATTTTCTTCTCCGGAATTGTCTTCTCTTATCATTTCTTTTTTATCCAGTATGATATCTCCCATATAAATCCAGACTTTGATTCCTATCTTACCAAAAGTCGTCCTGGCTTCAGCAAATCCATAATCGATATCTGCTCTTAAAGTATGCAATGGAACTCTTCCTTCTCTGTACCACTCGGTTCTTGCCATTTCTGCTCCACCCAATCTGCCTGCACACTGGACTTTTATACCCTTTGCTCCTGCCTTCATAGTAAGTGATACTGCTTTTTTCATAGCTTTTCTGAAACCTACTCTTCCGAGTAGCTGCGAGGCAATACTTTCCGCAACTAATTTTGCGACAAGCTCCGGCCTTTTAATCTCTATAATATTCAATTGTATGATACTGCCTGTTTTTTTCTCAACCAGATCCCTGATATCATTTATAGTTGCCCCTCTTCTTCCTATAACTATACCCGGCTTTGAGGTATGCATGTCTACTTTTACTTCTTCTTCCGTTCTTTCAATTTCGATTTTTGAAATTCCGGCGTTTCCGAGCTGCTCTTCAATCGTATTTCTTATGATGACATCTTCTTTAAGCAACCTCGCATAATCTTTCGAAGCAAACCATCTTGATTGCCATCCTTTGTTAATTCCTATCCTGAGTCCATTAGGATTTACTTTTTGGCCCATTTCTTAAGCCTCCTTCTCTTTTCCATCAGATACAAAAACAGAAATATGTGCGGTTCTTTTTCTTATTCTGTTAGCCCTTCCTCTCGCTCTTGGTTTGAACCTTTTTAAAGTGGGCCCCTCGTTCACCAGTATTCTGGAAATAAACAAATCTCCTTCTTTCATTTTATGGTTCTCAGTTGCATTGGTCACCGCGCTTTTTATAGCCTTCCTTACCACAATCGCAGCAGTCCTGGGTGTCAAAGATAATATATCCATAGCATCATCTATAGATTTTGACTTTATCATATCAACAATATATCTTATCTTCCTTGGCGACATTCTTATATATTTTTCAACGGCTCTGGCTTCCAAAACTCTAAACCCCCTGATTGTCTGCTAATATATTATGCCTCTTTTTTAACAGTTGTGACTTTTTCACTTTTACCTTTATAAACATGCGGTCTTATGGATCTTGTTGGTGCGAATTCCCCTAACTTATGTCCAACCATAGATTCTGAAACAAAAATAGGAATATGCCTCCTCCCATCATGTACAGCTATGGTATGACCGACCATTTCCGGAAAAATTGTCGAACTTCTGGACCAGGTTCTTATGATCTTCTTTTCACCTGATTCATTCAAATCATTTATTCTCTTTAACAATTTTGCCTCAACAAAAGGCCCTTTTTTTAAAGACCTTGACATTCCAGTCCTCCCAAATTTAAAAATTAATGTATTACTTGTTCCTTCTTCTTACTATATATTTATCGGTGCTATTATTCTTTTTTCTGGTCCTATACCCAAGTGTAGGCTTACCCCATGGGGTAACCGGATTTCTTCCGGCACTTTTATTCTTTCCTTCTCCTCCGCCATGCGGATGGTCGATCGGATTCATTGCCGTACCTCTGACTCCGGGTCTCACCCCCAGCCATCTATTTCTTCCCGCTTTCCCCAGTCGAATTATTTCATGTGTCGTATTTCCAATCTGACCGATACATGCTCTGCAATCCAATCCAACCAGTCTCACTTCTCCCGAAGGAAGTTTTATATTGGCATATTTCCCTTCTTTTGCCAGAAGCTGGGCATATCCTCCTGCCGATCTAACCAGTTCTGCGCCCTTTCCTTCCCTGATCTCTATATTGTGGATTATTGTTCCTACCGGTATACTCTTTAAAGGAAGCGCATTACCTATTTTAATATCTACTTTTTCCCCTGATAACAGTATGTCCCCGATTTTTAATTTCAAAGGAGCAATTATATAACTTTTTTCGCCATCCCTGTAACTCAGGAGAGCAATCCTTGCATTTCTATTAGGATCGTATTCGATTGCTTCCACTCTTGCTGGAATATTATCCTTTAATCTTTTAAAATCTATGATCCTGTATAATCTTTTATGCCCCCCACCACTATGTCTCCTTGTAATTCTGCCATAATTATTTCTTCCTGCATCTCTCTTTAGAGACCGGGTTAGAGACTTTTCCGGTCTTTTTTTAGTTAAACCCGAAAAATCAGAAACAGTTGCCAATCTTCTTCCGGGAGTAGTGGGTTTATATTTTTTAACAGCCAACTTTTAAAACCTCCAAATAAATCAAACAGATTCAAAAAAATCAATTTTATCTTTTTTACCCAGTGTAACCACAGCTCTTTTTTTACGGGAGCTGGTACCAAGAGATCTTCCAATCCTTTTTGGTTTGGATTTAATATTTACGGTATTTATTTTTAAAACCTTAACCTTAAATATCTCTTCTATTGCTCTTTTTATCTCACTTTTTTCCGCTCTGATATCAACAAAAAAGGAGTATCTTTTATTCTTAACCGCCGCATAACTTTTTTCCGACACAACAGGAGAAAGTATTATATCTCTAGGATTTTCCATTACCTGACCTCTTAATAAAATCATCCAATGAATTTTTTGTAAAAACTATATAATCCGCCGCAAGGATAATATAAGCATTCAGACCCTTTGAACTTTCTATCATGACATTGCCTATATTCCTAAAGGATTTTACTTCATTTGTATTTATATTTTCAAATACCATGAGCACTTTATCCTTATCAAGTTTAAGTTTCTTTAATATTTTTGCCGCTTTGCTTGTTTCCGGATTTTTAAAATTCAATTCATCGAGAACTACGATTTTTTTATTTTTAAATTTATCGGATAATGCCATCATTTTTGATTGCTTTATCACTTTTTTATTTAATTTAAAAGAATAATCTCTTGGCGTGGGCCCAAAAACCACTCCGCCGCCCTTCCAGATCGGGGAACGGCTCGATCCTGCTCTTGCATTGCCAGTTCCTTTCTGTCTCCAGGGTTTCTTTCCTCCACCCCTAACTTCGCCTCTGTCCTTTACTTTATGTGTTCCGGATCTTATCGAAGCAAGATACCTTCTTATTTCCTGATACATGATCTCGGAATTAATCTCCTGGCCAACCAT
>JAQUOE010000033.1:0-2720 GCA_028717265.1 Actinomycetota bacterium
TTAAAGAAGCTGAAATACCATTCTATAAGTACCAAAAAAGAATTGTACTGGATAAAAATTCGAAAATTGATCCTGCAAATATAGATGATTATATCAGGATCGGCGGATACCAGGCGCTTGCAAAGGCTTTAACCATTATGGGTCCGGAAGAAATTATCCAGGAAGTCAAAAAAGCAAATTTAAGAGGCAGGGGTGGTGGAGGATTTCCTGCTGGAATTAAATGGGAAGTTACCAGGAATACACCCGGAGAATCCAAATATGTTATTGTAAATGCCGACGAAGGTGATCCCGGTGCATATATGGACAGGAGTGTACTGGAAGGAGACCCGCACAGTGTTCTTGAAGGGCTTATAATAGCAGCTTATGCAATAGGTGCTCATGAAGGCTTTATCTATGTAAGACAGGAATATCCCCAGGCAGTGGCAAATTTAAGAATCGCAATCAAGAAAGCAGAAGAGTACGGACTACTGGGAGATAATATCTTGAATTCGGGATTTAAATTTGATGTTCACGTACACCTTGGAGCCGGGGCTTTTGTATCAGGAGAAGAAACGGCCCTGATGACCGCGATAGAAGGAAGTGTAGGTGAACCAAGATTTAAATATTTCCCTCCTGCCGTAAGCGGTTTATGGGGTAAACCCACAAATATAAATAATGTCGAAACCTACGCAAATATTCCTTATATAATAAAAAATGGAGCTGAATGGTTTAAAAGCTTTGGAACCGGAAAAAACTCCGGAACCAAAATATTCTCACTTGTAGGCAAAGTAAATAATACAGGGCTTGTTGAAGTGCCTATGGGAATATCATTGAGGGATATAATTTATAAAATAGGTGGAGGAATAAAAGACAATAAAAAATTCAAGGCAGTGCAAACAGGAGGCCCTTCCGGAGGGGTAATTCCTGAGAAATTACTTGACCTTACAATAGATTTCGATGAATTAAATAAGGCAGGGTCCATGATGGGTTCAGGCGGAATGATAGTTATGGATGAATCCGATTGCATGGTCAATATCGCCCAATATTTTATAAAATTTCTTGCCGATGAATCCTGCGGAAAATGTGTTCCTTGCAGGGAAGGACTAAGGCAGATGATTCATATTTATGACCGGATTATAAACGGGAAAGGAAATATTGAAGACCTGGATATGCTCCAGGACTTATCACTTTTACTTGAAGGAGCTTCTTTATGTGCGCTTGGCACGACTGCAAAAAATATAGTCTCTACTACAATAAAATATTTCCGCAACGAATATGAAGCGCATATAAATGATAAAATATGCCCCGCAAAAGTATGCAGGCCTTTAATTTATTATAAAATTAATAAAGAAAAATGCAGCGGATGCATGGCTTGCCTTGAAGTATGTCCTGTTAATGCAATTTCCGGGGAAGCTAAAAAAAATCATTCAATAGACCAGAGTCTCTGTACAAAATGCGGATCATGCATGGACGTCTGCCCGAAAAGATTTGATGCAATTGAAAAGAAAACAGGGATACCGGTTGACAAAATGGTGGATAATTAAAAAATTCTAATAAATGGGGTTAACAATGTACAATAAAACCGAAATTAAAGATAAAAAGCAGATCAAACTTATAATTGACGATTCTATAGTAAACATTGAAGAAGGTGCCACATTACTTGATGCTGCAAAAAAAGCAGGAATTCATATCCCAACGCTTTGCTATCATGAAAAAATTAAACCTCATGGAGCATGCAGGTTATGTCTTGTGGAAATAGAAAGAAATGGTGAAAGAAGAATTGTTGCCTCATGTGCATATCCTGCGTTGGAGGGAATACAGGTTTTTACTGAAAGTCCACGTGTTTCGGAAATCAGGAAGAACCTCGTTGAGCTTTATATGGCATTGTTTCCTTCTCATCCCGAAATAAAAAATCTTGCTAAAAAATATGGACTCAGGAGAACAAGATATAAAAAAGAACACGACTATTGTATTTTATGCGGATTATGCGTGCGTTATTGTTCCGAAGTAAAAGGTAATAATGCTGTAGGATTTGTAGGAAGAGGTATAAATAAGAAGGTCGCCTTTATTCCTGATTCTTCATATTTTAAATATTGTGTAGATTGCATGGACTGCATGGATATATGCCCCACAGGGGTATTTCCATCCAATTTTGGTATTGAAAGAGTACCGCAGATATCGGAATCGTAGAGTGAAATAATCCTACATATTCAAAAAATTGAGGTAATAATTGCGTGACCTTATAAAAAGCTCAGGATTTTTTTTCTGGAGGATATCAAATATTTTCTGGTCTACAAGTTTTGAATCATTGATGCTTTTCTGAAATGCTTCGATAAAAAATTGGATAACTTCTTTATCTTTTTTATCTATGGAATCAATAAGTTTTTTAAAATCTTCCTTTTTCTTTTCTATTCTTTTCCGGTTTTCCATAATATCTTTGTAATCATTTTTATCCAGGCATCCACCGCACCAATCGAGGCAGCTTTCGCCAGAATCATGATAAATCAATTTTCCACTCCTGTATTCTATTACCTGAGGACTAATCTTAAAAACACTGCTTTTGCATTGGGGGCATCTTACTTTTTTTTCATCAGAAAAAAACTCTATCTCATGTCCGCACCCCGGGCATTTAATGATATTTGTATTGAAATCTTTTAGATAGGCTGTATTTTGTCCAGGGCAGCCTGATATTATTTTCATAATTCAAATTCCTTCATACTCTTATTACCCTTAAGAATAAT
>JAQUOE010000033.1:2820-18525 GCA_028717265.1 Actinomycetota bacterium
GGGAAATTATACCACGATGTAATAGCACAATATAAATAAAACAGATGGGATCGTATATTTTTTAATAGTATCAGTTTTCCGGTCCATATATTTGTCTATGAGTCCTGATTCTGTGTTGCCTATATCTAAAACCGTTTTTAGCTATTAAATCCTTTTTAGTTTGAGTTTCCAATGGTGTTTTTATATACTTTAAGAGAAAAATTTAAAATTTAACCACAAATCTGCCATGGCAGTTAATGAAAATCTAAATAAAAACTATGAACTTTTCGTTAAAAATTATGAGAATCTTTTTTTGGAAATTGCAGGCAGGGAACTCGGGGAAGTCGAAAGAAACACTTCTGCCAGCATTATAAGTAAAGATAAGTTGATATTGGATTTTTTTGAAAGAAAGGTCATGGTAGACATGTCGGAGAAAAAAATTTTTAATTTTTTTAGTAGTTCTGAAAACGGTACGCTAACACCTCTTGATTTATTCACATCAACTATTATTCTCCACTTTCTTATTACTGCCAATGGAACGCAATTAACAGGGGAATGGATCTCTTACCGTGATCTCCCGGGAGGACTTTTTTATGCAAGTACAATCCCCGGAGTATTGCAGCCGCTTGTTAAGAAATATGAAAGCAGCGGAATAAAATTTATTGAAAAACTTGTAAAATCAGGCGGAGAGGTAAATAAAAGCTTCAAATTTGCTGTAGCGGTATATCCTTTTAAGAAATTTCCCGTATTATTTATTTTAGATGAAAAAGATGAGGAATTTGAAGCCTGCATGCGGGTTCTTTTTGATAGCAGTGCCCGTCATTATTTAAAAACAGATGTCATAAAAATCCTTCTTATATATATGATAAGCAAATTTCTGGCTCCGGACTTTTAAAATTTAAATTTCAGTCAAAAAAGTAAGTTTTTAAAAAACTTTTCAAAGAATTATCACACTGTTATTAATTTTCCTGATATAATATCAATTGATACAAACTTTTTTACAAAAACTAATATTTTATTCACAATTAAGATTAAAAGAGTAAAAAGAATATGAAAAGGAGGCAAAGATGAAACCTTTATTATTCACTTCCAATAAGCCCTTTTCAGGTAAAAGCTCCATTTGCATCGGGTTGGGTAAACTGCTGCAGGAAAGAGGGTATAATATAGGCTATATGAAGCCTCTTGGCACACTTCCCGAAAAAATCGGCAAAGATTATATTGATAAAGATGTTAAAGATATTTCCAATATTCTTGATACAGAAGATAGCCTGAAAGATATGAGTCCTCTTATTTTTATTGAAAAAGACTATGACGATATTTTGAAGCAAAAAATGGAAGAGACTTCGAAAAAATACCTGAAAATTATAGATAAATCTTTTGAAAAAATCTCGCAAAACAAAGATCTGGTGATTGTTGAGGGAGCAAAAAACAGCAAATACGGTATAGCGGCAGGACTATCGTCAAAAGAAATATGTAAGTCAATAGGTGCAAAAGTAATTAATGTCGTTAAATATACAGAAGACGATGACATTACTGACATCGCAATATATTATAAAGAATTTTTTAAAGAATGCTTCGGAGGTATTATATTGAATCTTTTACCGCTGGAAAATATAGAAAGATTTCAAAATATTGTTGTACCATATCTACAAAAAAGAAAAGTTAACGTTTTTGGAATCATGCCTGCCGATAAGGTTCTTTCATCTATAAGTATCGGGGAAATCGCACGATGCCTTGACGGTAAGGTAATTTGCGCAAATGACAAAATAAACGAACTGGTTGAATCTTTTATGGTTGGCGCGATGGGTCATGAGCTGGCGCTAAGGTTTTTCAGGACAAGCTCCAATAAGGTAGTTATCACAGGCGGAGACAGGGCAGATATTCAGCTTGCAGCAATGGAAACCAATACAAAATGCATCGTCCTTACAGGTAACTATGATCCGAATCCCACGGTTGTAGGCAGGGCAGAAGAGCTGGAAATTCCAATGATTGTTGTAAAATGTGATACTCTTTCAGCAGTCGGGAAATTATATGACATAATGGGGAGATCGAGTGTGAATACAAAAGGAAAACTCAATAAATTGATCAAGATTGTCAAAGATTATATAGACATTGAGAAAATACTCAAACTGGCTAAAGAATGATTTTAATAAAAAAGTTCAACCCTTACAGGTGATATTGATTTTTATTCCGGAACCGGGCATTTGATTATTTTAATGATAAATATTTTTTACTGATTTTAATAAAGCTTTTCCATCATCTGCTCAAGTTCGCATATTCCTATTTTTAGCTTCCCGGATTCGGTATTATTTTCATCTTCTTTTAGATTATTAAAAATCAGTCCACTTTCAACTTTTAAATGACATCTTCTGACATTTGCTTGACAAGCCCGGATTATTTGTTACACTTTTTTCAAAATTAGAAAGCACAGAGTCTATGCTTAAAAATAAGAACATTAACGTGCTGCCGTTCCTGGTTATGGACGGGGGACGCTTTTTATTTTGTCCTCATTTCTGTCAAATATAAATGAAATGATTTTTAATATGCTGAATATGCCTTTTAAAGAAAAAATAAAAGTCTTGACTAAAATTTTCGAAGAAGATAATGCAGGTAAAGAGATTGTAAATCATAAGTATAACCAGAGAAGGAGGAAAAGAAATGAATCTGCTAAGACCAAATGCAAATGATGCAACCGGGACGTTTAACCGTTCCAAAAATGTAGTTCCGGGTTCAGGTATTTGTTCCCGTTGTATTGATGGTTGCAGGGGCAATTGTGAGGTATTTAAAGCAGCTTTCAGGAGCCGGGAAGTGATTTATCCAGGCAAATTCGGTGAAATAACGGCAGGCGCAGACAAGGATTATCCGATAGATTATTCACATTTTAATATCCAGGGATATGCTTTAGGGGCAAAAGGATTGCCTGAAGAAGCTAAGGGTAATCCGGATAATACAAAATTTCCTGATGTAAATACCGGGACGGAATATGGCTGGAATTCTAAAGTAAAAATGAAAATCCCCCTTTTTACCGGTGCATTAGGTTCAACAGATATTGCCAGAATAAACTGGGACCATTTTGCAATCGGGGCAGCAATATCCGGTATTACCCTGGTTTGCGGTGAGAACGTATGTGGTATCGATCCGAAACTCGAGCTTGACAACAAGGGTAAAATAAAGAACGCACCGGACATGGATAGGCGTATCGAGATTTATAAAAAATTTCATGAAGGCTATGGTGAGATACTGGTACAGATGAATGTGGAAGATACACGTCTGGGCGTAGCCGAGTATATAAGAAAAAAACATAATCTGGAGGCTATAGAACTGAAGTGGGGACAGGGTGCAAAGTGCATCGGTGGAGAGATAAAGGTAAGAAGTCTGGATAGGGCACTTGAGCTGCAAAAACGCGGCTACATCGTTACTCCGGATCCATCCCTGCATGCAAATCAAGAGGCTTTTAAAGATGGTGCTATTAAAGAATTTGAACGTCATTCCCGTTTAGGATTCGTATCTGAGGAGGGTTTCTTAGATGAGGTTAAGCGTTTAAGAGATTTAGGTTTTAAACGTGTTACACTCAAAACCGGAGCCTACTCGATGCAGGAACTCGCTATGGCTATTAAATATTCTGCAATGGCTAAAATAGATCTCTTAACTATTGATGGTGCTCCTGGCGGAACGGGTATGAGTCCATGGAGGATGATGGAAGAATGGGGTATTCCTACTTTTTATCTGGAGGCACTTACTTATGAATTCTGTCAGAAGTTAGTTAAAAAAGGAGTGCGCCTTCCCGATATAGCCATAGCAGGCGGTTTTTCAACTGAAGACCATATTTTTAAAGTCATTGCGATGGGTTCACCATTTGTTAAGGCAGTTTGTATGGGCAGGGCGCTGATGATTCCGGGCATGGTAGGAAAAAATATTGCTATCTGGCTTAAGGAAGGTAATCTTCCATCTACGGTTTCTAATTACGGAAAAACAGAAAAAGAAATTTTTGTCTGTTATGAAGAGCTGGCCGAGAAATACGGTAAGGATATGAAAGATATAACTTTAGGTGCTGTAGGCATATATTCTTTTTCTCAGAAAATTAAGGTTGGATTACAACAGCTGATGGCAGGAAGCAGAAACTTTAGGCTCAATACGATTTCACGCGACGATCTTATGTCTTTGACTGAAGAAGCCGCAAAAGTTTCTGGCATTCCTTACGTAATGGATGCATATCGTGAAGAAGCAGAGGCGATTCTCGAAGAATAAACAGACTATGAAATAAGAAGTATGTCTGATCAATAGAAAAGTTAAAGTGTTTTAAGGTTTTGATAAGATGCTTATCCAATGATATATAAGAATACAATTGTCAAACCAAACATTTGATTTGAGTTCTCGGATTCAACCGATACAATACCGTATAATTGGATGACCGACCAGTCGAGTCGCCTGTTTCAAAATCACCATTCGTAATTGGATTGCCTGGATCCATGTCCGGTAAACCTGCAGGGATCAAAACAAGAACAGGTATAGATACGATCTGGTATGAATTCCGAAATTTACACACTCACTTTTCTTAGCCTGGGAACAAACTTTGCTCAAATATTTTTCAGCAAATATATGTTCAAATCTTTTCGGGGCATATTCCACTATTTTTCTTGAAAATGCATCAATTAATGCTGCAGGGTACACAAATGAAGTATGCGGGCATAGATAATATCAGTCGCGAGTGGCAGGGGGCAGGGAAGATAGCCATTACCGAAGTGTTTAATGTACAGGCAAAAATAATAATAAATAAATATGGTCTGAATTGCAGCATAACCAAAAAAATCGAGCGCTGGTCCAGAGATAAGAGTATTCAGGTTCCCGGAGAAATAGTTTTTGATAAAATTGTAGCGGAGTCAGTTGTCAGGGCGAAAACAATAGTAGGGTACCCGGATTATCAGGTAATAAAAATACTGCGTAATATATGGAAGCTGCCCGGGAAAGAATTGGAGAGGAAGAATTAACTTAAAGAAATAAGAGCTGCGTTTTTTTACTGAATAATAGTATTCGGGTCTTTTTAAAATGTTTTAAATTTATTAAAATAATATTAAATAATAGTTAAATTACTTTTATTAATAAAGTTATAAATGTTATTATAAATAATTATTATTCTTTAATATAATATATTTAATGATTTATTAATAAGATAATGAATGTGGTTAATTTAAAAATTGAAGATCTCAATAAAGAAATATCCGGCATGGATGTTGATGCTGAATATGGATCTACTTCGTTTGGGGGAATACTACTTTATAATAAAGGAAAAATAATCGAGCTCAATGAGCAGATGGTGCTTCTTCTTGGTTATGATAATAAGAGAGAGCTAACCGGACAGTATGTTAAGGATATATTCACTCTCGAATCTTATAATCTTGCCATAAAAAATTCCATTTTTGGCCATGAAAGATGTTATGAACTTGATTGCATAAAAAAAGATAACAGCATAATAAAGTGTAAGATTTGTACCAAACTCATTAACCATAATGGTACTACTATTGGAATAGTTGCCGGAAGAGAGATCAAAATCCCTGACAGCAAATTTCTTTCCCGGAGGATTAAGCATGATAAATACACTTCTCTTTTTGAAAACTCTCTTGATGGTATATATATGGCGGATATGAACGGGAAGTTCATCGATACTAATCCTGCGCTTATTAAGATAATGGGCTATGATAATAAAGAGGAGCTGCTTCTGACTTCTGTGCCTGATAAATTTTACACTTCTCATGATGACGATATATTTCTTAGTAATAATGTAATAAATGAAACCATTATCAGTAAAAAAGATGGCTCAATGATTAATGTTGAGATAAATTCAAGCGTCATTTACGAAAAAACAAAACCGGCTTACATACAGGGAATTGTAAGAGATATAACCGAGAGGAAAAGGGCAGAAGAAAAAATCAGATTTTTAAGTTTTCATGATAGCCTTACTTCTTTATACAACAGATCTTTTTTTGAAGATCAAATAAGAAGGCTCGATACGCAAAGGCAGCTTCCTTTAAGCATTATAATAGGTGATGTGAATGGTCTTAAACTTATTAATGATACTTTTGGCCATAAAGAAGGTGATGCACTTTTATATGAATGTGCGAATATATTAAAAAAATGCTGCCGGCAGGAAGATTTTATATTCAGATGGGGCGGAGATGAATTTTCCGTAATTCTTCCCCAGACCGGAGAAGAGATCGCTGAAATAGTAATAGAAAGAATAAGGGAGTGCTGCAGGGAAACAGGCGGACATAAGATACCAATCAGCATCTCCCTGGGATATAGCATAAAAAAATCTATAGACCAGGATATTAATGCGTTAGTAAAAAATGCTGAAGATATGATGTACACTAATAAGCTGATGGAATCAAAGAGTATCTCAAGCTCAATATTTTCATCTCTTAAAAGGACTTTATATGAAAAAAGCGTAGAAACTGAAAATCACGGCGAGAGGTTAAAAGGGATGGTGCTTGAACTTGGTAAACTTGTCGGCCTTAGCGATAGAAAACTCAGCGAACTTGTTCTGCTGGCAAGTTTGCATGATATTGGTAAAATTGCGATTCCGGAACCAATATTGAAAAAAGAAGATAATCTGTCTGCTGAGGAATGGGAAATGATAAAAAAACACCCTGAAATTGGATACAGGATACTCCTGTCATCACCACAGTTATCACCTATTTCAAAGGGGGTGCTCTATCACCATGAAAAGTGGAATGGGACCGGTTATCCTGAAGGGCTGATCGGAGAAGATATCCCCATAACTGCAAGGATCATTTCAATTGTTGATGCTTATGATGTGATGCGTAACGGCAGACCTTATAAAAAACCAATGAGCAGGAAGCAGGCCGTAAAAGAATTGATAAGATGTTCGGGAACACAATTTGATCCTAATCTGGTCAGGAATTTCTTAAAGATTATCAGTTGATGATATTATAAGCGATCTGAAACCTATTTAATTTTTATTTAACATTTTTTTAAATAAATTTTAAACATTCTTGATATTACATGTGATATAATGCACGCAAATTCTCATATTGTTTATTATTAAAGTAGCAATATTAGTAATAAGAACCGGAGCTTAAACAAAGAAAAAATCAAACTAAACAGGCAGAAATTTTCATTTAAATATAAAAGGAGTCTGAATGAAAAAAGAACGGGGTTTGATTGAGGAGCAAATTGGTTCTATTCTGTTTACAGGTGAGTATCTTAATATGGCAAAAGATATCGGATTTAGCAGAGAGTTCAAATTGAATGAACAAATAAGAAAGCAGAAAGAATGTATTCGGTATCTTGCTTCACAGTTAGATGATCTTAGAAACAAAATGTTAAATGTAGAAAGTGGAGAAAAATTACTGGAAAGAATAGTATAAATCTTCTTATAAAGATTTTAAATGCTGGAAAAAATTAAAAATCAACAAAAGGATAGTGCTTCAGGTAATGTTATACCGGTAAATTATTATAACGGTGATGTGTATACCTGTTTAAATGAAAAGAAGGTTTATCTCAATAAACTCATTGATGATTTTGAGAAACTTGCATACAAGTTAAAATATGAATTATCTGCAGGAATAAATGATAAAAAAATAAAGCATTATTCAAAAAAAATGGAGGATCTTAACGAAGGTATAATAGGGCAGAGGAAAATTATAACCAGGCTTGAGCATGAGATCCGGAAGATTAAGCTATGAGCAATATTGAATGATATTTTATTCCAGGTTCCGGCAGCCTCCTTTGCCGGTTTAAAAGCCATGGATAGATCTCTCTTCTTCGATTGATGAATCAGGTCAGGTAAAATAATAGAGAAAGCCTGAAATTGGTTTGTTTTGCAGACGACTATCATAGCTGCCCCGGTTAGTGAAATTTCGAACCAGATTTTAAAAGAAATAATTAAATTTAAAGAATTTAATAATAAATTCCAGAGTTTTATATAAGTAAAAATATCTATATAAACTCAAAAAATCCCTTCCGATATTACTTTTATATTTTTTATATGGTAAAGTAAATATAAATGGATAATTATAAATTTGCCGGTTAAAAAATTATACGAAATCTTCTAAAATGTCTAATAAATATCACAAGGAGGTATAAGGATGAAAAAATTCGTATGGAAGATTATAGCAGGAGTTGTTGTTTTTAGTTTTGCATTGATACTAATACTGAACAGCATTGTAGTTGTCCAGGCGGGAAATACAAGAGTTCTTACCCAGTTCGGTAAAACCATCGGTGTGACTTTTCAACCGGGTATTCATATAAAGATACCATTCATCCAGAATACTGTTAACTATTCAACAAGGCAGGTAACATATGAAACAAGCGATGAAGCTGAAATAAGTAAAGCAAATTATACTGATTATACGGTAGACACAACATCGGCTGACGGCCAGCAAATAAAAGTAAAATTCACTATCAGGTTTGCGATCGATGGTAAACAGGCTGAATGGATCTTAAATAATATAGGTAATATGGATGACCTCGTGGAAAAGGTTGTAAAAGCCGAGTCCCGCTCATTTGCAAGGAATATTCCTAAAAAATATACAGCTGAGCAGCTTTATTCCGAACAGGTTTTTGAATTGCAGGAAGAACTGGGTAATACACTGCGTCCTATTTTTAATCGTAATGGAATTATACTGGATGAGTTTTTACTCAGGAAAATTGACTTTACTGAGGAGTATTTCAATGTGCTTGAAGACAAACAGATTGCCTCGGAAAGAATCGTAGTCGAACAAAATATCCTGGAACAGGAAAAGATTAAGAAGCAACAGGTCATAATCCAGGCTGAAGCTGAAGCTCAACAAATAGAGATAAGAGGCGAAGCATTGAAGCAATATCCCGAGATAATACAGCTTGAATTTATTCAGAAACTATCACCAAATATTACATGGGGGATACTGCCCGGCGAAGGTATTGTGCCGTTTCTCGATCTATTGAAATTACAGGAGAATCTGAACAGCATAACTCCGGACACAACAGTACCGCAGCAGAGCACAGATACTGCAGAAGAATTACCTGAGGAAACTACAGCAGAATAAAAAACTATTAATTTATTAAAGTTAGCATTAATTTCTGGAGTGAACCTGCTTACCTGGGCACATTGCATACCAAAATATAGCGAATTGGAATAACAAGGATTTTAACTTGTTCTGGCTGCCCCGGGCAGTGAAATTTCGAACCAATTTTTAAAGGAACTAAATAATTTGAAGGACATTTTAAGTAATAAAAGTATATAAAATAATATTTTATGGATATAGTCCACTGAGGTTAATATTTTATTTTTTTGAATTTAGAGCATTGTTGTAATACTGTCTGAATTCTTTGTATTCTATTGAAGCTTCATTTTGTGCAATTATTCTTGCAGAATTAATTTCATCATAGTTTAATTTTAAAACCGATACTATATCTGCATCAATTTTATTATTTTTTGCCATTGTTTCTACTATTTTTAAACTTTCAGTTTTAGTCATTCCTTTTCTATATGGCCTATCTTCGGTAATGGCTGTAAAAATATCAGAAACAGCCATAATTCTTGATCCTAACGAAAGTCCATCTTCTTTTAAATGAAAAGGATATCCAGTCCCGTCAAGGCATTCATGATGAAACGAGGCCCATGAATTTATGGTATCCAAATTTGCGACATTGCTCAAAATTTTATATGTAAAATAAGTATGACCTCTTATGATATCGAATTCATCTGTAGTAAGTCCCGCCGGTTTTTCTAAAATCTCAGCAGGAACTGATAATTTACCTAAATCATGCAAATAACCTGCAACTTCCATCATTTTGCATTCCGTATCTGAAAAATTACTTAATCTTGCAAGTGCGGTCGAAGTAGCTGTAACACCTTTCGAATGTGTTGCTGTAAACGAACTTCTAAAATCAATGATCTGGCTGAACATTTTTGAAAAATCAAGAATTTTATCTAAGCTAAAATCGAGAGGCAAATATCCAAGAAATCTGGAAAAGGTTAAAATTTGAGGATTAGAAACTATATCTAACCAAAAATATTCTTTTGATTTTAAATAATCAAATACTTCTACTAACTCTGGGTTAAAATATTCTTCAGAATATTCTGAGATTTTATCATAAATATCTTTAACCTGATTCAATATATTGTTTTTTCTACCAATCAATATATCGATCCTGTCAGCTAAATGGATTATTTGACTAAATAATAAAATATTTTTATCGATATCAGTTAATTTTTCTGCTTCTTTATAGGTAAAATGATGGTACCGGATAATTTCTGCCATTTCTGACAATGGCTTAAATTTTCTCAAAAGCATATAGCCTAATTCGGCATGCTTATTTATTTCTTTTGTCTCATATTTAAATTCAAATTCAAAGCTGGCAGCTTTTAATTTATCCTGAAGAGAAAAAGCCCCTATATCATGCAATAGCCCTGCAATTATAATAGTATGTTTATCGGAGGGATTTAACTCTAATTCATTAGCGATATTTAAAGCTATGAAAGCAACTCTCTTACCGTGATCATTTATATTTAAATCAATTAAATCCGTTGCTTCCGATATACTTAAAACTAAATCCAGAAAAGGTACAGGTCTATTTATTAGCATATAAATCTTTTATTAGTATTTTTAATAAAATTTTTTATAATTATATAAATGTTTAATATGTATTATAGCATTAAATATCTTTACGTCGCATAAATATATTAATGGCTGCCCCGGGTAGTGAAATTTCGAACCATTTTTTGAAAATATTAAGAGAAATTAAGAATTTAATTAAATAATTGCAACTGGTAATATTAGTAGTACAATTACTACTTAATTAAATACGAAAACGATTTAGTAGCATTGAGGCCCTTCTAATTTATTGGACACACAAAGCAAAAGAAAGGCGGAGCTAATTGTGTAACCGACTAAGTAATTAGTTGGTTTTTTATATATATAGGTAAAATCTTAAAAAAACCTTTTAATCAGTTTTGTACCTAGAACAAAGTGAAAGGAACAGGAAAAAATAATTATGAATAATGAAACTAAAAAGGAAAAAATCGGAGCGCTTGCAACTGCTGCTAAGGTTACTGGCTTATCTGGTCTATTATTGACTATAATTCTTTTAACTGTTGTTTTAGTAGTAGTATTTACTGTACTGAATAAAAATTGGAACATATATAATACACCGGAATTTGTAATAAGTACTTCTTCAATCATTTTATCTATATCCGGCATTGCTTGTGGGGCCATTGACTTAATAAGAATAAAAAAAGGCAAATCCAGTGAAAGGGGGAGAGCTTTTGATATCGTGGGAATTATTAGCGGATTGATAGGTCTTGCTATACGATTTATAGCTATGCCTCCTATTGTACTTACTCAAATAGTAAAGATTTAGATTGCTCAATGAAGTTAAATAGATGTAGAGGAAAAAATGAATTCAGTTAAAAAGACATCGATAGTTTTAGGGATTGCATTTCTTCTGGAGTTCATTACAAATGTGGTCAACGGAATGGTTCTGCGTCCGGCATTGATTACAACTGAAAATATAACTGAAAGTATGACCAATATTGCAAACAATGTCTGGCTTATGAAGACATACATTTTAGTTGATGTGATAACTGCCCTTGGTATAGTTTTTTTAGGGGCTGTTCTTTTTATAGTTTTAAAGAAAAAGAATGAAATAATAGCCCTCGTCGCCCTGGGATTTTATATAATAGCAGCGGCGCTACTTGCCGTAAGCAGGATGGAAGCTTTCTCTCTCTTACGCATTAGCCAGGAATATATAGTAGCGGGACAACCTGATTATTTGCAAATGTTAGGAAATCTATCGGTTGAATCTATGGACTTTACCGGTAGTGTTTTGCATTCGTTAGTCTTTTCTGTTGGTGCAATACTATTCTATTATCTGCTCTGTAAATCCAGAGCTGTTCCACGCGCTCTGTCTCTCTGGGGTCTAATAACAGTTCCCCTTGTACTCATAGGAACACTGTCGAAAGTATTGGGTTATGAATTACCATTCTATATAAACTTCCTATATGTCCCCTTTGAATTTGTTATAGGAATTTGGCTTTTGGTCAAAGGGATAAATAAAGAATTTTTAGCTAAAGAATAAAATCTGGCAGGACATGTACAATTATTTTTTCCGGTATTTAAGTTCATTAAAGATTTAGCTTAATCCAATACTGGCTGGCCAAGGTAGTGAAATTTCGAACCAAATTTTAAAAGAAATAATAAAATTAAAAGCTCTATTAAAATAATGGAGTGTCTCTTGATGCAAGTTCCTCATATTATTTCATATCTTAGGACAGCCTCTTGCAATTATTAATAATTTTAAAATTAATTATTAATTTTAAAATAAAAGTAGTAATATTTTTTCGTTAATATCCTGGTTAACTTTATTGATAAGATTTTTTAAAATAAAAATTAATTTAAATTAATTAAAATGAAAAAACATATAATTTCTTCAGCATTTGGATTTACAGCAATAGTAACTTACCTCTTTTTTACTCTTATATCCTGGTTTTTTTATCCTCTTGAATTTAATCCATTTCATAACTGGTTAAGTGACCTGGGCCATGTTAGCTGGAACATTTCAGGCTCTATCTATTACAGGCTTGCCAGTAGTATCACAGGTTTTTTGATTATTTTCTTTTATTTTTTTATTGTGGAACTGATAAAAGATAATCGAAGAAAAATAAAAATATACACCTGGATGGTAAAAATATTTGGTATGCTGGGAGGATTCTCTTTTTTAATGAGTGGAATATTTCCCATAAATGATATTTCAAATCACTCTTTGTGGTCAAAGCTTTTATATATCCTCCTGGGAACTTCTATAACTTTTTCGGGGATTATTTGGATTTATAAAAAGAGTACTCATCTGCTTGCTATATTTTCATTCCTTGCAGCTGTTATTAATATATCTTCAGGGATTTTTAATAAAGTATTTTTTCTTGAGTGGATAGTCGTATTCTTTATAATAGTTTATATAACTATTGTCTGTATCAGGAATTTGATTTTTCTTTATTCTAAAAATCTGTAAAAAATATTTTTAAGACATTTAACATACGAATTCTGACTGGCGACAATGGACAAAGTTAGAACCACTTTATTAAGTGTATATGAGGATACTTTTATACCTGAATTGGGTATGAATAAAAACTGAGTTTCTATTCTTTTTTATCAGACTATTTTAATTTACAATTGTCGTATTTTTAAGTTAGAATGTCTTAATATCAGCCGTCTCTATAAAGGATTATTAATAAATGAATAAATATAGAACTCTTCTTATAATTATAATAATTATTTCAATTTCAATTTTTCCATTATCATTTATCAGCTGTAAACAGGATCCCTCTACCCTGAGAACTTACCAACTACCAGAAAATATTGGTGATGGACTTGATGTTGGAACAATAGAAGAAGTCGGAATCGATCAGAGATTGATTGAAAAGGCAATAAATGATATAGACAGGGGTAAATACGGGGAAGTCCATTCGATACTTATTTATAAGGACGAAAAATTGGTGGTCGAAGAATATTCTGCCGGCCATAAATATCAATGGGATGCTCCTGATCATCATGCAGATTATGTGTTTTTTAACAGTAATACTTTGCACTCAATCATGTCTGATACAAAAAGCATAACATCCATCTGTATCGGTATTGCAATTGATGAGGGTTTTATAGAAAGTATTAACCAGTCAATATTTGATTATTTGCCTGAGTACCAGCATCTTGCTGCGGATGGTAAGGAAGAGATTACTATTGAGAATCTGCTGACGATGACTTCCGGACTGGACTGGAAGGAGTGGAATGCGCCGTATAGCAGTCCTGAAAATGATGCTATCGGGATCTGGTTTTCCGATAAAGACCCTATTTTATATATCCTGGAAAAGTCCCTGGTCCATGAACCCGGGACTCATTTCACTTATGCTGGTGGTGATATAATTACACTAGGGGAGATCCTGAGATATGCTTCAGGGATGGATATTGAAGAGTTTTCCGGAAAGTATTTATTTGAACCACTGGGGATCGATGCCTTTAGGTGGGCAGACCGGTTTGAAAATGGTGTTGTCGAATGCGCAAGCGGTTTAAAGCTTACCCCGAGAAGTATGGTAAAGATCGGTATTACCTTTTTAAATGATGGGACCTGGAATGGGGAAAGTATAATATCCAGGCAATGGGTTGAAAAAAGCGCCGTCACATTCCCTGGTAATGAAAATATCAAAGTACCTGGTGAAGATGTGGGGAAAGCAGGTTATTCTTATACCTGGTGGACTAAGGAGTTCGAAGTTGCTGGAAAGAAAGTAAATGGTTTCTGGGCCAATGGCTGGGGTGGACAGAAAATCATCGTTTTACCAGAGCTAGATTCTGTAATTGTTTTTACTGGCGGTAATTATACTTCCGAAGTCAAAAACTTCTCCATACTGAATAAATATATTTTTCCTGCTTTTAGTTAGTTTTTGGTTCTCCCTCAAATAAGGGGCCATTCCGTTCTATAATAGTTTAAGATTCAAAGCGTTGTGTGGTTAGAGAGCGTGTTGGTGGAGAGCCGGATTCTGGCAGAAAGCGCCCCATTTTCTGATTGACTGCCCCGTCTTGCCAAATTTTGAACCAATTTCTGGAAGAATTAATAAATTTTCAAGAAATTTTTAATAAATAAAACAAATTATATTTACAATAGGTATATAAAAGGTATAATATCTATATATCATGGAATTTGAGTTTGATAAAAATAAAAGTGAATCTAACAAACAAAAACATGGTATTGATTTTAATGAAGCCAAAGAATTATGGGAAGATTACGATTATGTAGAAATTCCTGTTAAAACGAGTGATGAACCAAGATTTCTTGTAATAGGCAAGATTGCAGGAAAACACTGGACAGGAGTTATAGCTTACCGAAGTGATAATATCAGAATTATCTCAGTCCGTAGGTCGAGAAAGGAGGAAATTGATATTTATGAAAGCTAACGAATTTGAAAAAAAATTTGATGAAAACAAGAATATTACAGAACATCTTGATCTGTCTAAATTAAGGAGACCAAAACAAGAACAAAAGAGGGTTAATGTAGATTTTCCTCTCTGGATGATCAATTTGTTGGATAAAGAAGCAAAACGATTGGGTGTGCCAAGGCAATCAATCATTAAGGTCTGGGTTGCTGAGCGTCTTGAGAAGGTGTCCTGAGATGCTGGCTGCCCCAAGTTACGAAATTTCGAACCAGTTTTTAAAGGTTTTATTCCAGCTAAAACTATTATTTAGACGTTCTTTGATCTGAACCCCAAAAGTTAGACACGCATTTAACTAAATCAGTACCAACTGATGAGACTTATTTTTATTAAATCTATCTTCAAACTCTTCCGGGGGCATATATCCCAGGGAAGAATGCAACCTTTTCTTGTTATATACTTCTTCAATAAAATATGGTATTGAGGTTAGCACATCTTCATATGTATTGTATTCGCCCATATACACTTCTTCAACCTTTAGTGTCCTGAAGAACGATTCCATCCTGGCATTATCATATGGATTTGCCTTATCTGACATTGATATTTGTATACCGTTATCTTTAAGTATTCCGATATAACGGCTGCTGCAATACTGGAATCCCTGATCTGAGTGATGGATAAGATCAACTGTTTCTCTTGAGCCTATTGCATCGGCAAGGGCTAAAATTGTAAGAGCCGGTGAAAGTGTTTTTCCTATTGCATAACCCACTGCTTTTCTTGACAGTCCATCTATAATTGCTGCAAGGTA
>JAQUOE010000034.1 GCA_028717265.1 Actinomycetota bacterium
AGCTTTTTTATAAATATTCTTAAATCTATTCACATAAAAAAATTTTTTATTATAATTAGATAACTATTAAGAATTGCGAATTAGACAACGAGGAGGAGCTAAATTGAAAAAAACAGCAATTATTACGCTGGCTATTATGCTGGTGCTGTCCTTTACCCTGGTAATATCAGGTTGTAAGGACGGGGCAGCAGAAAATCCCACAATAGGTATTATCCAGTATGTCGAGCATATTGCCCTGGATGCCGCCAGAGATGGATTTATCGATGCTCTTGCTGACAACGGCTATGTTGATGGCGAGAATATCACAATTGATCTACAGAATGCACAGGCAGATCAGAGCAATCTTTCGACTATCAGTGACCGTTTTGTTGCAAACAAGGTGGATCTGGTACTTGCTATAGCAACACCTGCGGCTCAGTCCATTGCAGGAAAGACCAAAGATATCCCCATACTTGGAACAGCTATTACGGATTATGAGGCTGCCAAGCTTGTGGATTCCAATGAAGCACCCGGCGGCAATGTCAGTGGTACCACGGACATGAATCCAATCAGGGAACAGATAGAGCTGCTTGTAAAACTGGTACCGGACGCACAGACTGTAGGTGTTATTTATACTTCCAGTGAGGATAACTCGATCGTGCAGGCACAAATCGCAAAAGAAGTCATTGAAGAGATGGGCCTTACTTACACGGAAGTCACCATTACTAATTCCAATGACGTGCAGCAGGCTGCTCAGTCGATCGTAGAAGATTGTGATGCGCTTTACCTTCCTACCGACAATATACTGGCATCTTCAATGCCCGTGATAAACGGAGTTACAGTAGATTCAAAGACACCGGTAATCTGCGGCGAGTCCGGCATGGTAATAGCTGGCGGTCTGGCCACACTGGGAATCAATTATTACGATCTTGGATACCAGACTGGCCTTATGGCTGTTAAGATTTTAAAAGGCGAAGCAGAACCTGCCACAATGGCAATCGAATCGGCTACCGAATTTGATTATGCAATAAATGGCGTTGTTGCTGAAGAAATTGGCCTTGAGATTCCGGCTGATCTGACTCAGTACATTATCGAAGAGTAAATAATTATCTAAAGTAACATAATATCGTCAGAGACTGATTACTGTAAATCCTCTTTATATTAATCTTTGTCTCTGACGAAATTTTAAGAATGGATCAAGTGATATGCTGCAGATATTAATGGGGGCACTTTCCCTTGGTCTGCTCTGGGCGATTATAACTATAGGTGTTTATATCACTTATCGTATTCTGGCTATTGCGGATCTGACAGTCGAGGGCAGTATCGTTATGGGTGCAGCCATTGCTGCATTTGCAATAACTAATGGCATTAATGCTTATCTCGCAATTTTACTGGCGTTCCTCGGAGGTCTGGGCGCCGGTCTCATAACCGGACTGCTGCATACCAAACTTAAAATCCCCTCACTTCTGGCAGGAATCCTGACGATGATTGCCCTGTATTCCATCAATTTACGGATAATGGGAAGGGCAAACATTTCGCTTTTGCGCGTGGATACCGCATATACCGTATTTGAGAATATGGGGCTTAATCACATGAGCTCCGTAATCGTGCTGGGGCTCATTTTCGTCGGCAGCGTGACCGGTATCCTGTACTGGTTCTTTGGAACGGAAATAGGCTGTGCCATACGTGCAACAGGCGATAATCCACAGATGGCACGCGCACAGGGAATCAATACAAATACCACGATCATACTGGGTCTCATGATCAGTAATGGACTTGTCGCTATCGGCGGCGCACTTATTGCGCAGAGTCAGAGTTTCGCTGATGTTCAGATGGGAATAGGATCCATCGTAATAGGCCTGGCGTCTGTGATCATAGGCGAAGTTTTATTTGGTAAAAGAAACTTCTACGTCCGTCTGCTCTCTCTGGCAATGGGCGCAATCACTTACCGTATCATAATTGCCGTCGTACTCAGGCTGGGTATGCCCGCCAACGATTTAAAACTTTTTACAGCCATAACTGTTGCTGTCGCACTTTCCCTGCCGGTATTCCGCTCTTACCTGGTTCCTATCAAGAAATCTTTTAAAAGGGGAGAGTAAATGCTTGACGTTAAAAAAGTCACTAAAATATTTAATCCCAGAACCGTAAATGAAAAAATAGCCCTGCACAATGTCAGTCTTAAGCTTGAGAAAGGCGACTTCTTAACGCTCATTGGCGGCAACGGCTCAGGTAAATCTACACTTCTTAACTGCATAGCAGGAGTATATCCGGTTGATAATGGCTCGATTATTATTGACGGAAAAGATGTAACCAATCTTAATGAATATAAACGCGCCACAGTGCTGGGCCGCGTATTTCAGGATCCAGTAATGGGCACAGCTTCCAATATGGGTATTGAAGAGAATTTAGCTCTTGCCCTGCGGCGCGGGCAGCGACGCGGTCTTTCCTGGGGTATCAGCAATAAAGAGCGTGAGGAGTACAGGGAACTACTCACGACACTGGGTCTGGGTCTGGAAAATCGTCTTGGCATAAAAGTAGGAATGCTTTCGGGTGGACAGCGGCAGGCATTAACGCTCCTCATGGCGACAATAAAAAAACCAAAGCTCCTGCTTCTGGATGAACATGCGGCAGCGCTTGATCCCAAGACTGCGCAAAAAGTTTTAAAATTAAGCGACAGGATCATTAAAGAAAACAATCTAACCACCCTTATGGTGACCCATAATATGCGCGATGCCATCAGACACGGTAACAGGCTGATGATGATGTATGAAGGGCAAATTATTCTGGATATCAGGGGGAAGGAAAAACAGAAACTTACAGTAGAGGATCTACTGGTGCGTTTCGGCGCTGTCAGCGGCGAAGAATTTGCAGAGGACAGCACGCTGTTATCTTAAATTTGGGAAATAGTTTGACGAAAGGAAACATTATGTCTGACAACATAAAAAAATTAACTGCTTTTGTTTTACTGATAATATTTTTGCTTGGAATATCAGTAACAGGCTGCGCAAAAGATAAAGTTGTTGGCAATTATGAAGGTATAATTCCGTGCGCTGACTGTGAAGGAATCAAAGCGGAACTATCCGTAGAATCAGATAAGACATATACATTCTCATTTACCTATCTGGGTACGGATTCAGAACCTTTTGTCTCGACCGGCAGCTGGAAAATCGATGAGGAAGGAAGACTCGTTCTTCTGAGACCCGACGGCTCAGTGGAACAATATCTTAAAATCGTATCTGAAGAGGAAGTTTTAATGCTCGATGGTGACGGCAATGAAATAACGGGAACGGATTTGAATTTTTCATTGCTCAGGAAATAGCAAACCAGTATGCTCAAGGATTCTGGGATTGTAGAGAAGATTCTCTACTACCTGTCAAATTCCTTTTCTATAATTGCTATCAGGTAATCAGACTCTGGTTGAATTGATACATACAAAGGGCCATCCTGATATTCTTGTTGATATCCACTCTGATGTTCATATTGATATGGACCAAAAATTGCCCTGAAATCAGGTAAAGGAAATAATATTTTTGTATAATTTTTTTCATGGCGCCATTCATAATATACAGTCTGCATCTGACTATTATATATAAATTCTATGGCAAATTTATTATTCTTAATATTTTCTATAAATTCATCCGGTATTGCTTCTTCTATCATTTCGCCTTCTATTTTGAATCTTTCATTTGTTATATAAGTAATCTTGTTGTATGTTTCATTATTTTTTTTAACAATAATATGTTCGCCTTTATTATATAGGATAATCTCATCAGGCATTTTAAAGTATTCGGATTCAGTAATTATACGCTCTATTTCATTCTTACTTTCGTCTTTATTAGTAGTTTCCTCTGTGAGCTCTTCAATTGTTTCTTCACCTTTTCCTTCAGCTGTTTTCTCGGGAAATGGAGATTTACATCCCCAGAGAAATATAAATGATATCAATAAGAGTAAAATTGTACATATTAGAGTTTTATTTGTTCTCACTGTTTCCTTTATAATAAACTTAACTGTGCGTTCGAATATATCTGGAAATATGAAAAGCTGCTAAATGCATATCGCTTTCATTTATTGTTTTCGGTTCATTATTAATAAAAGAAGGTAATGCTTGAGGGTTTAATATCCATATTCGTTTTTTTAAATTTTCAGGCATTGGTTGAACGAACCAACCCGGAAATACGATAACAGGCATTATGTGATAATCTCTTCCGGTACTGTCTTTTAGTATTGACTTCAGCCATTTTGATTGAGATTCTGCCTGTAAAATAACTTTATTACCTAAATTTGTATTACCGGCAATTATATCTTCATTTTTAAAAGTAATTTTGTCTTTTGGGGATTTACTTAATGTTTTTGTCTCAACAGTAAATATGCCATGAGGAGTAAGAATTACATGGTCTACATTAAAATTTTCAGCTACTATATCATGAAACACAACAAAACCTTTACTGCGTAAATTATCAAATATCTCTGCAACTATCCTTTCACCATTTCTGCCCAATTTTAGAGATTTTATTCTTTTCCAAAGAATGATTAACTTATATGTACAGTAAACAGTAGTTATAATAGTTATTATTAACATCATGAGTGGAAGGTATCGTGGCGAAGAATTCCGTGTTAACCATACTGTAAGTGTTACTATAATTAGTATTGCAGGTAAAAAGAATAAAGTGGTAGTATCTTCTGATGCATGCTTTTGAATTAGATCATCCAGTGATTGACCAGCCACATGTAAAGGGCGTTCTTTTAAAGGAGATTTTTTGTTATTTTTCATTTTTTACCTCACTTATTCGGTTTAATTATATGGATTATAAAAGGTTTTATTTCTTATTTTAAATAAATTCTACTACAATATAGTAAACAAGAATAGTATTTAAAAAGTATTAGGTTTTTTTATTTAATAAAACCTTGATATAAATACTCTGATTACTATTTAATCCTCTTAGCGTTACAATATGGCCTGCTTTGATGGTGATTTAGTATGCAGTTCCAAAAGAGTTTTGCAGTTCTTAATGGTATTTGTTAGAATAAAAAAAATTGTATATTATTTAAAAGCCTGAAGTTATTAATACAATATTCTGATTTAAAAACATGGTTGAGTCAAAAGTCACATCAGGATACTTCAAAAACGGTATGCCATATAACCGATTTGGCGGCGGGCCCCGTAATCTTGTTATCTTTCAGGGTCTTCTATTCGAGAATAAACCCCTGTCCGGAATGATGATTAGATTTTTTCTCAAAACGTATAAGTTCCTGGAAGAAGACTACACAGTATACATTGTGACCCGAAAGCCAGGCTTGCCCGAAGGTTACTCGATGCAGAACATGGCAGACGACTATGCAGAGATGATCAGAGAGGAATTTGGGGGTCCGGTTGATGTAATGGGCTCATCGACAGGAGGTTCCATCGTCCAGCACTTCGCCGCCGACCATCCCGATCTGGTTTGCAGGCTGGTGATCCATTCGAGTGCTTACACCCTGAGAGATGCTGCCAGGAAGGCACAGATGCGTGTTGGACATATGGCGCACCAGCAAAAATGGAGAGCAGCTTATACTGCGTTAATGGACCTATCGCTTCCACGCAACCGCATTATGAGATATCTGATCAAGCCGCTCTTTTGGGCAGCAACGCTCTTTGCCGGAATGTTATTGGGTAAGCCGGAGGACCCGTCGGATTTAATAGTGACTATTGAGGCAGAAGACAAGCATAATTTTAAGGATCGTCTGTCCGAGATTACGGTACCGACACTCGTGATAGCGGGTGACAGGGATCCATTTTACACAGAGGCATTATTCCGGGAGACTGCCAGAGGTATTCCGAACGCCAGGCTAATTCTTTATAAGGGAATGGGCCATCCCGCTTCAGGAAAACAGTTTAACCAGGATGTCCTCACATTTTTAAAAGAGGATATGACAAAAGACGGTTAACTAACCTATATCTCGATATTTAATAGAGCCTTAATATTAATACCCTGATTGCTATTTAGTCCTCTTAGTCTCACAAAACAGTGTATTCGTATCCCAGGCATACTTTTTGATTAAATTTTAAACCTGATAAAACCTTAAAATATATTTAAAGATAATTCTAAAAACATTTATAAAATAATTATTTGACAATTCTTATAATTTCTGATACTATTTAAATCAATCTTTGAATAGAGATATCATTTGGTAATATTTGAGACTTGCGAACGAAAGAATGCGGGAAGATAAAAAAATCTGAATGAGGTCGGTGAAGTTCAAAGAATTAGGCCCCGGGGTGTTAAGTAACCTAAGGTCGTAAGGTTATGGTGAAAGATAACTCGGGGTTTTTATTTAGCAACTCTCTTTTGTTTGATAGTATTTTAGTTAAGAGCTATTTGTTACCCGATGTTACCTCTCTAAATAAAATATCGTAGAGCTTAGAGAAACGATAGCATTTGAAAGGAGGTAAATATGCAAGGTAGCAAATTATATGTAGGAAATTTAAACTATTCTGTTACTAATGAGCAATTAGAAGAGCTTTTTTCCCCACACGGCAAGGTTCAATCAGCCAACGTAATTGGAGATAAAGGTTTTGGTTTTGTTGAACTGTCAGATAATGCGGAAGCAGAAAAAGCAAAAGAAGCTCTGGACGGCACGAACTTTGAAGGCCGTACTTTAAAAGTTGATGAAGCCCTTCCACAAAGACCGAGAACTGAGAGAAGGTATTAAATAATAAAACTACGAAAAAGACTTTTTTAAAAGGATCTGCACGTAGATTTAATTCTTCATAAAAATGATTTGTTGTTTATATAAAATTAAGCAACAAATCATTTTTTATCCTGATTGCTATTTAATTCTCTTAGCCTTACAATATGTTCTGTTTTGGTGGTGATTTTATTATGAACATGGATGAAAAAATCAGACAGGCAATAGAGGAGACGAAGGTCATAAAGTCGCCCGGGAAGCTGCTGGCTTCGTTTGATTCCACAACTATCCATTATTATTTGCTTACTGTTCCAATGTATCTTGATTTTGAGGGCAGAAGCCCCGAATCAGAAACGGTTATAAGGGAAGGCAGAATAACATGGCAAAGGCCGAAGGTGATCACCCCTTCCTATATGCTCCGGGTAGAGGGATTCAGCGGGGAAGCCAGAAAAGCTTTTGAGATGCTTGCCCAGGAAGACAGTGATCTCGCCATGATCCTTTATGGTTTGAGGGTAAGCAAGGACTTTGAAAAAATGGATATAGTATCCAACTCGCTGGCAGCAGTGGCTATAAACATATCCGAAGATATAGATAAGAAAAAGGACCCATACAGTGCGATCATCAGGGGAATAGACCAGTTCTGGGATGTCTCCCTTTCTAAATTCATTCAGGAGATTGTAGATGAGAGTGCCTATAACTCTCAGCTTCCGGATCTCATGAGAAACAGCTCGGTCCGGGTAGGAAGCGGAGGATTTCCGGTAATCACCAGGGATAATATGGGAATCCCTGTCATAGCAAGAAATGAAATAGAGATACTTTTTAAATTATTTGAAAAAGGAGAGATAGACCCCTTTGACCTCAAGCAGGAACTTGACAGATGGGGAATGTTCGAACAATATCAGGACAGATTCTTTAAATACTTTAGAAAAGGAATTGGAAGAAAGTAATTTAAAAATTACTGATTGTAGCATAAACTCAATAAAGGTTATCTAAATGAATACTATGACTGTTTCTAAAAAAGGTATGGTTCTAATACCAAAGGAAATAATGGAGAAATATAATATAAAGAAAGGTGATAAGATAAACTTTGTTGACTATGGTGATGTCATTTCATTAATTCCTATTTCAAAAGATGGAATTAATACATCTGCAGGAATTCTAAATTCAAAAAAATCCCTTACAAAATTACTGCTCGAAGACAGGAAAAAAGAAATTGTAAGATAGAACAGCCTATTAATTATTCCTAAACCAGAAGCATCTCGTCCGGTTCAAGAAGTGATATTCCCGCATCCTTTCCCACAATTTCAACTTTTATTATCTTTTCAGGTTTCTTGAGGTCTATTTTTTCCCGGTCAACCACATCGGTAAGCTTTACTATGAGTTCCTTGAAATCCAGCCTGTCATAGTATCTCTTTTCGATATCCATCATCCACTTTTCATCTTTTTTGATCCTGGGAACAAGCGACTTTACTGCTTTCTGCATATCGGGAACGGTTGATTTGACCCATTTGTCTATGGGAACATAGCGGTATGTCTTTCCGAAGAGTTCCCTGTTCTTTTTGGATATCGCTCTCAGTTTTTTAACAAGTTCTTTTGGCTTCGAAACATCCAGAAGGAAGATGCCGTGATATTTTGACTTTAAAAACTTGGGTTTTGCTTTTATTTCCTTGAATAGATGTTCGATTCTTTCCATACTGCTTTCGGTGTGGGCCGGGTCGTAGGTTATAAGAAGCTTCACGTCCATTGGGGATCCTCCTTTCTTTTAGAGTTATTTTTTAATTATATCAACTACGATGATTTATAAAAAGACGAACTTATTTTATAATATCAGAAAGTTATATTTAAATGCGTACTTGAAAGTACAGGAGAGAGTGGTCCGGTGTTTCGCAGGCAATCGCTTGAAGACAGAGTAATAGAAATAAGAAATGATAATGACAGGGCTGGATGGCTCATTTCCGAGTTCAAACCATTTATTGCCAGTGTGGCGCAGAAAAGAGCGGGAAAATTCCTGGAATACGGAGTGGATGACGAGCTTTCGGTCGGGCTTTCCGCTTTCAAGGAAGCAATGGATTCATATGATAAAGAAAGGGGAAAGTTCTTAAGCTTTGCAAGGCTCGTGATAAATATGCGCCTTATCGATTATTACAGGAAACAGAGTAAAAAAGGCAAGGGGAAAAATCTGAGTCTGGATGATGACGACGACCCCGTATCAGGCCTGATCGATTCGATTTCCATGGAGCAATACAGGGTCAATGATGAGAATGATAAGAGGATAATCGAGATCATGGAATACAGGACCGAACTGCGAAAATGGGGAATAACACTGGAGCAGCTCGCAGAAATATCCCCCCGCAAGGAGGCTCTGAGGGAGCAGTACAAAGAGGTTGCAAGAGAGATCGTCAAACACAGCTTTATGCTCAGGGAACTTATGAAGACAAAGAGATTACCTTTAAAAGAGCTCGCAGAGATAATGACAGTACACCGGAAAAAGCTGGAGCGGGGACGAATATATATTATAGCTATGGTACTGGCTATGGTCGGGAATCTTAGCTATATGGATATCCGCAGGGGTGGTGGAAGATGAAAGCAGTGATAATGGAAATACATAAAGACTATTGCATCGTTATGACAAAAGACGGGCAATTTTTAAAGCAGAATATTCCGGCGGGAGTATTTGAAATCGGTGATGAGATCGCAGTCAGTAAAGAATACGCCCATGAACCAAAGACGGTAAAAGTCGGCTGGCTGAAGAATCTGTCGATTGCATATATGACGATGATAATAGTTGCAGTATTGTCGATTTTTGGGGTATGGTACTTCAAACAATATCTTCCTTTGAAGAATGCTGACCTGCTGACTGCGAATACGACGGCAGAGGCAGCGCCGGAAGCCGCGGATGAAAAAGCAGGGATTGGAGAAGCAAGAGAAGAGAGTGCCGAAGAATCAGGTTTAAGTATGGAGGCGGATCAGGGAGAAGCCATCAGTTTTGAAAAGACCTATTCTCTTATCGAAGTGCCGAAGGTTGATGGTGAGAATATAAATGGTGTCCTGTCTTTTTCATATGAAATCATAGGTGGTGTTAATTTACAGGTCGAATTTAGAAATATAAGCAGTGCTCTGGTCTTAAATGGGAACATCACGCTTACTACACTTTTTTCCGATAATAGTGTGTCCCGGATAGAAAATATTCCTCTTGAGAATTTTGAACCGGCTCAGGTTGTAAAGGAACCGATTTTTCTTAAAGTAGAAGAAACCGGTTTAAAGCTTGAAGCAAACGGGAACGCTTACTAAACAGGGACTCTTAATAATTCTTTTCCGGCCCCGTTAAAATACGTATATTTATCGTATATATATAAGGATTTATGATATAAATATTTATAAGAATTACGGGAGTTATTATGAAAAAAAGTAAACTTATTTCAATTCTTGCTATTTCCGCTGTGATTATGTTTCTTTTCAATGTGTTACTGCTAACAGCATGTGTTGGAAAACGGGATGAGGAAGCAACAGAAGTAGAAGAAGTCTCAACAGAAGAATCGGACGAAATAGCTGGTTCAATGGATGTGAATCTGGTTGATGCCAATACAGGATTCGGGTTCAACATCTTCAAAGAACTCACTGCAGAAGATAAGGACAGCAATGTATTCATATCTCCTCTTTCGATACTTCTTGCTCTTGCGATGACGTATAACGGCGCTGCCGACGATACCAATCTTGCCATGGCCGAAGCTCTTGGTTTCAATGAGTTTGACCTCGAGGAACTCAATTCCGGATTTCATGACCTTCTGATAAGCATAATGAATGCAGACAGTGATATAGAGTTGTCCATTGCTAATTCGATATGGTACAAGTTAGGATACGGCGTCAATCAGGATTTTATTGATAGAAACGAAAAATATTATTCCTCGGAGGTAAATGAAATAGATTTTGCCGCTCCGGGAGCGCTTGATACCATAAATGGATGGATAGCGGATGCCACAAAAGGAAAGATTGAAAAGATGCTGGATATCATTCCTGCCGATGCAATGATGTATCTTATAAATGCCATTTATTTTAAGGGAAACTGGACCTATCCTTTTAATGAAGACATGACGGCAGATGATGATTTTTATCTTCCGGATGGAACAACAAAGAAAGTTCCGATGATGAGTCAGGAAGGTAATTTTGCTTATTTCGATGGCGATGGTTTCTCAGCAGTAAAGCTTCCCTATGGGAAGGAGAAAATGGCCATGTATATAATCCTTCCAGACGAGGGAACAGAACTCGATTCGGTTATCGAATCCCTGAATGAAGAAAGCTGGAATGAGGCAAGGCAGTCGTTTTATGGTACTGAAGTTTCGCTGGTAATGCCCAGGTACAAGATGGAGTATGGCATCAAGCTTTTAAACGATGTTCTTACCAATCTGGGTATGGGAATAGCATTTGGTGCTGAAGCAGATTTCAGCGGAATATATCCCGACATATGGATATCCAGGGTGCTGCATAAAGCCGTAATTGAGGTAAATGAGAAGGGAAGCGAAGCAGCCGCTGCTACTGTGGTTGAGATGGAAGAATCTGCAATGGAACCCACGGAGATAGTGGAATTTATAGTAAACAGGCCCTTCTTCTTCATGATCGGAGATGACAGGAGCGGAAGCATTCTCTTTATGGGTAAAGTCGTCGAGCCTTAGAAGCAACCGCCGGCTTATTTTCCCGCTAATAAAGAATATTTGGACAAATGTGAAATATATTATATAATACTGGGGTATTACTGAAATAGTTTTACATTTTAAAATAGAGTAGTAGGGATTTTATATTAGAAGTGTGTAAATAAAAATAGGATACAGTCTTCTTTTCCATATCTATTATTTTTTCCATTTTAAATTCTAAATAATATATCTCTACGTCTCTTTTTATATATAGATAAAACAATTAGAGGAAAGGTATTTTTAAGTGAACAAGAGAATGTATGTAGGCAATCTGGATTACAATACTACCGACAAAGAACTGGAAGAGTTTTTTTCACAGGCAGGAACCGTCACTTATTCCAAAGTGATTTCCAGAATGGATGGAAAATCGAGAGGCTTCGGATTTGTAGAGATGGAAACCGAAGAACAGGCAAAAGCAGCTATCGAAAAATTCAACCAGAGTGATTTCAAAGGAAGAACCATTGTAGTAAATGAAGCCAGAACTCAGAACAAAGGAAATTTTAACGGTCCGAGGGAGAGAAACTTTGACAATGGCGGCGGTAGCTACAGAAGAGAAGGCGGCGGCGGTAAAGGAGACCTTAACTATAAGCTCCGACAGCTCAGAAAAAACATGGGATAAGTTTTAAAATTTATACTTGTTTTTTTGCGTGTAATCTTCTATAGTGTCTCTTTGGTAGAATACGAAATAAAATAATATTACCTTTAAAATAGTCCGGAGAGGCTAAAAAGGAATGAAAAAAATATTTTTAGAATATAAAAATAAAGAAGTTGTTTTGACCTTCTTACCTTTATGGTAAGGAGGTTTTTTTATATGGAGAGCAGTTATGCAAGAAAAGGCGCAAATATTAAGCGAGAATGATATCGACAGGATAATAAAGAGGATCTCTCATGAGATCCTTGAAAGAAACAGGGGTTCCGAAAGCCTGGTTTTTATTGGTCTTCAAAAAAGAGGAGTGCCTCTGGCAAAAAGGATAGCGGAGAATATCAAAAATTTTGAAGGCGCAGAAATCGAGACCGGAAAACTTGATATCACCTTTTACCGCGATGATATCGGAAAAAATATAAAACCAACTGCCCAGATAACCGATATCTCGTTCGATATAGAAGGAAAGAATGTGATTCTGGTTGATGACGTGCTCTATACAGGAAGAACGGTAAGGGCGGCACTTGATGCCATAATAGATTTCGGAAGGCCAAAATCGATACAGCTTGTGGTTCTTGTTGACAGGGGTCACCGGGAACTTCCCATAAGAGCGGATTATGTCGGGAAGAATCTTCCTACTTCGCATAATGAATCCGTTGAGGTCAAATTAAAAGAAACTGATGGTGAAGACAGCGTCACGCTGGTAGTGGGGGAATGAATATGCTGAGTAAAAAAAGTATAGTAGATGCGGGCAGCCTTGAACCGGAAGATATAGAACTCATACTCTCCAACGCTGATTCTTTCCTTGAAATATCAAGAAGGGATGTAAAAAAAGTTCCTACGCTGCGTGGTAAAACGGTCATAAATTTATTTTTTGAGCCAAGCACCAGGACCAGGACTTCTTTTGAAATTGCTGCTAAAAGGCTGAGTGCGGATATAATTAATTTTTCCTCATCCTCAAGCAGTCTTAAAAAAGGTGAATCGATAATCGATACCCTTAAAACCATACTTTCGATGAATGTCGATCTTATTGTAATAAGACACAGCGACAGCGGCACCGTTAAGATGATAGACAGGTTTGTAGATATCCCCGTGATAAATGCGGGAGACGGTAAATATCAGCATCCGACACAGGCCCTGCTTGACCTCTATACCATACAAAAAAGATTCGGTAAATTCGAAGGGCTCAAAGTGGCCATCGTGGGAGATTTTCTGGACAGCAGGGTGGCAAGGTCGGATATGGATCTATTCGAGAAAATGGGAATGGAAGTGACGATTGTTGCTCCGACAATGTTTCTTCCGGAAGACTACTCGGAAATGAATGTAAGACACAATATTGATGAAGTTATTAAGGATACGGATATTTTATATATACTGAGGATGCAGCTTGAAAGGCAGGACAGGAAATTTTATCCTTCGGTGATGGAATATAACCGGTTTCTGACCCTGGATATGAAGAGACTCGAAGAAATGAAACCTGGATCGGTGGTCATGCACCCGGGACCGGTGAACAGGGGAACAGAGATAACCGATGAGGTCATGGATGTTGGCGGCACGCTCGGAGAAAAGATTGCAATCGAGGAACAGGTGACCTATGGAGTGGCAATAAGAATGGCGATACTTTATCTGATACTTGGCTGATATCAGGTTAAAGATAATTATTGTTAATGGTAATGGGTGATAGCATATGGCTAAGAATGAGAAAAAGAATATATTGATAAAATCGGGCACGATAATCGATCCCGCTAAGGGCAACGAATTTGTTTCCGATATTTATATAAAAGATGGGATAATTGCCGGCATTAAAGAAAATATAAAAACCGGCGAGGATGATGCAGTCAAAATAGATGCGGAAGGTCTTATTGTCTCTCCGGGATTTGTGGATATGCACGTCCACCTGCGTGATCCCGGATCCGAAGACGAGGAAACAATTGAAACCGGGGCACTTGCTGCAGTAAAAGGAGGGGTAACTACGGTTGCCTGTATGCCCAACACAAATCCTGCGATAGACAGTGATGCACTTGTCAAATATATTCTGGAAAAATCTCAGGATGCAGCCTGCAGCATACTGCCGGTGGCTGCGATGACGAGGGACCTCAAAGGCAAAGATATTACCGGGATGGGAATACTTTCCGAAACAGGTGCAGCCGGTTTTTCCGATGACGGAAAATGCGTGGCTGACAGCAGGGTGATGTATGAGATAATGAGGTATTCAACCCAGTTTGGTCTCCCGCTGATATTACACGAGGAAGATTGCTTTCTATCGGAAGGCGGCCTGATGCATGAGGGGCATTATTCATCCATGCTGGGGCTTGAGGGAATATCTTCTTTAAGTGAAAACGTAATGATAGCCAGGGATATAATGCTTGCAAGAAAAAGCGGTGCGCGAATCCACATTACCCATTTGAGCACCAGGGGCGGAGTGGAAATGATAAAAAAGGCAAAGGGAGAGGGACTGAATATAACCTGCGATGTTACCCCGCATCATCTGTTCTTTAATGACAGCTATCTTACATCCTTTAATACAAACTTGAAGGTTAAGCCGCCCATAAGAAGCGAGGAAGATAGAAAGGCACTCTTGAGTGGTGTAAAAGAAGGCGTTATCGATGCCATAGCGAGCGACCATGCGCCTCATCTTGATACCGAAAAAAACACTACTTTTAAGCTCGCAAGCTTCGGGACAATCGGTCTTGAGACGCTCTTTGCGGCAGCTTACACCAAATTATGCCTGGAAGAAAAGATGAGTATTTCGCAGCTGGTGAATTCAATTACAATCTTACCCGCAAAGATCCTGGGTATAGATGCAGGTAAAATAGAGGTGGGAAAAACCGCAAATATTACAGTTATAGATACGGATGCCGAAGAAGAGATAAAAAGGGAAAGTTTTATCTCAAAAAGTAAAAACAGTGCTTTTATCGGGCAGAAGCTAAAAGGAAAGATAATATATACTATAAGCAAAGGTAAGCTTGCTTATATGAGTAAATAACATATTTGGAAGGATAGAAAAATAAGATAGAAAGGATTTTAAGATTTTGAAGGCAATCTTGATGCTCGAAGACGGTAAAATATTTGAAGGCATCAATTTCGGGTGCTCCGGAGAGGTGATAGGAGAGGTAGTTTTCAATACTTCAATGACCGGTTATCAGGAAATTATAACCGACCCTTCCTACTGCGAACAGATCGTCACTATGACCTATCCTCAGATAGGAAATTATGGGATAAATAGTATGGATATACAATCAGATAGGGTCCAGGTAAAGGGCTTTATCGTAAGAGAATATCTTACGTATTACAGTAACTGGCGGGCCGATGAAAGCCTGGAATCGTATCTTAAGAATTATGGGATTATTGGCATATCGGAGATCGACACCAGACAGCTGACGAGGCACATAAGGGTCAAAGGGGCCATGAAGGGCATAATCTCCACGGCAACCTTTGACGAAGGGACTCTGCTTCAAAAAATAAAAAGTTTTCCGGATATGGTAGGAAGGAACCTGGTAGATTTTGTCACCTGCAGAAGATCCTATATTTTCAATCCGGGAAAGAAGAGATGCAGGCACAGAGTGGTAGTTTATGACTATGGAGTAAAATTAAATATTTTAAAGTGTTTGTCCGATGCCGGTTTTAAAGTAGAAGTGGTTCCGGCATTCACGGATCCTGAAAAGGTTCTTGAGATGAATCCTGACGGAATTCTTCTATCCAATGGTCCGGGGGACCCGGCGGCAGTAAATTATGCTATTTCCGGTATCAGGGAACTTATAGGGAAAAAACCACTGTTTGGAATCTGTCTTGGACACCAGCTTCTTGCACTTGCTCTTGGAGCTAAAACTTATAAATTAAAGTTCGGCCACCACGGGGCGAACCATCCGGTTAAAAACATGGACAGCGGTGAAGTGGAGGTAACGACCCAGAATCACGGATTTGCGGTGGATATCGGTTCGCTTAAAAGCATTAAAGTTACCGGTTACAGGGTGACACATCTCAATTTAAATGATAACACTATAGAGGGTATAGAGTATCCCGGGATAGGCGCGCTTACGGTGCAGCACCATCCTGAAGCGGGGCCCGGGCCGCATGATGCCAGATATATATTCGGCAGGTTTGCGGAGATCATAGACGGTTTTAACTAAAAGAAGAAAGAAATTTATGCCCGGAAGAAAAGACATAAAAAAAATAATGATAATAGGCTCGGGCCCAATAGTAATAGGGCAGGCATGCGAGTTCGATTATTCAGGGACTCAGGGTTGCAAGGTATTGAAGGAAGAAGGATATAAGGTAATCCTGGTAAACAGCAATCCTGCCACAATCATGACTGACCCGGAATTTGCGGACAGGACCTATATCGAACCGCTGAGTCCTGAATTCGTTGAAAAGATCATAAAAAGAGAAAGGCCCGATGCGATCCTTCCTACTCTGGGAGGACAGACCGGACTTAATATAGCGGTTGTGCTGGCAAAAGAAAAAGTCCTTTCAAAATACGGGGTGGAACTTATAGGGGCGGATGTAGAAGCTATAAATAAAGCTGAAGACAGGGAAAAATTCAAGAAATCCATGGCAAATATCGGACTTTACGTTCCTCCAAGCGGATATGCTCACAGCCTTAATGAAGCACTGGGATTCAGCCGCAGGTTAAGGTTTCCGCTGGTTGTGAGGCCCAGTTTTACCCTGGGCGGCCTGGGCGGAGGTGTGGCCTTCAATAAAGAAGAATTTACCGATATCGTCACGAGAGGGCTCGACCTTTCTCCCATATCGGAAGTGCTTGTGGAAAAATCTGTAGCGGGCTGGAAGGAATATGAGCTCGAGGTTATGAGGGACAAGAATGATAATGTTGTTATAGTCTGCTCCATCGAAAACTTCGATCCTATGGGAGTGCACACCGGAGACAGCATTACCGTGGCTCCGGCTCAGACTTTGACCGATGAGGAATATCAGACGATGAGGAACGCCGCTCTGGCTGTCATAAGGGAGATCGGAGTGGAAACCGGAGGTTCCAATATACAATTCGCCATAAATCCGGAAAACGGGAAAATGGCTGTAATCGAGATGAATCCCAGGGTTTCCAGGAGCAGCGCTCTGGCATCCAAGGCTACGGGGTTTCCGATTGCCAAAATTGCCACAAGACTTGCAGTGGGTTATACTCTTGATGAGATACCCAATGATATCACAAAAAAGACTCCGGCCTGCTTCGAACCTTCTATCGATTATGTAGTGGTAAAATTCCCCAGATGGGCTTTTGAAAAATTTCCCGGAACTGATATAAGTCTTACCACGAGGATGAAATCGGTTGGCGAGGTTATGGCAATCGGGAGGACCTTTAAAGAAGCTCTCCAAAAATCAATCAGATCACTGGAGATTGACCGGTATGGACTGGGAGCAGATGGAGTAAACGATACGAGCGAGGAACTGCTGGGTAAAAAGCTTTCCATACCCAATCAGGACCGTGTGTTCTATATAAAGTTTGCATTCGAACAGGGAAGAAGTGTCGAGGAAATTTACAGGTATACCAGAATAGACCCCTGGTTTTTGAATAATATAAAGCAGCTGGTGGAATTTGAAAAGATCTTTAAGGGCTGTGAACCGGGGAATATGACCGGAGAGCTGCTTTACGAGGCTAAAAGATACGGTTACTCGGACAAACAGCTGGGTTATCTCTGCAATTGCAGCGAGGACAAAATAAGAGCCCTGCGAAAGAAGATGGGAGTAACCGCTACTTTTAAAACCGTGGATACCTGTGCTGCCGAATTTGAGGCTTATACACCCTACTATTATTCAACTTACGAGACCGAGGATGAGATTTTACCTGCCGTAAAAAAGAAAATAGTGATCCTCGGAAGCGGGCCCAACCGCATCGGACAGGGAATAGAGTTCGATTACTGTTGTGTACATGCTTCCTTCGCACTGCATGACGCAGGTTTCGAGACCATAATGGTTAACTGCAATCCTGAAACCGTGAGTACTGATTACGATACGTCGGACAGGCTGTATTTTGAGCCTCTGACATTCGAGGATGTTTTAAATATCGTAGAGGCCGAAAAACCTTATGGAGCGATAGTACAATTTGGAGGACAGACTCCGTTAAAGCTTGCATTAAGACTCCATAAAGCAGGTATAAATATCCTTGGAACATCACCTGACAGCATTGATCTTGCAGAGGACCGCAAAAGATTCGGATCCATGCTTGAGAAATTTAATATTCCCCAGGCCGAAAATGGAACCGCCATGAATGTGGATGAGGCAATAAAGATAGCCGGAAGAATAGGTTATCCGGTGCTGGTAAGGCCCTCTTATGTGCTGGGGGGAAGGGCCATGAATATAGTCTATAATGACAAAACTCTTATGGATTATGTCAGGAATGCGACAGTGGTATCAAACGACAGGCCGGTTCT
>JAQUOE010000035.1 GCA_028717265.1 Actinomycetota bacterium
AGGGGAGCACATGGAAAAAGAATAACAAAATGTTCACTACAAAATATAATATCTAGAATTTTTAAAGAGTCAAAAACTTACAGAAAAAATCTTACCCTTCATAGTTTAAGGCATACATATGCAGAGAGACTAAGAAGGAAGGGGGTAGATCTACCAACAATCAGTAGGCTTCTAGGACACTCAAGGCTTGACACCACTGACATTTATCTGCATGTAAATAAAGATGATTTTAAAACGGCGGTATTATAATATAAGGTGAGTTATAATAAATTAAAAGAACTAGAGTGAAGTAAAATAATAAATTTTTTAGGTAGAGATCTATGGGTTATATATTTTTAGATGAATCTGGAGATTTAGGATTTAATTTCAAAAAACCAAAGACTTCAAAATATTTTGTGGTGGCTTGTCTGTTTGTAGAAAATAAAAAACCGATTGAAAAAATAACAAAGAAAACCCATTCAGAATTAAAGAAAAAATATAAAAAAAGATTCAGTATCCTGCACGCATTTAGAGAAAAACCAATTACTCGTAAAAGATTGTTGACAAGACTAAATAATAAAGACTGTACCATAATGACAATTTACCTGAATAAAAGGAAAGTTTATACAAGGCTCCAGGATGAGAAACAAGTGCTTTACAATTATGTAACAAATATTCTTTTAGACAGGATTTATTCGAAGCGGTTGATTGCTGGCAAAAATAAAATAACAATCGTTGCATCCAAAAGAGAAACTAATAAATATCTAAATGAAAATTTCAAGACCTATCTAAATAACCAAGTTAAAACCCACCACAAAGTTGAAATAGAAGCTGTTATCAAGACTCCGTCCGAAGAAAAATCATTACAGGTGGTTGATTTTGTTAGTTGGGCAATTTTTAGAAAATATGAATATAAAGATAAGAGCTATTATAATGTAATCAGAAGTAAAATAGTGGAAGAAAATCCACTGTTTCCTTAAAAATGCAAAACCCCGTACGCTTTTCGAGCAACCATCCGGAAGCCCACGCACGAGGAATTACTTGCTATTATCAGTATAATAGTAATAAAAATTGTGTCAATAAAATATTTACTAATCAATATTCTTTTTAAAAACCGATACCTTCTTATAATCCTCATACTTTTTAAGTCATATCCTCAATATACTTATTAGCAACAACTTCCGGCTCTTCTTCTTTAAACTCCAAATAATTTTTGATACAGTCATCATCCCTAATACCCATACCATCAAACTTTACATTATACAACTCTCCATATCCTTGCTTTAATCTCTTTCTTTTTAGCTCAAAATATAAATCTTTAAAGAGTAGTATTTATCTTAAAAACTTTACATTTTACTTTTTATAAAAACAATTGAATAATATGATTATTAAAAAAATTACCTAAATAATTCCGGAGATGAAAGTACTAAATTACAAAATACTTTTAAAAAAAGAACCTGAAGGAGGATTTACAGTTTTTGTACCTTCCCTACTCGGCTGCATTACATATGGTGATACACTTGATGAAGCAATAGAAAAAGCTAAAGAAGCAATTGAGTTATACATTGAAAGTTTAAAAGCTCATGACGAAGAGATACCTACTGAAGAAAATATATTAGAATATACCCTATCAATTGATACAAATGCCTAAACTGCCTAAATAGAATTTCCACCAAATAATTCTTGTACTAAATAGAAAAAACAAATTGAAAAATTTCTTGTCCCCTGTATAATTAAATCTGTACAATTAAGCCTGTACAGCGTAAAAACTGTAAAGGATTTCCCTAAGAAATATACCCTATTTAGCCGGCTTATAAGATAAAAAATAATTGGAGTTAGCCTGTAAGCCGGTTTCTTTTATTATTAAAATATATTTTTCCTGAATGTAAATAGAATCAGAATCTAGAATTCTATTAAGAAGGAGATTACAAGACATTGCCCCACGCCCTTTTTACTTCAGGTAAAATGTCAGTATTGCAAATTTCTTTCCACTTAAATAAAACATCTGGAATTTTTCTATTATTGTTCTTTAAATACTCAAAAACATTATATGCTAACTCAGCACTTATCTTTCTATATTCAGGCCTTTCTTCTATGCCAACTGGTTTTCTTATATCTTTTTCTATACTTATATATTCAAAAGAAGGCAACTCTGTTTCAATTATTAAATATTCTAAAGCCAAACATATCATTTCAATCTGATCATCATTAAAATCTTCTGGTACAAGCTTTAATATAATATTTAAGTATATTATTGCATTATTCAATCCAGGTTGTTTTCTAAATAAAACTATATTAATTAGATCATTGTATAAATCTTTTGGAGGTTTATTGAGTCTCTTGATTCTACCCATAGCTACCCAATAGAAAAGCCCATAAATAGATTCCTTTACCTCATTCTCTAATATGGAATTCAATCCCCTTCTAATTTTTTTTAAGACTTCAGTTTTTTGCATAATACCTAAAAGCATCAATAAGGGTAGTGTCGATAAAATACAGAAACCTTTTTTATCCATTTCATAAATTAATTTGGATAAACGGTTGATATCATCTTTTCTTCTTTTATCAAGATTAGGAATAATAATTTTATTCAATACTCTTTTTAAAATATTGAATTCTTTTCTGAGCATACCATCAATACTGTAGAGGTCATCTTTTTTATCTGATAAATATTTATTTTCATCATCCCACCACTCAATCGCTTTTATTAATAGATTTGAAATCTCATTTCCAGTCCACTTAATTAACTTGTTATTAATATCTCTATCTTTGTTAAAAATATCAATGCTAGAATTTGACAGATTCTGAATTATTGTATTATTTCCTCCGAAGCTAACACTGGTACTTGTTTTTCCATTCTTCTTTACTTTTTTAACAAGTCTGGGAAAAGAATTATCCAAAATATATTTTTTTAGCTTATTCTTGGCTTTATTCTTTAAAGCCCCAGGCAAATGAAGAAAAAAAGAATCATAAAAGCAGGTACCTACTGGCAGTTTATTTTGATCATTTGTTCTAAACCATAGAGCATCTGCAAAAGAACTTATTTGTAATTTATTCAAAATACCACAATCATACAAACTACTTAATCTTATTGAAGCTCTTTTTCTAGCTTCAGGATTACCTTCATTTAAAATAGAAATTAAATACTTTATCTTCGAACTAGGAATTTCTGGATTTTCACATTTATTTTTTTTATTTATTTTATCTAATCTAATGAAATCAAATGGTTCCGGCCAGCTTTGGGGCATACTTACTTTAAACCCATTCTCATCTGGAATAGGTAAATCCAAAAGAGAATTTAAATTTTTTATTACCATATTCTGTGGTGCTATATTAAATAATCTTTTATACATATTAAATACACAATCATGATTTTCGTGAAATTTTTTAAAAATATCATTTCTATACATTTCCGAAGATAATTTGAAAATTTTTTCAAGTAGTTGGTCTGAATATCTTATTAAAAATCTTGATACTATTTCAGATAGTATTCTAATCGTCCTATGGAAGAAAAAACTATTAGTTATCTTTGAATTATTACCTGCTATGTGAACTAAACATTCAAGAACATTTAAATATTTTTCATTAATGATCCTTACTTTATCTTCAGGAACCATTGCTATAAAAGACCGTGAAAAGAAACTATCAATTTCTTTGATTTGTCCAGTTCTAATAATCAAGTTGAATGAATTATAAAAATAATAATCCATAGTTATTATTGCTGTCTTAACATTTTCTTTTCCAAAATTAATAAGCCTACCACAGCTTATTGGAAAAGCACACTCTTCAAAAAGTTTTATAAATGCGAACGCCGGCATTCTATCATTGAAAATGAAACCTGTTCTAAAATGTTTTGAAATAGATATTCTACCAGGGTCAAATTTTTTTATTATCTTCTCATTTGCGTCATAAGATATCTGCATATTTCTTATTTCAGATGTATAAGATTTTAAATCAGCCCATGGGTCACAGTAATATTTATCAAGATATTCCCATCTATTTAAAAAATTTTCTTGATAATTTTTAGTTCTATCTAGTTTATTATCTTTTATACATTTCAGTAACAACATAGTCCATCCTTCTTGGGAAAATCTTAAATAATTAGTTGGGTATGGATTCATATCTAAACGAATTTTTTCCAAAGCTTCCTCTGCAATCTTTTCAGCTTCATTTAAAAATCCAATTTCTGCTAATATTGCTGCTTTTTTTACCTTATAAAAAGGTAAATCTTTTAAAATTGACCAATCGTCAAGTAATTGTCTGACACCTTCAATATCAAATTGATTAAGGCAAGAAAGACTTTTCTGATAAAACCATTCAGCCTCCCATCTAACATTTTTATGAACAATTTTACTTACTGAGTCCATAAGCTCATTAAGTAAATCTATATTATTGTCTAAACGTGATTCTTTTATAAGAACAAATACCACCTCAACCCAGTTTTCCGAAATTCTCTCCCAATTCAAATCACTATACTTTTTATTTCTAGGATTATATTCTGCATCTATATCAATTAATTCTGGGAATGGATTTATCTTATCAATAATTATTTTTATTCTCTCAATCCAAACTTCAAATATAGGGAACATTGATTTTTTTAATCTCCAAACTAGTTCATAAAGTAAAAAGAGATTCTTTGGGATAGGCAGTATATCTAGGGAATCAAATATAGGATTAATCCAATACTCAGTATAATCCCAAAGCTTTTTTCTACTATCGAATGGAGGAATAACCCAGTCTGGATATTCTTCTCTTTTTTGCTTCCATCTTAAATATATCTCTTCAAGTTCAGCTTTGTTTAAACTAGTTCCTATACCCTTAGGCTGCGATCTTTCATTGTCGGATAATTGCTTTGGACTAGGTGGAATTTTAGGAACATAATTGGTAATATTAGGATATTTGCTTACTATGACTTTTGGCCAATAAATATTATTTGGAGGTTCCCCATTCCTTAAATTAAGTAAAAACCATTCTATTGCTTTATAATGTCTTTCCATGTTTGTAGAAAAATTCTCCTTTGGAAACAAAGGGGATAAATCTATAGTAATGATATTATTATCATCATTTAGATCTTTTTTATCTTCTTCCGAAATATTTAATAAACCACAAAGATATATTTTTGGCATTGAATTTCCTAGATTTTTATTAACCCATTCGCACCATTTTAAAAAATTAGGATCTTGACAAGAGAATCCTAAGAGACAAAAAGTATTTTCCATTATAGATTGCTGAACTGTATTTACAAAAGCAGCACAATTTTTAGCATATTCATCATAGTCTTTAGTTGTAATAATAAATGGTCTATTAGATGGAAAACTACCATGAAGTTTTATAATTCTAGGCTTCATTTTTCCAGGGATATCTTCTTTTGAGTAGACTACATCATATTTTCTTTCATATATAAAAGGCTGAGTTCTCTCAAGTAAAGTATCATAATTTGTTGTAAAAATATCTGACCAAGGTAAAGAAAGTAATAATTTATGTAATTCTCCTGGATTATAGCTATTGTCTGGCATCATTTCTATCAATAAGCTTTCTAATTCCTTACGACCGAATAAATCTTCATATTTTCCTGCTTCTTTCGCAAATTCGAGACCATTAAATTCCTTATTATTCAAATAATTCTCTTCACCTAATAAAGAATATATCTTCTTTGCAATATCACTCCAAAGTGGAAATAAAGGTGTATTGGGAGTAGCCGGATTAGCATTACGGCTGAATCCTGCTCCTATCATAACCGCTGCTTTCCCGATTTCTCTACCCGTCCAAAGTTTTTCTCTAATTTTCTCTATAAATATTTGGTCATTAAAATCTTTAATATTATTAATCAATTATTTCCTTTTTCCAATTTGAATTTTAAAATCTAACAACATATTTCATCATTTTTTTATCACTTATTGTTAGCAGTACTTAATCATTCATAACTTGATCTTAATATTATTGTGGTCTTTAATAAAATATAGAATAATATTATCAAAAGTTTTATTATAATATTATTTTAATTAGTATTTTAAAGACATTTTACTGTTAGTAAATTAATATATCATTTAATGATGTTAATATACAAATTATAAAATAATGAAATTATTTAGACTCTTATTAAAATTCTTTACACCTAAAAAAAAATATAAAATAAAGATGGTAAATGAGGAAGATCTCGAAAGATATTTATCTTCTATAGGTATATTAGAGTCCATTAAAAAAGGTGAAATGCATTGCAAATTTTGTGGCACAAAAATAACTTTAAAAAATTTACAAGTAATCTATCCTTATAATAATAAGATTTATTTAATATGTTCAAGGAAGAAATGTTTGGAAAGATTATAAATGGAAGAATTAACTAATTGGGAAAAAATATTATTCTCTTTTAAAAATTGGCCTTATAATATCGGTTGGATAATATTCTTTGTATTTTTATTTTTATCAATAATTAAAAAATTAAGTGATACTATTAGTGGCTTGCAAATTATTAAATCAAAAATCTATATTCCATTAGCCAAAAGATTAAAATTTCAAAGACTAGTTAAAGAAGCAATAAAAAGTGATATTAAAGGTAATGTAAATAGCCTTGTAAAAGAACTTGAAATAGAGCTTCCAAAAGGTTGGATCAAGGAGATGGAAATAAAATGGGTAAAGGAAGAAACTAAAAAAAGTTTTTTTGATGATAATAATATAGTGATAAGAATATTCCCTATAAATAATCAAGATTTAAATTTTGTAAATGCTACTTATCTCTTTATAAAAGAATCTTTATTTCCTAAAACAAAAAGAGTTATACCATCTGTTCACCGCGAAACTGCAATATTAAGTTTATGCCATCGCATCATAAGAACAAAAAGAAAAGAATATTTAGATTGTTTTGAAGACAATATTTTGGAAAACTCAATACAAAAAAAGAAAACCATTCTTAACTATTTAGAAAGGTATAACTATATAGATAATTTCGGTTTTTTCACAAGTGCTTTTATAAGAGAAATAGATAAAATTGCAAATAAAGTTAGATTTAAAAAAGAGCAGAATAAGATTGAGCAAGAAATAAACTTGGTTTTAAAACACATAGAAAAATTTATAAATGATATAGGAAGTATACCAGATAATGAATGGAGTAGAGAAGGATTAGTATCAAAATATAGCTTCTTATTAATAGCCAAACCTGAAAAGGTTTATCAAGGTGTAAAACCTTATATGCATAGAGCAAAAAAGGCGTTTAATTCTGGGGTTAGTAGGTTATATATATTTGGTACTTCATCAGAAAAAAGTTTTGCTAGAAAGGTTATAAATAGTATATCTAAATCAATACATGAATGTACTTTAGAAGAAATATTTGAACTCTCAAACGATTATAGAAATAAAAGTGGAGGCATTGGAGCTTTATTTACCAAAAAGGATAGCTAGAAAATTGAATTAATCTTATACATTATTAAGAACATAAAATAAAGTAAATAGACACTTTGTGCTAAAAATTGTTTAAAAATAATGTTGTCAAATCGGTTATTGTACTAAATAGAAAAAATAAATTGAAAAATTACTTATCCCCTGTATAATTGAAACTGTACAATTAAGCCTGTACAGCGTAAAAACTGTAAAGGTCTCTTAAGAAATATACCCTATCTAGTCGGCTTATAAGATAAAAAATAGTTGGAGTTAGCCTGTAAGCCGAGTTCTGTAATATCTATAATTTCCATCACAAACATCAGTAGTCATCCATCTTGGGTAAATATTACTACTTACCTCGAGCGGCCTAACCCGGAAGAAGACGGGCCGCCTTATCCTTCCCTATTTGGCCTTTCTCCGGATGCGGTTTACCAGGCCAGCCTGTCACCAGACTGCCGGTGAGCTCTTACCTCGCCATTTCACCCTTACCAGAATAAATCCTGGCGGTATATTTTCTGTTGCACTGGCGCTTGGGTCGGTCTTGGGACCGGTCCCGCTGGGCATTACCCAGCATCCTGCCCTGTGGAGCTCGGACTTTCCTCGCAGGCAAAACCTGCGCGACTACTCGGCTAACTCCGGTTATATATTAGAAGGTATTTTATGGAAAATCAATAAGAGAGGCCTAATCATCTATATTTCCGAAACTTATCTCTGATTCTCCGTCGTAGGTGAGGTCTTTTTTATCCAGCGCTTTGTTTACGAGCCTATCGGCTTCTTTGTTCTCCTCACGCGGAATAAATCTGAGGTCCACAAGGTCGTATCTTGCGAGTTTTCCGGATACCTTGAGATATACTTTTAAAATATTTTCGTCTTTTATCTTCCATGTTTTCTTTATCTGGTTACATAGAAGTTTGCTGTCGGAAAATAGCATTATTTTTTTAGAGTTATATTTTTCTGCAAGATCGAGGACCTTATCCAGTGCCAGATACTCTGCTATGTTATTGGTATATTTACCTATATAGGCGCTCATCTCTTCGAGTCTGTTGTCCCTGTCGTCAAAGATTATGGCACCGACTGCAGAAGGGCCGGGATTTCCCCTTGAACCGCCGTCGAAATATATCTTTAAATATTTTATGGATTCCCCTGCCATTTAAGATTCCAGTTCCTTCTTTATAATATCGATTTCACTCCTGTAGATAACGGCAATCCTTCCGCATAACGGACAACTGTATATCTCGTCTATGTCATCTATCTTCTCTGCTGCTATCATCGGTATCTCCATATTGCATACACTGCAGAAATTATTTTTAAGGACCGAAACGGCAATACCGCCTTTTTTAGTTTTGACTTCATTATACTTTTTCAAATGATCTCCGGGTATCCTTAAGATGACATCATCTTTTCTCTTTCGCAGTCCCTCTATGATATGTTTTAATACCTCTATCTTTTCATTCATCTCGTTATTTATCCGATTTAAATCCGCTTCTGCCTTGTCTTTTTCGGCTGCAGCCAGCTTCACTTTATCCGACATCTCTTCCAGCTCTATCATAAGCTCCAGTATCTTATCTTCTATTTCCGAATTCTTTTGCTTGAGTATCTTCACTTCCTCCTGGTAATTTTCCAATTCCTTCGCGCTCATTATCGTCCCACTGAAAAGTTTTTTTTCATCGTTTTTTATCTTTTCATTCTGAAGCTCTACGGTATCCTCCAGCTTTTTACGCTTGCTCTCAAGGTCGGAGCATGCTCCATTTGCCTCATCGAATTTTCCCGCGGCCCTTTTTAATCCTTCCTGTGCAGATACTTGCTCCTTATTATTTTTGATATTTTCTATCTCTGAGGACCTTGCAGAGATTGCATTTTCTATTAACTGTAGCTCCACAAGATCCGTAACATCTAATTTAGATTCAGCCAATCTGATACCTCCAAGATTTATATCCATTCTTGCTTTTTATTACATTTATTTTGATTTTTTCTTTCTCTAAGAATTCTTCAAGTATGGCCGACATGCCGGCGATGGCCGGAGCCTCGCTGCTGCCATGACCCGTGGTAATGATTATTTTACCGCTCTCTGCGATCCGCAGGGCATTATGATATTTGATTTCACCGACTATTATAAGGTCGCATTCCATATCGACAAAGCGGTCCGTTAGAGAATCGGAACTGCCGCTCGCTACTGCCACCTTTTGGATTTTCTTGTCTTTTGCCTTAATATCATTTTTAGACATCCAGGCGAAAGAATCTATTTCCAGTGTCTTCTTAATCGTCGAGGCAAGATTCTTAAAATATTGCGGTTTTTTAAGTTCCCCCAGTCTTCCGAAGCCGCTTTCCCTGAATTTATTTTCGATTTTATATATGTCATACGCCATTTCCTCGTAAGGATGGACCTTTGCGACCGCATTAATCAGGCTATCCAGGTTCGTTTCTTTTACTATACATTCTATCCTGACCTCATCGACATAACTCATCTTTCCGGCTTTGCCGGTATAAGGTTTTGACCCTTTGCCAGGAATAAAGGTGCCTTTTCCTTTTGTGTTAAATGTGCAGTATGAATAATCTTTCCACTGCCCTCCGCCCCTACTGCATATAACCTTCCTTATCTCTTCCTCCACCTCTATCGGTACAAATACTGTAAACTTATACCACTGCTCATACCTGTCTTCGATTATTTCTGTATTTACCAGATCTAATTTACCCGCGATGAGATCATTCAATCCGCCTGCCATAGCATCGTAATTGGTATGAGCACAGTAAGACGCTATGCCGTTTTCTATGAGTTTCAGTATTTGTTTCCCGCCGGTCGTCGAACTTAAGATGTTATCAAGAGGATCATGTATTAAAGGATGATGGGTCAGCACAAGGTCGGATTTTGTTTTTACTGCTTCATCTGCCACTTCTAGCGATACGTCAAGGGCCACAAGAATTTTTTTTATATCCTTCTCAAGGTTCCCGATCTGCAGGCCCGTTTTATCCCAGCCAGGAGCTATATCTTTGTTGAAAATTCTGTCAAGGCATAAAGTAAGATCCTTTAGAATCATTTTTACCCGTAAAATTGTATTATTGAAATAAATATTATAATATTTGTTCTGAAATAAAAAGTAATTCTTATTGCATTTGTAGCATTTTTTATAAGGAGACCAATGGACCTTCTGGATAATGAAAAAAATATTCGCGATGGTATACCGGAGAAAATGATAAAAAGCCTTTATGATTTCCCCGGACAGTTTAAGGCAGCAGAAAATATTATGCTGAAACAAAAATTTTCCTTCGATAAAAAGTTTAAAAATGCACTTATCCTGGGTGTTGGGAATTCGGCTCAAACTGCATACAGATCAATAGATTCTCTGCAGATGAACAAATCTAATATTCCTATTATCTTAAACTCAAAACCGGATATACCTTCCTGGGCGGACAAAGATACGCTTGTCATTGCTGTTTCCCACAGCGGTAACTCTATCGAAGTGTTGAGAGCGGTCGATGAAGCTCTGGATCTGGGTACTGAAATTTTTGCTATTACTACTGACGGTAAATTAAAGGAGAAAGCAGCCTCTAATAAAAATATAACGATTATCGATTATGACATAGATGTAATATCCAGAATGGCAACAGGTTACTTTTATGTATTCATAGTGGATATATTAAACAAAGCAGGCGCCATTGATATCTGCAGTGATAGAAAAGATTGCCTTCTGGGAATAGACTGGAATGAAGTCGAAAGTGCATTATTGGATTTTTCGAAAGAGCTTGCTCCGGATGTAAAAACATATAAAAATCCTGCGAAAAGAACTGCTATAAACCTTTTTAATAACGTCCCTATCATATATGGAAGCAACAGATTAACCGAGACGGTATGTTTCAGATTAAAAAACCAGATATGCTTGAATAGCAAAAACTTCGCTCATTTCAATACTATGCCGGAAATGGACCATGGTGAAATATCCGCATGGGAGATGAGACATGAGTTGAGAAATAAGTTTTTTGTACTTTTCATTTCCGATAAAGATTCAAGAATAGCAACTAAAACAAGAATCGAGATCTTAAAAGGTATTCTTATGGAAAAAAGAATTACTTTTGAGGAAATCATGCTGGAAGGTCCGAGTGATGCAGTTAAAGTATTTAACGGCATTTTACTTGCTGACTGGACCAGTGTCTATCTTGCAGTATTAAATAAAGTCGATCCCACTATAACGAGACTTCCCGATTTGATGAAAACGAGATTCGAACGAGTCAGTTCCTCCGGCAGCACTCCGAATATTCTGGATTTGTAAAAAATTCACTCTTAAAATTAAAATTTGATAATCAATGTCTTTGCCGGTTCTTAAGCGGGCACCTGGAAATCGATAGATGATTGAGTTTTATGTGCCAAATGTGTCAAATTGGTGGGCCCACCAGGACTTGAACCTGGGACCTCCGCATTATGAGTGCGCTGCTCTAACCAACTGAGCTATGGGCCCTTGGTGAAGATAACTGAATGTTAGACAATTGCCTATATTAATAGATATCATAGAATAAGTCAATTAACAGAAAACTCAAAAATTATAGCATTTAATTTGTTGTTTTTTAATTCGGTTACCTCTTAATTTAATACCTCTAATTTGTTGTCTTTATCCATCCTATGAGATCGAAAATACCGGATCCGGAGGCGACAATCCGGATTTCTCCTGACCAGGTATCATAAACTACTATTTGCCGGCTTTGAATATTCTCGAGAGCCTCATCAAACACATAACCAATAAAAGCTACATATCTTCCGTCGGGAGAAAAGATTGGTTTTGAAGCATCGACTTCATTATCTATTTTAACCTTTCCTGAACCGTCCATATTTATAATGTAGATATTGCCGGCATTGAAATCGTATGCGATAGTTCCATACCTGCCTACACCCACATAGGTTATCAGTCCAGTTGAATCCGGCACATCAAGAATCGAAGGCTGCTGTTCCCTGAGCTCCGCATCATCGGTAAGTCTGGTTAAATTGCTCCCATCACTGTCGCATATCCAGATATCGCTATCTTCCTCAAAATCACCCAGAACATGAAAGACTATTTTATTTTGTTGAGTAAAAAGATTGAAATTATCAAAGCTTGCTTCCATATCGTTAAATTGGCTTATGTCAAATATCTCAAAAGCCGCTCCACTGGAAATATCAGCCGCCACCAGTTTTTCATTTCTGGTAAAATAACCATGGACCACCCCTTCTTCCATCTTTGGATTACGGGTATTGAGAATATTGAATAATCGGCCATTGTCTGCTGAAAACAGTACCGGATCCAGGAAAACCTCATTCTCAAAAGAAAATGCTTCCATATTTACATCGATCTCACTGATATCACCTGTATCGATATTGACAATAGAAATACCGCCATTGCTGAAATTATCTGCGTAAGGATTGATGACGGTCTCATATGCAATATTCTTGCTATCATGTGACCAGACGGGCCTGCCATATATGTCAGCCATCATATCCATTGACTCGGAATCCGTGTAATCAAATTCTTTGACAGCTTTCATTTCTCCGTTAGTAACATCTATCACGCTTAATGAACCGTATGCACCCCTTCCTCCCTCATAAAATCTACAGCTTATTTTACTTGAGTCCGGTGATACACCGTATATTCTGCTCAAATCGTATTTCTCATTTAAATCTGTATAAATAATATTTTCATCGTTTCCATCGGGATTTATAGCTATAATTTTTGCTACTCTGTGCTCAAAATGCATGGAACTTTCCTCGCTCCCGACCTGGAAATATGCTATTTGATAGTCCTTTTCTGTTTCGGCTCCTCCGCCATTTCTATCATCTGCGGCACCATCTCCGGATTCATCTTCCACTACACTCTCCTCTTCACCGTGCTCGCCGGCATTATTTCCTTCAACGGACGAACTGCACTTACTTAATGCAGATGAGCTTAAAAAAAGAACCATGGCCAGAATTATAATTGCGATATAGATTTTTTTTATGTTCATAAAACTTTCTCCTTTTTATTTTTCTTTCTCAGGATGTCCATCCGCCATCCAGTCAGTATGATATTCTTTACGGCAGCAATCGCTTTCCCTTAAAACTTCGGAACTGTTTTTCTCCAGTTTAAAATATCCATGCGCCCCGAAGTAATCCCTTTGCTGGGCCACTACCTGAGCTGAAATCATAATCGGGGCAGTCATCTGCAATATATAATCGTAAGAACATCCCATGGCCATAACAGGCACCCCGACAGTATGGCTGATATTGATAAAAGCTCGAAGTTTATTTAAATTCCTGTTTATGAAATCCCTGAATGCGGGCATGACTATAAGGTTCTCGGGACCTGGATTTCTTTCATACAGCCCAGCAATTTCGTTTAAGAACTTGGCCCTGATAATGCATCCCGCTTTCCAACCCCGGGCGATTTTCCCCGGATCAAGATTGAATCCATATTTATCTGATGCCACTTTCATTAAAGCAAAACCCTGGGCATAAGAAGAAATCTTTGCAATATACAGGGCATCGTGGGCCATATCTATAAGTTCTTTTCTGTTTCCCCCATATCGTGCTTTTCCAAATTTAAGTTTTTCCGACATGGCCAGCCTCAACTCTTTGGCCCGGGACATTTCACGTGAAAATATGGCAGAAGCTATCGTTGGGATGGGAACCAGAAGCTCCAGACTGCTCTGTATGGTCCAGGTGCCGGTACCCTTCATTCCGGTGATATCTGCGATCCTGTCTACGAGAAACATACCGGATTCTTTTTCTTTTTCCTTTATGCTCTTTCCCGTAATCTCTATGAGGTATGACCGGAGAATATCATTACCGCTGTTCCAGGAAAGCATAATATCCGAAATCTCTTTCGCGTCAAGGCTAAGGGCATTTTTAAAGGTCCATACACATTCTCCGATTAGCTGCATGTCCCCGTATTCTATCCCGTTATGCACCATTTTTACAAAGTGTCCCGCGCCTCCCGGACCTATATACGAAACACAGGGTATGCCATCTTCTGCTTTTGCTGCTATGTCGTAAAAAAGATCCTTTACCAGATCATATGCCTCTTTCTGTCCGCCGGGCATTATTGCCGGACCCCTGAGTGCACCCTCTTCACCTCCTGATATGCCTGCACCGATATACAGGATACCCTTTTCTTCCAGTTCCCCGCTCCTTCTTATAGTATCTTTAAAAAATGAGTTGCCCCCGTCTATTATCAGGTCCCCTTTTTCCAGTAATGGAACAATTTGACATATGGCGTCATCTACCGGTCTCCCGGCTTTTATCATAAGGATTATGACCCTGGGCTTCTCCAGGGAGCTGGCCAGATTTTTATAAGAATAAGCAGCCGTAATATTCTTACCCTTTGCACCGGCATTTACAAAATCCACGGTCTTTGAACCCGTCCTGTTGAATACCACCACGGGATAGCCTTTGCTCTCTATATTCAGAGCCAGATTTTTACCCATTACTGCAAGACCGACAAGGCCTATTTTCCGCTTTTTCATCCGGGCCCCCTTTTTTGAAAATGGGTAATTTTAATAAAATTTTATATTAGTCACCCGGGACATCATCTCAAAATCTTTATCATTATGCAGCATATACAGATCATTCTCAATGCAAATCTCGGCAATAATACAGTCAATCGTACTGTAAATATTCAAACCTTTTTTTTTGCAGTCAAAATATATTCTGGCTGCTTTTGCATATGAGTCTTTTCCTTTTTTTAAATAAAAAAACCTCTGGGAGTCCAGAAATCTTTTTAAAAGATAAAAATCCTGTTCTGTTCTGGTTCCCTGCAGTAATTCCTGATAAATATACAGGTTGATCCCAAATGGAACATTGAGATTGATTATTTCATCAAATTTTTTTGTTTTATCATTTTCATTTCCGGCTAAATAATCAAGCAGTACCGAAGTATCGACAAGGACCATTACAATCCTCTTTCTCTCAGTCTCTTATAGTCGTAATCTTGTTTAAATTTTATCTTTCCCTTTATTTCTTTTGGATTCATCCTTTTATTTGTCTCGACAAATTCTTTTAGGGCCAGGTTTATTAATTCTTTTTTAGTAGATGCATTCGTATATTTAAAAGCTTCTCTTACCAGATTATCGTCCAGGTTTATATTAGTGCGCATAATCATACACCTCCATATACACCAATAATATAACATAATTACCTCCAATAAACAATTACCAATTAAATCATCTGTTTCTGCTTGAAGCTGAAATATCCGCCTTCGGCAACGATTATATGATCGAGAACGCTGATACCGAGTATACTGCAGGATTTGCATAACCTGTTTGTTATCTCTATATCATCGATTGAAGGTTCGGGATCGCCGCTTGGATGATTGTGTATGAATATGACCGAGGCTGCCGAATCTTTGATTACCGGTTTTATTACTTCTCTCGGATGGACTATGGATGATGTGAGGCTTCCCTGCGAGATCAGGACCTCTTTTATTACCTTATTCTTTATATCCAGCAGGAGGACTCTGAACTGTTCCTTTTTTAGATCCTTAAGAAGCGGGATATAATAATTTGCCACTTCTTCGCTGCATCTGAAGCTTACATTGTTTCCGTTTTTTTCGGATACTGCTCTTCTACCCAGCTCAATTGCGGCCATTATCTGGGCTGCCTTTGCCCAGCCAATACCCCTAATCTCGGCGAGTTCCGTAATTGATGCACCAAGCAATTCATTTAAATTCTTGTATTTTAATAAGAGTAATTTTGCAAGATCCAGAGCTGACTTACCGTTGCCATGATTACTTATACCGGTCCTGAGTATTATTGCAAGAAGCTCAGAATTGTTGAGATATTCGCTACCATGCTTTATAAGCTTTTCCCTGGGCCTTTCATCATACGGCCATCTGTTTAT
>JAQUOE010000036.1 GCA_028717265.1 Actinomycetota bacterium
CCAGTTGGTCCTTCTGGTGGTTTGATTATGTAATTCCATCATAAGGCCCAGGAGATTCATAGTGGCATTGAGTCCGACTATCAGAACTACAGTAGCCAGATCATTTGCACCGAAAAGCATGGCGATGATCACAATCATGACGGAAGAGCTTAAAGCATATTCAAACCACCTGAAATAGTTTATGCCTTTTTCGAGACTCGAATTATAAAATTTATTGATTTTCGGTAAAACTATCAGAAAATGAGCAATTGCGGAAATAAAAAGAAAGACGGCAACAAGCGGGCCGATCGGAATATTTCCTATCGTTTCGGAATTCAATACCAGTTCCATCTTCTCAAAGTCAAAGGACATGAAGTTAAAATTCAGCGGGAGAGTGAATTCTTTTATATTTGTTATGACGAGGCCCATAACCAGCATAAGCATAGCCTGTACGAAGTGAAGGCCTGCCATAACTCCGTTGAATTTTCTAAGATAGGAAAAAGTGATTTTTGGTGGAATAGATCTTTCAATCATTTTTACCTCCCTGTAAAATGTTTGAATTACAATCTATTTTTTAAAAGTTTCTATTTAATTTTACATCTTTTTCTAAATTTTTAAAATTACTACAACTGTAATGGTAATTTTACAAAATACAATATAGTAGTAGTTAATTTGCAGTTACGAAAGTTTTGCAAATATTATAAAAAATAATTAATATAGAGAGACTTTAAAATATTTTAGGAATCATATACTTTTTAGAAAGGTCAATAAACAGGATGGAACAGAAAAAAATAAATATATCAACTGTCGGAATTTTTAAGGATGCCCTGTGGGTATCTATAAAAAAACCTTCAGTTGCACTTTTTTTCCTTAAAACTATCTTCAACCAGAGGAAAGCGCAGCGAATCAGGTTGAAATGGATAAATGAAGGGATACAGGTGCCTCCCGCAATGATTTTCAGCATCACCAATGAATGCAATCTGAATTGTAAAGGCTGCTACAATAAGGCTTTAAGACTGCCGTCTAAAAAAGAACTGGATACTGCCGAGATAATCAATATTCTCAAACAGGCTAAGGAGATGGGGATATCATTAATCGTAGTAGCAGGAGGTGAACCTTTTGTCAGGAAGGATTTTTTAAAAATCGTCAAAGCTCTTCCAGAACTCATCTTTCTTGTATTCACAAACGGCCTGCTTATAGAAGGCCCACTGCTTGAGGAAATAAAAAAGAATAGAAATGTGGTTCCGGTTATAAGCATCGAAGGCCGCTCAAAACAAACGGATCTGCGCAGGGGGGAAGGAGTATTCAGACTTTTAAAGACAGTGATCGAAAGATTGAAAAAAGAATCGGTATTTTTCGGGACCTCTCTTACCATGACCAGACAAAATTTCGAACTTGTAACCGACCTGGATTTTGTAACCGAGTTGACAAAAAAGGGCTGCAAGGTTTTTTTCTATATCGAATATACACCTATCGTTAAAGGTACGGAAGATTTGATCCTTACAGGCGAACAGAGAAGTAAAGTTCCTGATATTATGGAGGCTTACAGAAAAAGATTTTCAGCGCTTTTTGCAGGATTGCCGGCCGAAGAAGATTTGTTTGGAGGGTGTCTTTCCGCAGGAAGAGGTTTTATTCATGTAAATGCAGAAGGCGACCTTGAACCATGCCCTTTCGCTCCGTTTTCCGATGTGAATCTCAGGGATATGAAACTGAAAGAGGCCCTGCGGTCAAAGCTTCTTGAAGAGATAAGAAAAAATCAGTTTATGCTCGATGAATCCGAGGGCGGCTGCTCTTTATGGGCAAATAGAAAGTGGGTCGAATCCCTGCTTAAGCAATAAGGCAGGTCTGCCACAATGAATAAAAATTTCATCTTTTGGCGTTGATGAGAATTTCGAATCCTATCTTACTGCTTTTGACGGTAAAATATATCGGCTTACTCTGCAGTGATAATAGAAGCTGGAAATAATCATTTATTTCCTATCTATGATAAATATTTAAAAAAAGAAATTAAATTTAACATTTTATTTTATTGTATAGTCTATAAAATGATTTTTATTATCAAAATTCTACGTTTATAGATAGAAATAATATTTTTATTATAAATTCTAAAAAATATAAGGAGTAAATTTGAAACCTATTCTTCTAAAAAATGATTTTAAAATTACCCTGATGATAATTCTATTCATTTTAACTTTTTCGCTGGTTTTTACAGGTAATATCCCTTCGATCAGTGCCGATAGTTCTACGCTTATTGTATATTATAAGTTTGAGGGCGACCTTTCCGATTCCCTTGGAGGATCGACCTTAACTGCATTTGGTACAGGAAACGATGGATTCAATCATAATAATGCTACTTCCGGGTTTGGAACGGATGCAGGTATCGGTGGGGATACTACATACTGGTACTGGACATCTACACTTGCCAGAGGAGGCGGCTTCTGGGTAGATGTGAATAGTTCGATCAGCTCAAATTACTCGGTTGGTGTCCGTTTTGCATTCAGCCAGACGGGCCCTTCATGGAAAAAGATCATAGATTATAAAAATATGTCTAGCGATACAGGTTTTTATTTTCTAAGCAATAATCTTTATTTCTATAATTACGGAGGCGGAAGCACACCGATATCGAATAATCAGATAATCGATGTCATTGCCACAAGGGATGGAGCTTCCGGAAAGTTCACCGCATATATTGTAATTGATGGCCATTATTATAAGGAGCTTGAGGTAGATGATCCTGCAAATCAGGCATATCCGATGGTGGTAGGAGGAAAAACAAGATTCGGTTTTTTCTTCGATGATATAGCGACAAGTGCCGAAGCGACATCCGGCGGGAAGGTGTATTCGATCAAAATATGGAACGGCCCGATTACCGAAGAGGAAGTCGAAGAAGCCATGGACAGCCCCGATGAGGATGGGGGTGGAGGTGGTAGCCTGGCTGCAACAGATACAATCTTAATCTTGGATGAACCTGTATACATACCTGTCAGAACAAATCAAATGACCTGCTGGCAGGTATGGGTAAATGAGAATAATAACTTCGAGTTCATATTCCGGTGGGAATATGCAAACAATAACTGGGTAAAGATATTCGACCTGGCAGGAAATGAGGCATTCTCTATAGATATGAAAAAAGGGAGAGCACGCTTTGAAGCAAACCTTCCTGATGGTATGTATACTGTAAAGACATTCCATAATGATTATGAAACACCGATACAGGAATTTATAATAGGTAAGCCATAAAAAGCGGGCAATTTAAGATGGTGTCCCTGGGCAGATTCGAACTGCCGACACCAGGATTAGGAATCCTGTGCTCTATCCTTCTGAGCTACAGGGACACATTGCGGCAAAATGTTGTAAACACAACCAGAAATACTAACAAAACGGGCTATTTCTGTCAAAAGTTCAATCTTTTAGAGACATTTTTATTATCTCATCTACAAGTTCCTCAAAAGATAAACCTGCTGCTTCCGCTGACATTGGAAGAAGACTGGTATCTGTCATACCGGGAGAGGTATTCAGTTCGAGAACATAAGGGATTTCTTCCTTTATATCCATGATAATGTCTACCCTTGAAAGTTTGGTGCATTTGAGCGCATTATGTACCACCATGGCTACTTCTTTCATTTTTTTATCAGAAGAAGCTGAGATTCTTGCCGGAACGAAGTAGTCGGTTTCTCCTGTTTTGGATCTTGATTCGAAGTCAAAAAATTTCTTTTTAGTTACTATCTCTACAGCAGGGAGAATCCTTGGTTTTTCTTTCCCGATAATACTTACTGCAAGTTCCACACCATCTATAAATTTTTCCAATATTACCTTTTTGCTGTAGCTTAAAGCAGAAATTATGGCTTCGGGTATACTTTCTTTCTCATTTACAATCCTTATTCCAAGAGCAGATCCCTGAGCGGATGGTTTTACCACCATAGGAAGGCCTATTTTCTTTATTATGAAGGGCAGAAGCTTTGACGAACCAAGTTCCCTGAATGAACTTGTATTTAAAAAATAAAAAGGCGGAGTGGGTATGCCGAGACTCATAAATATTTGTTTTGAGATTATCTTATCAAAACTTAAGACATTAGGATAAACACCCGGGCCCGTATAAGGAATATTAAGTACTTCGAGAATTTCCTGTATGGTGCCGTCCTCTCCGTCTTTTCCGTGAAGTGCGATGTAAGCAAGATCGATTTTTTCTGAATTCAAATTGTCCACTATAGATTCATTTATATCCAGCTTAATAACATTATGACCAAGTTTTCTTAAAGCATTCGATATTCTCTGACCGCTTTTTATTGAGAATTCTCTTTCAAGGGATCTTCCTCCCATAAGTACGGCAATATTTTTTTTCATTTTTATCACTCTTTTACTAATTTGATATTTTTTTAAATATTTTATTTAAAACTTTTGTATAGTTTTATTTTCTCTTTTATTATATCTGCTAAAATTTTAATGCCCTTTTCAATTCTTTCGGTATTTTCAGTGCAAAAAGCTAACCTTGCCTCATTGGTTCCTTTACCATCAGCATAAAAGGCGCTTCCGGGAACATAAGCAACATTATTTCTGACAGCATCGGCTAAAATTTCTTTGGTATTAAGATAATGAGGAAGTTTTAACCAGATGAAAAAGCCTCCTTTTGGAGTTGACCAGCTGGTTCCTTCCGGAAAATTTTCTTTCAGGGCTCTGGTCATGGTATCTTTTCGTTTTGCATATATTTTTATAAATTCATCAATATTATCTCTCCATGATGGGTCCGAAAAATATTCGTAAGCAATTCTTTGCGAAAAGGTACTTACACATAGTATGCTTGATTGAATCCCCAGTATTATATTTTCCAGTATTGGATGAGGAGCAACAATCCATCCTATTCTGAATCCCGGAGCAAAGAGCTTTGACAGGGTGCTTATATAAATAACATTATGACCACCGCTTTTACTGTCAAGTTCCTTAATAGTGGGTATAGGTTTATCTTCATACCGAAGCATACCGTAAGGATTATCTTCAAGAATCATAATATTATAGTTTTTGGCAAGTTCCAGAACCTTTTTTCTGCGCTGGAGACTTAAAGTCACTCCGGAAGGATTGGAAAAATTGGGTACAAGATATATAAATTTTATTCTGGCTTTTTTATTGCCCAGCTCTTTTAATTTTTTCTCAAGGATAGAAGTATCGATTCCATTTTGATCCTGCGGTATGCCGATTATTTTTGCTTCATATGATCTAAATGAGTTCAATGCTCCCGTATATGCTGGTGATTCCGTTATGATAATATCGCCGGGGTTAATAAAAATTTTGGCCAATAGATCCAGTGCCTGCTGCCCGCCTGTTGTGGTTATTATGTCTTCTTCTACTGTATCCAGACCCTCTATTTTCATTACTTCTATTAATTTTGTTTTAAGCGGATAATATCCTTCAGATTCGCCATATTGCAGGCTTATGTCACCATTGGTTTTAAGGATTCTTTTGATATATCTCTCTAATCTTTGGAAGCTCAGAGCTTTCACTTCCGGAAGGCCACCGGAAAAAGAGATTATATCCGGTCTTGCTGATAATGAAAGCAGATCCCTTATTTCAGAGGAAAACATATATTCGGTTCTATTCGAATATAGATGTTTCCAGTAATCGAATGTAATTTTTTTACTCATAACCGGTTCAGGAGGTATATTGATGATCTGAACTGTTTGTAAATAAGTAATATATATTAAAAACCCCAAAAATTCAAAAGAGATTTTGAAAGTTTAAACAATTCTTCATAGTGTTATAATTATCCAGGTATAAGTTTTATCATTTTTTCTTTTTCGATCATGGATTTAAATTTAATAATCAAAGATCTCTCTTACAAACAACTTGAAAAACTGGACTTCAGATGTTTGGACTGTGGTTATTGGTTCGATTGCAATAACGAAAATTTTTTTAAAGGTATGTTTGCAGTGAGAAGCATTAATGAACTAACGGGATTTCTTAAAGGTAAGTTATTTGAAAAATGCACCAGTAAAAATAATAGAAAAAAAATTATATCCTTCAGGGAATATGGAGGGAAAATTAAAGCTGCTTTTATTGGAGGTAAGTGCGCAGGAATTATACTGGCGGGAGGTTATTATCTTTTTCCAAGAATAAGGAGTTTTAATATATATCCTCCTGATTCCGACAGTACTTTTTTAGGCTGTATCCATGTCATTTCTGAGTACAGGGGTATGGGTGTAGGTAAAAGGCTGCTTGTTGAGATAGAAAAAGAATTGATAAAAGAAAAAGGAAAATCAATAGAATCAATAGGTAAAAGACAAAGTGATGATATGGATGAAGATGAGTATTGGAACAGTCCGCTTATTCCTTTTAAATTTCTTATAAATAATGGATTTTATCTGAAGAAAAATGATCCCCTTTTCCCCCTATTAAGGCTGGACCTGAAAAGCTTTGCAGTTGATTTTGTAAAAAGCCAACTCGTTTCTGATAAAATGACTCTGGAAAAAGAAGTAGGAAGTCCTATTATTATAAAAAATAAATAACTCTAAGAATTAGACAAAATTATGGAATTATGCTAATATTCGTAACTTAATATTTAATAGTTAATTTGAAAACTAAATATTTTAACAAAACCTGTGATCAGAGATAGTAAGCGCTGAAGGCAGCATACAGAGAACCGCTGAGGGTGAGAATGCGGTTGCAAAGCCAGCGTCTGAATGGGTCTGTGAGGTGTCTGGCTCAAATCTTTTATTAGAGAGTAAGTCAGAACGGCTTCCTCCGTTATCAGAGGATAGGGTATTTAAAAGTATCTGAAATATTTTAAGTGTGTTCCGGAATCAATATCTATGTTGATTTTGGAGCAAAGTAGGGTGGTACCGCGGGAATTCAACCTCTCGTCTCTACAATATTATGTAGTGATGGAGAGGTTTTTTGTTTATGGAAAGGAAAGGTGATGAAAATAAAAATTTTATTATGGCGAGGTTAAGAAAAATACAGATAAAGAAACTCTGAAATGTTGGCACAGGAAATTATAAAAATAAAGAGAGGGGAACATAAATGACTCAAAATGAAAAAGATAAAAAAACGATACTCACAGAAAAGGAAATGCCAAGGCAATGGTACAATATAAATCCTGATCTGCCAAAACCTCTGGATCCGCCTTTACATCCACAGACCTGCAAACCTCTTACACCGGAAGATCTTTCTATTTTATTTCCGATGTCACTTATCATGCAGGAAGTAAGCATGGATCGATTTATTGAAATTCCTGAAGAGCTTATAAATATCTACAGAATGTGGAGGCCGACACCTCTTGTAAGGGCTGAAAGATTGGAAAAATATCTCGATACACCCGCCAGGATATATTTCAAGAATGAAAGTGTCAGTCCGGCAGGAAGCCATAAACCCAATACCGCTATAGCTCAGGCCTATTATAACAAGAAAGAAGGAGTAAAAAGGCTGGCTACCGAAACCGGTGCGGGACAGTGGGGAAGCGCACTTTCATTGGCCTGTAATATTTTTGGACTGGGCTGTACGGTTTATATGGTCAGAGTAAGCTATGATCAAAAACCGTATAGAAAAAGCATGATGAGGCTGTGGGGGGCTGCCGTTCATGCTTCCCCTTCAAATTTAACGGATGCCGGAAAAAATATACTGGCTCAGGATCCCAATTCTCCGGGAAGTCTGGGTATAGCCATAAGCGAGGCCGTTGAAGATGCGGTCAAAAGTGGGGGAGATGCAAAATACTCTCTCGGCAGTGTTCTGAATCATGTGATTCTTCATCAATCGATTGTTGGACTTGAAACGAAAAAGCAGTTCGAAAAACTGGATGAATATCCCGATATATTAATAGGTTGTGTTGGAGGAGGGAGTAATTTTGGCGGATTTGCTTTTCCGTTTATACCCGACAAGATGAGCGGTAAAAAAATCAGAATTATTGCTGTAGAGCCCATCGCCTGTCCATCATTGACAAAGGGTCCATTTGCTTATGATTATGGTGATACCGCAAAAACGGGTCCCATAGCAAAAATGTATACTCTGGGTCATGATTTCATACCTGCGGGAATCCATGCGGGAGGACTCAGATACCATGGTATGGCACCCCAGGTAAGTCTGCTTTACGATGAGAAGATAATAGAAGCAATCGCACTTCATCAGAATCCTGTGTTTGAAGCTGCTGTTACATTTGCCAGAACAGAAGGGATCATCCCGGCTCCTGAGACGGCACATGCAATAAAGGTAGCTATAGATGAGGCCTTGAAATGTAAGGAAACGGGAGAAGAGAAGGTCATCGCCTTCAATTTCAGCGGACACGGACATTTCGATCTTGGAGCATATGATAATTACCTGGATGGGAATCTTCAGGATTACGAATACCCTACGGAAAAGATAAAAGAATCACTGGAAAAACTTCCAAAAATATAATGGAATGATTTGATTAATGGTGGAAGGCCAGAACACCTCAAATCCTTCCACCATTATAAAGAATTAATATAAGTTAACCTTTTAATTCTGCCAGGGAATAAAGAGTATTCCTGCATACTAAGAATTTCTACTTGATTTTTTCCTATTTAGTCTATATATTATATAGGATAATTTCATTTGTATTAATAACGACATTAGTAGTAGGAGTTCTCCAAAACAATCATGTCTTTGATTTCAAAAGATATTAGTTTATAAACGTATATTTGTAAAAGCAGTCTATTGACCTAACGTATATCAAAAATCCTTTTTTAAAATATACTTGAAAGTTTTAAGAAATCAATAGTAAGTTTCAATGACCTTAAAAAACGGTTCAAACGTAATCTATTATGATACATAAATCATCCAGGGTCTTTTGAATAAATAAAAAACAATTATGAGAGTTAACGAAAATTGGATTAAATAGGCCCTAAGTATGAAAGGAGCATTTATTAATGGCTGAATTAGAAGAATTAAACAGGGAATTTCTGGATAAGAAGGTTTTATCTGACTTGAGAATTATTGCCAGGCAATTAAACATTCAGGGAATTTCTAAGTTAAAAAGAGACGAACTCATAGACAGGATATTGGAGGAAGTATCCAATAACGGTATGGAATCGTCATTGAAAAGCGGGACTATAACCGGGGGAGGTGCTCAGCTCACAGAAGAGAAAAAGGAAGGATCCGGAGAAGAAGAGATCCTGGAAGAAGAAATGATAACCGAAGAAAAGGGTGAGAGAAAGAGAGAGATCGAGAAAAAACCGGAATTCGATTTATATAAGGAAAGAATGAAAGGAATACTCGATATACTTGCTGATGGCTATGGTTTTCTGAGAACGAGCGGGTATCTGGCGGGCTCTCATGATATATACGTTTCTCAATCTCAGATAAGAAGATTTCGTTTGAGACAGGGAGATGAAGTTTATGGTCAGGTCCGGCCGCCAAAGGAAAGTGAAAAATATAATGCGTTACTCAGAATAGAAAAAGTAAACGGAGAGGACCCGGAGTTTATAAGGAGCAGGATACCATTTGAAAAATTGACTCCGGTATATCCTCTGGACAGATTAAGACTTGAGACCAGTGAATCGGATAATATAAGTCCGAGGATAATAGATTTAATTGCACCCATCGGAAAAGGGCAGAGAGGCCTTATCGTGTCTCCCCCTAAAGCAGGTAAGACAACTATATTAAAGGATCTTGCCAACAGCATTTCCACCAATAATCCCGAAGTGAATATCATAGTTTTGCTGATCGACGAAAGACCCGAAGAAGTAACAGATATGGAAAGGTCAGTAAAGGGAGAGGTAATTAGTTCGACATTCGATCAACCTTCCGATAACCATATTCAGGTTGCCGAACTCGTACTCCAGAGGGCAAAAAGACTGGTCGAACATGGTAAAGATGTGTTAATACTCCTGGATAGTATAACAAGACTCGCGAGAGCATATAATCTGTCAATACCCGCAAGCGGAAGGGTCCTATCGGGCGGAGTTGATTCTTCTGCACTGTTCCCTCCGAAAAGGTTTTTTGGAGCAGCAAGAAATATAGAAAATGGCGGAAGCCTTACGATACTGGCTACCGCATTGATCGAAACAGGCAGCAGGATGGACGATGTGATATTCGAGGAATTCAAAGGTACGGGCAATATGGAAATCAATCTGGACCGAAAACTGGCAGATAAAAGAATTTTCCCGGCAATCGATATAACCAGATCCGGGACCAGAAAAGAAGAATTATTAATGGATAAAGATGAAGCCAGAACGGTCTGGAAACTTCGAAGATTAATATATGAAAAGGAACCCGAAGTAGCACTCGAACAATTAATAGATTATATAAGAAATACGAAATCAAATGATGATTTTCTTAAGGCTATTAATGCAACTTTTAATAAGGAAAAGAAATTATAAGCCGTGGCAGGATTAATAGATATAAATCCAATCACATGTTTTATATGAATTTTCAAGGATTCTTAATACTATAATTTTGTAAAGCTGTGTTTACTGGCTGAGATATTTATGCTAATATTTAGCATTTGAAATATTTAAGATAAAGGATAGCAAATAATAATAGTAAGGATTTAAGTAATATGAAAAAAGGTATACATCCGGAATATTTTGATTGTACGGTTACCTGTTCCTGCGGGAATACTTTTAAGACCAGATCAACTAAAAAAGAGATAAGAGTTGAAATATGCTCCAATTGTCACCCTTTTTATACCGGCAGGCAAAAGCTGGTTGATTCCGGCGGAAGAGTTGAGAGATTTAAAAAGAGACTCGTAAAATCCAAAAAATAAAGAAAGATACTTGGTATGAAGGTGAATTTAATCAAATACACCCAGGAACCGGAAAAAACTGTAGCAGTGGCTGCCAGATTGTGTTATTCACCTGTAGGTGTCGATGATCTCATGAATGAACTTGGCGACGAGAGTGTCCGGAAATTAGTAAGATTTGTAATTAAAAGTGGTCATCTCAGCACTACGGAACATATAAGTTTTACTTTTGCCGTTGAAGGTGTGTCAAGAGCTTTGACCCACCAGCTTGTAAGGCACAGGATTGCTTCATATAACCAGCAGTCTCAAAGATATGTAAAATTCAAGGAAAACTTTGAATATATTACTCCTCCTTCCATTGAGAAGGATCAGGATTCCAAAAAGAAATTCGAAGGACTGATCTCAAATATACACAGTCTCTATAAAGAATTACTGGAAAGCGGGATCGAAGCCGAAGATGCGAGATATATACTACCCAACGCATCGGAGACAAAAATAATCGTAACGATGAACGGCAGAGAGCTTCTGCATTTCTTTACTGTTAGATGCTGCAACAGGGCACAATGGGAAATCAGGGAACTGGCGACGAAAATGTTGAAGCTGGTAAAAAAAGTCGCTCCATTGATTTTTGAAAAAGCCGGTCCTAATTGTTTGAGAGGATCCTGTCAGGAAGGCAAATTCAAGTGCGAGAATCCTCCCGAAGCGAGTGATTTTAATGTCTGAAGACGATAAGAAATATCCGATAGGGGGACAGGCGGTAATCGAAGGTGTCATGATGCGCAGCAAGCACTTCTGGGCCATTGCGGTCAGAAGGCCTGATAGGACGATCTCGACAATGCTTTTTAAAGATAATTCTCTGACCCGTAAATATAAAGTACTGGGATTTGTTTTTATTCGGGGAATAATGTCCCTTATCGAAAGCATGACTCTGGGTTTTAAAGCTATAAGTTTTTCGGTTAATGAAGCGACGGGATCCGAGATAAAATTCTCCAAAAAAGAAATGACCATATCAATAATAATCGCAGTGGTATTTGCAGTAGGTGTTTTTTTTGTACTTCCCACGGTATTAGGACGGACATTTTCCGGATATATTTCCAATGTAATAGTCTATAATATTCTGGAGGGACTTATCAGGATTGTATTCTTTCTGGTATATATTGTTGCAGTGTCGCAGCTAAGGGATATAAAAAGAGTTTTTCAATATCATGGTGCGGAACATAAAACCATTCAGGCTTACGAAAATAATGAAGAATTGAAGTCTGAAAATGTCAAAAAGTACAGTACCAAACATGTAAGGTGCGGAACAAGTTTTTTATTTATTGTAATGATTGTGGCCATATTTGTATTTGCATTTTTAGGTAAACAGACAGTAATATGGCGGATTATTTCAAGGATACTTTTAATACCCGTGATTGCCGGTATTTCATATGAATTTATAAGGCTTGCTGGTAAATTCAGCAAGTACAGGATAGTCAATATACTTTTTTACCCCGGTCTCTTACTGCAAAAAATCACTACGAGAGAACCTGATATCGATCAAATAGAAGTGGCGATAAGTTCATTTAAAAAAGTCATGGAAGCCGAAAAAACGTTAGAATCTGGTTAATATGTCAGCAATACTGGATAAATTAAAATTATACGAGGACAACTACAAAAAATTTTCCGAAAAGCTTTCAAATCCCGATATCTCTAATAATCCGGAAAAACTGAGAGAATATGGGAAAAAGATAGCTGAGATTGAAGAAATCGTAAACATTGCAATCAAATACAGGGAAGTTCTTTCTTCTATCAACGAGGCAGAAGAAATGCTTAAGGCCGAGAAGGAAGAGGACATGAAGGCTTTTCTCAGGGATGAACTTAAGGAAAACATTGATAAAAAGCAAAAACTTGAAAAAAAAATAAAATCGCTTCTGACCCCCAGAGATCCCAACGATAAAAAGAATGTCATAATTGAAATAAGAGCAGGTGCGGGGGGGGATGAAGCGGCATTATTTGCGGAAGTCCTTTATAGATTATATTCAAGATATGCAGAGAGCCGAAAATGGAAGTATTCTGTCTTGAGTTCCAGCGGTCTGGGTATCGGAGGATTCAAAGAAATTATATTCGAGATTGAAGGAGAAGGAGCATACGGAACTATGAAGTATGAATCCGGAGTGCACAGAGTCCAGAGAGTTCCGGCTACTGAATCCCAGGGGAGAATACATACTTCAACGGCTACTGTGGCCGTGCTTCCACAGGCCGAAGAAGTGGATATTAAAATAGACCCAAATGATCTGAGGGTAGATGTCTTTCGTTCCAGTGGACCCGGAGGACAATCGGTAAACACTACGGATTCGGCAGTCAGGATAACCCATGTTCCTACCGGTATGGTAGTAACATGTCAGGATGAAAAATCGCAGTTGCAAAATAAAGAAAAAGCTTTAAAGATTTTAAGAGCAAGACTCAAAGAAGCCGAAGAAGAGAAACAGATGAACGAACAAACCGAAAAAAGAAGACTTCAGATAGGAACAGGGGATAGAAGCGAAAGGATAAGGACCTATAATTATCCTCAGGGCAGGGTGACCGACCACCGGATAAATCTTACCCTGTATAAACTTGATGAAATACTGGAAGGCGATCTTGATCAACTGGCAGATTCTTTGAAAAGCGCCGATAATGAAAAGAAAATGGAAAAGATAGGGGCCTAGGTCACTTGCAAATATGGAACGTAAAAAGTATTTTAGACTGGGCTATAAATTATTTTAAAAATAAAGAGATTCCTCACCCAAGGTTGTCTGCAGAGCTGCTTCTCAGTTCAGTTCTTAAACTTACCAGAATAAACTTATATTTAAATTATAACCGGGTTCTCAACAAACAGGAACTTGCTTTATATAAAAAGTATATACTTAAAAGGCTGCAGCATGTTCCCATTCAATATATCTTAAAAGAAGCATATTTCAGGAAAATAAAACTATATGTGGATACGGGAGTGTTGATACCCAGGCCAGAAACCGAACTTATCATAGATAAGGTGTTCCAGCTCTTAAAAGATAATCCGGCAATGGGGAAAATAAATATTTTAGAAATTGGTACCGGAAGTGGTGCCATTTCTATAAGCATTGCTTATGAGATTTCCGGTGAATTAGGAATACCGGATATACCCTGGCAGGTTATTGCAACTGATAACAATGCCGGTGTGCTGGAAATAGCGGAAAAGAATGCCAGAGATATTCTTGATAGTTCCAAATTTGAAAAATTGGAATTTATCGAATGTGACCTGGTACCGGAAACGGACTCCGATTTTTTTAAGTGTTTCGAAAAGAAATTCAACATTATAGTTTCAAATCCTCCTTATATTTCAGAAGAAGATTATAAAAACTTGCCCCGGGAAATAAAAGAATATGAACCAAAATCTGCTCTCCTGGCCGGTGAGACCGGTTTCGAGATATACGAAAAGATCCTTTTAAAGATAAAGCCATACCTGTCCCCAGAGTTTTGTTATATTTTATTTGAAACCGATCCCGGGAAAAGTACATCTTTAAGAAAAATGTCTGAAGATATCATCGGTCCAAAGACAATCGGGATAGAGAAAGATCACAATCAGAGGGACCGTATTATGATTATCGAGGTATGAATACCGGTGTTTGTTTTTTTAAAATCAAGGTGGTAGGATTTTACTGACTTTTATTTAAAAAGAGATTGAAATAAGGGGAAAAAATTGAATCCGGCTTTAATTGCTATAATAATTTTTATACTGACATACGTAGCTATTGCTACAGAGAAGGTAAATAGAACAGTAGTTGCATTTGTCGGTGCTTTACTTTTGATCCTCTTTGGTGTTTTTGGTGTAAATGATGCCGTAGGATTCATTGACTGGGAAACCATAGGGCTGTTATTTGGTATGTTTATCATAGTTGCAGCTTTATCAGATGCAGGTTTTTTTACATTTTTAGCTTTGATACTTGCCAGATGGTTAAATTATTCTCCCCGGAAGATTTTTATTTTTTTCCCTATTATAACGGCAATCCTTTCAGCCTTCATGGATAGCGTTACCGTGATGCTTTTTTTTGCAACTCTAACCTATGAAATTTGTAAAATTCTGAAAATAAATGCAGCTACAATAATAATCACCGAGGTGGTCATGGCCAATATAGGAGGATCTTCGACAATGGTCGGTGATCCGCCTAATGTAATCCTGGGTCTTAAACTTGGTTTTTACTTTAATGATTTTTTGGTGCATAATGCACCTATTTCTATACTCGCCGGGGCAACTGCTCTTCTATACTGTTATATGGTGAGCCGTAAATCGTTTGTTTCTACCGGGGAAATACCGAAAGAGGAATTAAAAGAGATGGATCCGACCGAAGCGATCGAGGACAGAAAACAGCTTAAAGTAGCCCTGGCTGCTTTCGGGACAGCGATTTTCCTTTTAATTACCCACCCTTATATAGAGGAATATCTGCATATCCCGCTTAAGGTTCCTCTTGCTGCTATGATACCTGCTTTTTTTATGCTGGTTGTTCTGGGCAAGAGATCGGAGAAAATCCTGTTGAAGGTAAATTATGAAGTATTATTGTTCTTCATGGGATTATTTATGGTAGTAGGTGCATTGGAATATACGGGAGTAATAGAAATAGCTGCAGGTTATATTACCACTCTTTTCAAGGATAACCATATGGGACTATTAAGTACACTGCTCTGGGGTTCGGGTCTTAGCAGTGGAGTCATCGATAATGTGCCGCTTGCCCTTTCCATGTCGTATATACTGCAGAATATTGTAAAATTTGTAGGCGTGCCTGCATTATCAATAATGGTCTGGGCGACCTCTATGGGCCTGGATATAGGTGGTAATTTTACTCCCATCGGAGCTTCGGCGAATGTCGTAGCATATACCGTAATGGAAAAAAGAGGTCAATCGATAGGATGGAAGAAGTGGCTCAAACTTGCGGTACCGGCCACATTAATTGCACTGGTAATTTCCAATATAGGAATTTTTATCAAATATATAACAGGATTTTTCTAATCATCACCCTGCGACCCATATCAGTGGGTCTGAAAGTTAATAATGTTTGAAAAAAAAACAAAAATCGTTATAATAGACTTTTGCGGTTAAGAAAATCAGTCGGAGACTTCATAATATTGCTCGGACGCGGGGTGGAGCAGCCTGGTAGCTCGTCGGGCTCATAACCCGAAGGTCATAGGTTCAAATCCTATCCCCGCTACCAGAATCAGGGGCTCTTCACCAACAACGGGCTTGTTGCC
>JAQUOE010000037.1 GCA_028717265.1 Actinomycetota bacterium
GATACCCTTCCAGATATATTATTTCCGATTCTGAAATAACTTTTTCATCTATATCTTCAGGGGTAAGTAATCCCGCTATACCCAGATAAGTATTCATGGTTCTGTGCGCATCGGGAGTAGTGAGGACCACGCAGCATGCTGTCGATTTTCCGCTTACCGCTTTAAGCGTGAAGTAATTCACTCCGATTTCCTCAAGACCTTTTTCGAAAGCCCTTCCGAGCATATCGTCTCTTACTTTGCCGATAAAAGCTACCGGATGGCCGAGAGATGATAGTGCAGCAATCGTATTTGCAGCCGAACCTCCGGAGACTTCCTTTATTATGTCAACACAGCTGCGAAGTCCCTTTATTTCGGACTCATCCACAATTTTCATCATTCCTTTTTTAAGATCATATTTTGGGAGAAAATCATCTTCTACATTGGCAAGCACATCGACAACAGCATGTCCCAGACCCACCACTTTATATTTTTTTAACGGCATTATTTTCCTTTGATCCATTATGATAATTAATATTGAACCGGCAGAGATTCTTCCATTCCGATATCATTTAATAGAATTATTAAATATATGTCAATCAGTATTGATTTAAAAATAGCAGCAGGTCGGCTTTATAAAAACTTATTTTTTAACTATAATTTCTATAAATCACAAGTTATCAGAGAATGATAAGATTGGAAAAAAATACTGATCGGATGGTAAGTTTATTGGAGAAAGATATATTGGAAAGGAAAGATAATGTTTGAGACTCTTGCCGTTAAAACCTCGAAACGGATAGAAATGATAGATATTACGGAAAGGATCACCGCTTTTATTAAAAAACATGATGTGGAAAGCGGCCTGTGCTGCCTTTTTGTTCCTCATACGACAGCCGGGATTACGATAAATGAAAATGCCGATTATACGGTACGGATGGATATAAACAACGGATTAAGCAAACTCATACCTGCCGGACAAAATTATTCCCATCTTGAAGGAAATTCCGATTCTCATATAAAATCCACACTGGTAGGATCGTCCTTGAATGTGATTATCGAAGGAAGCAGATTGGTTCTTGGAACCTGGCAGGGAATATATTTTTGTGAATATGATGGTCCCAGAAACAGACATTTATACATAAAATTAATCGAAGGTTAAAACATAATAGAAGATAAAGAACAAAATATGACTTTATTTGAAAAATCCAGGATCACTCTCAGGTCCGATAAATCCGGCGTGCCACTTGCCGATAGAATGAGGCCCCATGCTCTTGATGAATTTGTCGGACAGGAGCATCTTGTGGGAAAGGGTAAAGTTTTAAGAGAGATCATCGAAAACGACAGGCTTTATTCAATAATATTCTGGGGTCCTCCCGGGTCAGGAAAAACAACCCTTGCAAAAATTATTGCTGAGAGAACCAAAAGCAGATTCATATCCTTTTCAGCGGTGACTTCGGGAATAAAACAGATAAAAGAGATAATGGAAGTCGCAAAGTATAATAAGAAAGAAAATAATATAAAAACCATATTATTTATAGATGAAATTCACCGTTTTAATAAGGCACAGCAGGATGCATTCCTTCCCTTTGTTGAGGATGGCACTATAATCTTAATAGGAGCCACAACCGAAAATCCATCTTTTGAGGTAATTTCCGCACTCCTTTCAAGAACCAGGATTTTTTTGCTCTATAAACTTTCGGATGAAAATATAAAAATACTTTTAAAGAGGTCCCTGGGCGATAAAGAAAGAGGATTGGGAAAATACGATATAAAAATAAGCGAGGATACAATTGACTTTATGGCCAGGTCATCCGACGGTGATTCGAGAATCGCCTACAATATACTCGAGCTTGCTGTAAATACTTTTTCAATGGAAAAAAGCAAGAAGGTCATGGAAATAACTACTCCATTAATCGAAAACGTAATACAGAAAAAGGCACTGCTCTATGATAAAAACGGCGAGGAACATTACAATCTTATTTCGGCCCTTCATAAAAGCCTGAGGGACAGTGACCCCGATGGTGCGGTTTACTGGACAGTAAGGATGATCGAAGGCGGGGAAGATCCGCTGTATATCATAAGAAGAATAGTCAGATTCGCCTCGGAAGATGTAGGGCTTGCGGATCCGGCTGCACTGCAGGTGACAATTTCAGCCAAGAACAGTTTTGAATTCATAGGACCCCCTGAAGGATATCTTGCCATAATAGAAGCGGTGATTTATCTGGCGCTGGCTCCAAAAAGCAATTCTCTTTATAGAACTTACAGCAGGGTGAAATCGGATGTGAACGAGTTCGGATCCCTTCCGGTTCCCTATCATATAAGAAATGCCCCTACCAATCTTATGAAGGACCTGGGATATGGCAGGGGGTATAAATACGCCCATAATTTCAGCAATGCGATTGTTGATCAGACACATCTTCCGGATAAACTTCTTGGAAAGAAATACTATGACCCCACAGGCAGAGGATTCGAGAAAGAACTGGCCGAAAGATTAAGAGCTATCGACATATTAAAGAAAAAGAACAAATGATCCTGTAAATATCTTTTACCCTCTTTTTTACCTGGACAGACCAAAACCGCTGTGCAGCGTCTTTACGGCTTCCTTTATTTCTCCCCTTTTAATCACGCAGGAAATTCTAATTGGAGAGGTGCTGATCATTTCGATATTTATTTCTTTTTCCGCCAGGATTTTAAACATTTTTGCAGCTACGCCGGGGTGTGTCTGCATTCCGGCACCAATAATGGAAACTTTGGCGATATCGGAATCTATTTCAACCCTCACATTTTCTATTTTACTTAAGACTTTCTCTGCCAGAGGCACATTTTCATTCCTTACAGTAAAGGAGATAACGGCAAAGTTTTTTTCACTGACATTTTGTACGATCAGATCAACATTGATATTTTCTTTTGCCAGTCTTCCAAAAAGATCGGCAGCAATACCCGGCTTGTCTTCAAGGCCAAAAATGGATACTTTTACCTCTCCGACATCATAAGTCACACCGGTTATAACCGGCCTTTCCATTCTATTGTCTTTTTTATAATTATCCATAACCCATGTCCCTTCGATATCATTAAAACTTGACCTGATATGTAACACTACATTATGTTTCTTTGCAAATTCTACTGCTCTCAGGTGAAGGACTTTCGCTCCGCAGGAGGCAAGTTCCAGCATCTCATCGTACGAGATCGCATCAAGTTTGACTGCCCCGCAAACTACATTGGGATCAGTTGAATAAACTCCTTCCACATCGGTATATATCTCACAGTATTTTGCATTCAGTGCCGAAGCGATTGCGACTGCTGTCGTATCCGAACCGCCTCTTCCAAGTGTCGTTATATCACCGCGCAGGTTAATGCCCTGAAAACCTGCTATAATAACGATCCTGCCTTTTTTTAATTCTTTCAGTATCCTATCGGTTTTGATATACAGGATTTTGGCATTTGAATAACCTTCGTCTGTTACGATCCCCGCCTGTCCGCCTGTAAGAGATATGCAGTCATAACCTTTTTCCTGAATTGCCATAGCCAGAAGGGCGCCTGATACCCGCTCTCCTGTCGACAAGAGCATATCCATTTCCCGCCTTGATGGGCCGGAGGATACTTCTCCTGCAAGATCGACTAATTTGTCAGTAGTATCTCCCATCGCTGAAACTACAGCTACAACCCTGTTTGCCTCAAGGCTGGCGCTTATGATCTTATCGGCAACCTTCTTTATTCTATCTGCATCCCCGACAGAAGTACCGCCAAACTTAAGTATTATTATATTTCTTTTGCCCCTCATCTTTGACCCGTCAATCTTCATTTAAATCTATTCCGAATCTAAACTTATTTTACTTTTCTTCAGCCATAGCCCTGTACTTTTCATATTTGGCTTTGGCCTGTTCTTCCGCTTTACCAAACAGGTCTTTTGCTATCTCCGGAAAAGTCTTGGTAAGCGATGCATATCTTATTTCTCCCATCAGGAATTCCCTGAATGATTCAGTGGGTTCCTTCGAATCCAGTATGAACGGATTTATACCTTCCTTCTTCAGTCCAGGATTATAGCGATACAGATGCCAGTATCCTGCATCCACTGCCTTCTTTTCCCGTTCAATCGAACAGCCCATTCCTGCATAAATCCCATGATTGATGCATGGCGAATATGCTATTATAAGTGATGGGCCATTATATTTTTCCGCTTCAAGAAATGCCGTAAGTGTCTGTTTGTAGCTTGCGCCCATCGCAATCTGGGCCACATAAACATAACCGTAGGTTATTGCCATAAGGCCCAGGTCCTTTTTCTTGATTTTTTTACCTGAAGCAGCAAATTTTGCAACCGCTCCGAGTGGAGTTGCCTTCGAGGACTGACCTCCCGTATTGGAATATACTTCGGTATCGAACACAAGTACATTTATGTTTTCTCCTGATGCCAGCACATGATCGAGACCGCCATATCCTATATCATACGCCCATCCATCACCGCCAAATGTCCATATAGACTTTTTAATAAGGTAATCTTTAAGTTCCAGTATTTTATCCTTAAGATCATTGGCTTTCTTATCTCCCGGATCCTTTTCGAATAATTTTAGAATTTTTGCGGTGGACTGCCTGTTTAATTCCAGATCTTCTTTTCCGCTTACCCATTCAAGCGCCGCTTCCTTCATGGCAGGATCTATATCCATACCGGATAGTTGCTTCATATGCTCTTCGATTTTATTTCTCATCTGCTTTACAGCAAGAACCATACCGTAACCGTACTCGGCATTATCTTCAAAAAGAGAATTTGCCCAGGCCGGGCCTTTACCCTTTGAATTAACCGTATACGGAGTAGAAGGAGCCGAACCACCCCAGATAGATGAACATCCTGTGGCATTGGCGATAAGCATTCTGTCCCCAAAAAGCTGTGTGACCAGCTTTGGATAAGGAGTTTCTCCGCATCCGCCGCATGCCCCGGAAAACTCGAATAATGGCTTCCTGAATTGGCTGCCCTTGACCGTATCTGCGGGGACGACATCTTCTTTGACCGGAATCCTGGAAGCGAAATCCCAGTTTTCGATCTGTTCCTTCTGCGAATCCAGTGGTTTCATTACCAGAGCCTTTTCCTTTGCGGGACAGATATTTGCACAATTTCCGCATCCGGTACAATCAAGTACGCTTACCTGGATCCTGAACGCAAACGGATCCAGACCTTTTCCTTTTGCTTTTATTGTCCCGAATTTCTCAGGAGCATTCTTCATTTCATCATCCGTAAGCAGGAAAGGTCTTATGACCGCATGAGGGCAAATATAGGAGCACTGATTACATTGTATGCAATTTTCTTTCAGCCACTGCGGAACATTTACCGCTATACCCCTTTTCTCGTATGCTGCCGTTCCCATAGGAAATGTCCCGTCCTCGACCCCTGTGAATGCACTTACCGGAATACTGTCGCCTTCCTGCCGGTTCATAACTCTTAAAATATTTTCTATGAAATCCGGTTCCTGAGCTTTCTTTATATCCTTAGTTTCAACGGCATCTTTCCATCTTTCCGGAATCTCTACTTTCTTCAGTGATTCTATGCCTCTGTCTACTGCCTGATAATTCATCCGGACAATCTTTTCTCCTTTTGCCCCATAAGTCTCCTCTATGGCTTCTTTCATATATTTGATAGCATCATCTATGGGTATGACTTTTGCGAGCTTAAAGAAGGCGGCCTGCATGATCATATTTATCCTGCCTCCCAGCCCTATTTTTGCTGCGATGCTGGTGGCATCGATAATGTAAAAATTTATATTACGGACAGCCAGATATTTTTTCATATCTGCCGGAAGTTTCTCTTCAAGTTCTTCGACGCCCCACTGGCAATTAAGAAGGAAGGTTCCGTTTTCCTTTAACCCCTTAAGCAAATCATATTGGCCCACATAAGCCTGATTATGACAGGCTACAAAGTCCGCATCTGTGATAAGATAGGAAGATTTTATAGGATTCTTTCCGAATCTCAGGTGGGAGATAGTAGTCCCGCCGGATTTTTTGGAATCATAAGCAAAATACCCCTGGGCATAAAGACCTGTTTTGTCCCCGATTATTTTAATGGCGTTTTTATTTGCCCCTACCGTGCCATCGGAACCCAGGCCCCAGAATTTACATCTGATCGTCCCTTCGGGAGCAGTTTCAATCTCTTCTTTAACCTCCAGAGAGTAGTGCGTGACATCATCATTTATACCTATCGTAAATCTGTTTTTGGGATTTGCTGTTTTTAAATTGTCCAGTACTGCTTTTATCTGACCCGGTGTGGTATCCTTGGAACCAAGTCCGTATCTTCCGCCGACGATAAGCGGCTTTTTCCCTGCTTCAAAAAATGCATTCTTTACGTCCAGATACAGGGGTTCCCCGGCTGCACCAGGTTCTTTGGTCCTGTCCAGAACCGCGATTTTTTTAACAGTATCCGGTATGGACTGGAGGAAAAACTCATTTGAAAAAGGCCTGTAAAGGTGGACCTTGACAACTCCTACCTTTTCACCCAGTTTATTAAGATACTGGACAGTTTCATCAATTGTATCCGTAACCGATCCCATAGCTATAATCACATATTCTGCATCTTTTGCTCCTGTATAATTAAACGGTTTATACTCCCTTCCGGTGAGTTTGCTGATCTTATCCATATACTCCACAACTATTTCCGGGACGTTATTATAAAATCTATTCGATGATTCTCTTGCCTGGAAAAATATATCGGGATTCTGCGCCGTGCCCCTTGTAACCGGATGTTCCGGATTTAATGCTCTCTGTCTGAACTGCTTTAACGCAACCCCGTCAAGCAGTTTCTTAAAATCCTCATACTCTATAACTTCGATCTTTTGAACTTCATGAGAGGTTCTGAAACCATCAAAGAATTGCAGAAAAGGGACCCTTGATTTAATCGCACACAGATGGGCCACTCCGGCAAGATCCATGATTTCCTGCACCGAGCCGGAAGCAAGCAGCCCAAATCCTGTTTGTCTCACGGCCATTACATCCGAATGGTCGCCAAATATGGAGAGGGCATGTGAGGCAACGGCACGTGCGCTTACATGAAATACGCCGGGTAAAAGTTCTCCGGATATTTTATACATATTGGGAATCATAAGAAGAAGTCCCTGGGATGCAGTAAAGGTCGATGTCAGCGAACCCGCCGCAAGCGAGCCGTGCACGGCACCTGAAGCACCCCCTTCGGATTGAAGTTCACTTACACTGACTACCTGACCAAACATGTTCTTTCTGCCATGAGCGGCCCATTCGTCAACGTATTCACCCATGGGGGAAGAAGGTGTGATGGGATAAATAGCTGCTACTTCAGTGAAGGCATATGCCACATATGCCGCTGCCATATTTCCATCCATGGTTTTCATGGTTTTCATAATTCGATCTACTCCTTTATATTAGATTTTAAGGTAATGAATCTACACAAAATCATTGAATTATAACACATTTAATTTATTTTTTTAACAAAGCAAGAAACACTGACAAATGGTCACGGTGCGGGTAGATTATAGTTCCCTTCTATCGCAAATTGCCCTTCCTATGGTCACTTCATCCGCATATTCCAGATCTCCTCCGACCGGAAGTCCGCTTGCCAGTTTCGTGACCCTGACGCCCATTGGCAGCAATATCTTTTTTAAATATCCTGCGGTACTTTCACCCTCCACATTTGGATTCAATGCAACTATTACTTCTTCGATATTATCGGCTCTTATCCGCTCTAAAAGCCCCGGGATCCTTATTTCATCAGGCCCGATATTTTCTATGGGAGAAAGCAGCCCACCTAAAATATGGTACAGTCCCCTGTACTCACCGGTTTTTTCAATAATCGCCACATCGCTTGCTTCTTCCACTATGCATATTTTTTTTCTATCCCTGGACCCGTCTCTGCAAATATGGCAAATATCATCTTCTGTCAGACCATAGCAAATGCTGCAAAATTTGACTTTTTCCTTCATTTCGATAATACTGCCTGACAATTTTGCAATATCATCATGGGAGAGCTTAAGTAAAAAGAACACGATTCTTTTTGCAGATTTGGGGCCTATTCCCGGAAGCTTTTTAAATTCATTTATTAAATTTTCTACACTTTTTATATATAGAGCCATCTATCGTTTGTAACTACTCAATTATAAAACAAGTTCATGTAAGTTCGTTTACACATACAGGGAAATTTATATACATTTATCAAAATAATCCCGGTATATTCACCCCTCCCGTAAGGCCCGACATTTTACTCTTGGCTTCATCTCTGGATTGTTTTATGGCATCATTTGCAGCAACCATTACCATATCTTCGATCATCTCCAGATCGCCTGCGGATACCATCTCCTTATTGATCTTTACTTCAATAATCTCCTGTTCGCCATTAACTTTTACTTTTACCGCACCCCCGCCTGCCGAAGCTTCAAATACCATATCTTTTAATTCATTCTGTATCTCCAGCAATCTTTTCTGCATGATCTTTGCCTGTTTCATCATATTTCCATAATCAAAACCCAATTTTTACTCCTTTTCCTTTATATCAAATTTTTCTTCAAAATAATTAAATACATCTTTCTCTTCGGCTTTATTTTTACCGGGAGGTTTAACTTTATCTTCGTTTTTCGTATATTCCGGATTATTATCCTTATTCTTCTTTTTGCCAAGCTCGAATTTGATCCTATAACTTTTGCCGGTTACTTCTTTTATCACGCCTGATATTAACTCTATATTGATATTTTTATTTAAATGATCCCTGTGCCACTCTTTTTTTTCATCAAGAGAGAAATACAATATACCATTTTCTATCCTGGCAGGTATGGCTTCTGCAAACATTGCATGAACCGAAATTTTCTTGTTTTTTATATTTTGAGAGATTTTCTCAATATTGCCGGTAATAAGATCGATATCTTCTTTCCCCTCTGTTCCGGGATCTTCCTGAACGGATTTATCGGCTTTTTTCTTGTCTCCGGCATACTTACCCTGAATTTCAACCTCGTTTACCATTTTATTGATTTCCTGGCTATTTATAATATCAAAATCGTCCTCTTCTTCCTCGTAATTATCCGTATCGGCTTTAGTCCCCCGGTCTTCGGAGTTTTCAATCATTCTTTTCTGCGCCGAATTGATCCTGCCTATCTCATCTTTTAAAGCTTCTATCTGTACTTCAATGATTCTTGTCTTTTTTTCTATTTCTTTTTTATCCAGTACTATAAAATTTACAGCTTTGATTATCGCTGTTTTGAAAAAAACTTTTGAGTCTTCTCCCCATTTTACCTGCTTAAGCAGTTCCGTAAAAAGATCCATATAGAATTCTATTTCTTCTTTTTGCAATTTACCTGCCTGATCCCGGTACCTTTCCTTATGATCCTCGCTCAGACTTATAATCTCGAAAGGATCATCATAATTCCTGATTACATACAAATCATACAGATGATCAAGGAACCCGGCCACAAACACTTTTAAATTTTGATTGCTTCCGATGATCTTATTTACCAGAAGCAATCCGCCGGTTAAATTCTTTTCGATTAAAATATCCGTGAGCTCAAAAAGAAGTTCCAGATCGATAACTCCCAGAAGAGAGGTCACGGCTTCGACCTCTATTTTATCCCCGCCAAACGCTGCCAGCTGTTCCAGTATTCCATCGGCATCTCTCAAACTGCCGTCCGCATATTTCGAAATCAAATCAAGAGCAGGACCGCTCACAGTTATTTTTTCCTTCTTTGCGATTTTCTGCAGTCTTTCCTTTATTTTATCCATTGGTATGGGAAAGAAATCAAACCTCTGGCATCTTGATAGAATAGTTGGAATGACTTTATTTGGTTCAGTGGTGGCCATTATAAATATTACATGTTCCGGGGGTTCCTCCAGAACCTTAAGCAATGCATTGAAGGCTTCCGTGGTAAGCATGTGGATCTCATCGATAATATAAACTTTTTTTCTTAAGATGTTGGGCAGATACTTTACTTTTTCTCTGAGTTCCCTTATCTCATTTATGCCCCGGTTAGAGGCTGCATCAATTTCTATCACATCCACACTGGACCCGTTGGATATGCTTATGCAGTTTTCACATTTATTGCATGGATCTTGTGTTATACCCTTCTTACAATTCAGAGCCTTTGCAAGAATACGTGCAGTGGATGTCTTACCCGTGCCCCTGGGACCACAGAATATATAGGAGTGTGATAATCTATTATTGGATATGGCATTTCTGATGGTTCTGATATTATATTCCTGGCCGATTATCTCATCGAAGTTCTGAGGTCTCCACTTTCTATAAAATGAAATATAATTCATGATATTATAGTTATCTAATTATCCGGATAATAATAAATAATAACAAATGACCGTGCCCCAGATTTCGACTTATAATAACAAGTGCAACTCATGCAGTTGACTCCAGCCAGGCTTCCCTGTGGCACCCGGAGAATATTACTTACCGCTGCTTCCTTTCGGATCTGACGGGGTTTGTAACTTTCCGCCGCACAAGACCCAACCTTCAACGCCACTTACACGAGCGCTGAACCTCACTACCATAAGCCTCGTATCTGTTGATCAGCCTCACTATAGCGGATTGTGAGTTACAGGGCACCGCTGGCTCCCCACCTAGCACGGCCAATCTGATTATATAAAATTAATCCAAAAATTAAAACTGGCTAATGCACAATTTAACGGGAAAATAATTATTGAACATTTAATTTAAAGGTGTAGAATTTTTATTTCAGGAATTCGCAAGACAAAATCTTATCCATGCATTGTTATTTAAATGATTAGATTAAACAGGTCGGTCAACAAAACCAAAATTTTTTTAAGTTTCAGTACCCATATGGTAACTGATACTTATAGCAGTTTTATAGTGGGTCTTATTCCGATACTGACAGCAAAACTGGAACTTTCCCTTTTTCTGGTAAGCATACTGACTGCGGTAAATTTTATTTCCAATAGTCTGACCCAGCCTTTATTCGGATACTTTTCCGATAAATATGGTGTAAGATATTTTTTAATTGCGGGACCGGTAGTTGCCGCTATATTTATTAGTATCATGGGAACATTGTCGGGCTACTGGTTAATTCTGGTATTTTTATTCCTGGGAAATCTGGGAGTTGCGGCAATCCATCCGCCTACTGCGGCCGCTGCCAGCCATGTAGGCGGAAGCAGAAAAGGTTTTCTGAATTCCATCATATCTTTCGGGGGCACTATTGGTTTTTCGGTGGGTTCATTATTTATTATTTTGATCATAAATAAACTTGGCCTTAGATTTACCCCTCTTGCTGCAATCCCGGGAATCATCATGGCTCTGGTCATTATGAAATCCAACCCATTGATTCTCCTGAGTGGAACCAGGAAGTTTGAAGCAGGTTTTATTAAAAAATTAAAAAAAGAAAAATTGGGCCTGCTCCTGCTGATAATATTTACTTCTTTTTCAAGGGATTTGACAATTCTATCCATGCTCACTTTTATGCCTTTGTATTTCACTGAACAGGGAGTAAAGCTTATAAACTTCGGATATATAGTCCTGGCGTTTATTTTATTTGGAGGTATCGGCGGTCTTTTTGCCGGTTATTATTCGGACAGGATAAGAAAAAGAACAGCAGTAATTCAGGCCGGATTAATCTTATCTGTTCCGCTTTTTTATTTAATGTTTATGGTACCCCTGAATATATCAATAATTTTATTTATACTGGGAGGTTTTTTTGCAGCTTCAACCCTTCCTTTATGTATCAGAGTGGTGCAGGATATCTTTCCCGGTAATGTAAGTCTTGCCTCTTCAATGGTCATGGGGGCAAGTGGAGGGATCGCGGCAGCTGCAGTTATCCTCATAGGTAAAATTGCTGATCAAATAGGAATGATAAGAACCATAAATTGTGTTTTAATAATACCGATACTGGCCTCCCTGCTTTTATTCCTGTTCCCGATGGTAAGATCAAGGTACAGGTAGCGAATTGAGATTTTAGAAATATACAATCAGGTAGAAAAATGAATAAAAAGAGCAGCCAATTCAATATATTGCAGATTTATCTTTCTGCGGGAAGTCATTTTATTACAGATATATACCAGAGTTTCATTATAGGTCTTATACCGGTTCTTACTTTAAAGTTTGGCCTATCTCTTTTTGAGGTTGGGCTCCTTACCGCTACCAGTGTAATTGCAAAAAGTCTTTTCTCTCCTATTTTCGGGTACCTCTCGGATCGCCAGGGCATTAAATATTATATAATCACCGGTCCGCTTTTAACTTCTGTATTTTTAAGTCTGATTGGAATAATTCCCAATTATTTCTTCTTACTGGCTTTTTTATTTCTTGGCAATCTGGGAGTTGCGGCTTATCATCCTGCAAGTGCCGCTATCGCCGGACATTTTGGCGGCAATAAAAAAGGACTTGGAAGTTCTATTATTAGTTTTGGAGGAATTTTCGGAAATTCACTTGGTGCACTTTTAATAATCTTAGTGATCGAAAAACTTGATATAAGATTTACTCCCCTTGCCATGATTCCCGGATTAATTACGGTGATTATCCTTTTTAAATTAATTCCCCATACACAGGAAAAAAATACCGGAGACAATAGAAATCTTTTTTCAAGAATAAAAAGGGTAAATAAGCAAAAGTGGTATCGCTTGTTTTTAATTATGCTTGCCACCTATTCTTTACATATTATGTGGATCACTCTTGTGACTTTTATGCCCTTATATTATACAGCAGCAAATATTAGCCTTATAAATATTGGGGTAATATTGCTCTTTTTTGGAATGCTTGGCGCAGCAGGAGGTCTTCTCTCCGGCTTTATCTTCGACCGCCATAAAAAAGGCAACTTTATTATACAGGTTGGCCTTACTCTGGCCATACCGTTTTTCTTCTTCACTTTTAAAACCTCCGGCCTTATCTCCATAATACTCTTCGTTTCAGGGGGATTATTTTTGGTTTCAATTGCGCCGGTATGTATTAGAATGACCCAGGATCTTATGCCGGGAAATATGAGTCTGGCATCTTCCCTGATCTTGGGATTAGGTCCGGGATTTGCCGGTATGACAATGATTTTTTTAGGAAAAGCAGCAGACATCATTGGAATTGAGGCTCTTGTAAAATACGAGCTGATTCTTATTATGTTTGCTATTGTTCTTCTCTTTAGCTTCCCCCTGGCTGAAAGAGGTCCGGGAGACAGAAAAATAGCCGATAAATAAAATAAAAAAATCTTACAATGTTTATCTTGCCTGTTTATCTTGCCAGCATTAATATCGCAAGGATATCGGCTTCATTGAGTTCCACGAAATTACCTACAATTTTCCTCTCGGCGCATTTCCCGGCCATCTCTTCCAATCTATCATAAGGAATATCTGCCTCCTTAAGGGTGGTGGGAAGCCCAATTTCCTTAAAGAAATCTTTTAGTCTCTTTATTCCCGCAAGAGCTGTTTTTTCAATATCATTAAAATCCGGTTCTTCATTCCATACCTGGACCGCGAACCGGGCAAATCTTTTCAAATCCTTTTTATAAACATACTTCATCCATGCAGGAAAAATAATTGCCAGCCCTGCGCCATGGGCAAGATCGTATATTCCGCTTATTTCCATTTCAACGGCATGAGATCCCCAATCTCCTATTCTTCCGGTACCCAGGATGTCATTATGGGCAATGGCGCCTGCCCACATAATCTCGGCACGGGCGCTGTAATTTTCCGGTTCTTTGAGCACTGCAGGAACATTATCAATTACTGTCTTTAATGTAGCTTCGCATAATCTATCGGTAAGCTCTACATCCTTGACTGTTGTAAAATACCGCTCCATTACATGTGCCATTATATCCGCTGCCCCGCATGCGGTTTGATAAGGAGGAAGCGTATAAGTAATTTCCGGGTTTAATATTGCAAATTCGGGCCGCAGAAGTTCACTGACGAAACCTCTTTTGTATAATCCTTCCTCTCTGGTAATTACCGCACTACCGCTGGATTCACTGCCTGAAGCAGGAATCGTAAGAATCACTCCCAGTGGAACCATTTTTTCCGGTACGGTCTTACCCGCAAAAAAATCCCAGACATCACCGGTATAAGGTACTCCTGCCGCTATAGCTTTGGCTGAGTCAATGGCGCTTCCCCCGCCTACTGCAAGAATAAAATCGATTTTCTCCTTGCGGCAAAGATCTATCCCTTTTCTTACAAGGTTCAACCTGGGATTTGGCTGGACACCGCCAAGTTCGATTATCTCCAGACCGGCATCTTTTAGTGACTCCAAAACCCTG
>JAQUOE010000038.1 GCA_028717265.1 Actinomycetota bacterium
CTCCTTGAATCTGATTTATATCAGTTTAGTATTCAATTCCCTTTCTGGCCCTTATGCCTGTCCTGAAAGCATGCTTGATATCTTTCATTTCAGTTACTGTATCAGCAATATTTATAAGCTCCGGAGGAGCGTTTCTGCCGGTAAGAATCACACACAAATCTTTCGGCTTGTTTTTTATAACCCCTACTACTTCTTCAGCCTTTAAAAGGCCATAACTTATTATATTATTTATTTCATCCAGAATAATTATATCGTACTTACCGCTGTAAATTTTTTCTCTGGCATATTTAAATGATTTGTTCGCATTTTCTATCTGGGCTCTGTCGGGTTGGGGACGCCCATCTTTAAATTTTATGAATCCCTTGCCCAGCTGCTCCATTTCAACCCGGGGTTTTAGTTTTTCTATAATCTTAATCTCACCAGTCCTGCCTCCACTCTTTATAAACTGTAATATCAACACTTTTAAATCATGTCCGGCAGCCCTCATGGCCATTCCCAGTGCGGCAGTAGTTTTACCCTTACCACTGCCCGTATTTACTATAACCAGTCCCCTTCCACTGTCTTTACCGGACTCATATTCCGGAAAGTTATTATTCTTGTTTAAATCCATATCCGATCAGACCCTTCTTAAAACTTGATTTTATTATAACCCATACCTTAAGATCTTATAAAATAATTTCATATTCATATTCTCCCTGAAAACATTCGCCAGCCTGTCATACTGTTCCTGTTTGAAAATTTTGTATGAAGGGGTTTCATCGGCAGCACCGGTAATTATGATATCACCTTCAGCTCTGATATCATTCTTTTCTTTTATCAAACTGAGGATAAATTTTCTAAAAATTTGATTATCGAAAGCTCCATGGATATATGTACCCATTACAACTCCTTCATCCTTTTTTCCGAAGGTTATAAATCCGTCATTGCCGTTAAAATCACCATCAGTATTGCCCCTGCGCTTTACTTTAAAAAGCGGTATCAGTTTCCCGGATTTACAGGACACCGGTGTGGATATGCCCATATGGATCTCGTATCCTCTCATAGTCTCCGCTTTGATGTCCGCTTCTTTTCTGTCTGTCATTCTTAAATCCGGTCCGTGATTAAAAATATTTTCATTGAGCTTAAACTCTACCTGACAGGTGCTTTTATGTTTCAAAAATTCCGTATTTATATCCATCAGGCCAAAGCCGTCAATGTCTTCACTATAAAGCGATTCACTCCTAAACTTATCTGTAATCTCTCTCCCCAGAATCTGATAACCGCCGCATATCCCAAATATTGCTACACCTTTTTGGTATTGACTTTTAATCTCCTCCTCCAGCCCGGATTTCCTCAAATACAGCAGATCGCCAATGGTGCTCTTGCTTCCCGGGATTATAATCATATGAGGTTTTAATTTCCTTAACTCCTGCTTGTTTTTAATATAAATAAGGCTTACTTCTTTCTCCATTTCAAACACATTAAAATCAGTAAAATTAGAAATATGGGGAACATAGACAACGCCGATTATTACTCTTTTTCTGTCAATGCCCCCGGCTCTGTCCAGAACTATCTTTTTGGAGATTTCCCTTTCCAGATTAACAGAATCCTCTTCTTCTATATAAATATCATTATAATAAGGGATAGTCCCCACTACAGGAATCTTTAACTTCCGGCTTATATAATCATTGCCCGGTTTAAGGAGGTCGATATCTCCCCTGAACTTATTTACCAGCAGTCCTTTTATATATCTCCTGTACTTTGCCGGCAGCAGCTTTACCGTGCCGTAAAAGCTGGCAAAGATCCCTCCCCTGTCAACATCCCCTACCAGTATCACCGGGGATTCGGAAATCTCGGCTGCTTTCATATTCACGATGTCATTTTTAAGCAGATTTATTTCTGCTGGACTACCGGCTCCTTCTATGACTACACAGTCAAATCTTTTCTTCAGATCATCAATTATTTCCTTAATTCTTTCCAGATAAAAGACTTTCTTGCGGTTATATTCAGAAGCACTCATGTTTTTTACCACTTTTCCCATAAATATTATCTGGGCTTCTATATCGGCAATTGGCTTTATGAGTATTGGATTCATATATGCTTCAGGCTCAAGTCCGCATGCTTCGGCCTGTACCACCTGAGCCCTGCCCATCTCTTCTCCGCCAGCGGTAACGTATGAGTTCAATGCCATATTCTGTGATTTGAATGGGCACACATTGTATCCATCCTGCTTTAGGATCCTGCACACTGCAGCGACAGCCGCGCTCTTACCGACATGCGAACCGGTGCCCTGTATCATTATGGACTTTGAATCCGATCTCATATATTTTTCAAATTCCCTTTTTTGTAAACCATATTAATGCAAATTTTTCCCTAAATCCTCTGCTGATTTAATTCTTTTCTATAAATATTATCGGGTTTATCAGTTTTCAGGTTATCAAGTAATTGCCTATGGGTCTTTATCACACAAGCACCTTCTTCCAGTATCTTTCTGTAAAGTTTTCCGGCTTTTCCTCCCGTATGATCTCTTTTCTCTATGTTTTTTCCTTCCATTATCAGAACCCTTTTATTCAAACTCAATGCTTCCCTTATCGAAACCAGATTAGAAAAATTTCCATTACCAAATTCTATCTCCGGAAGAATTACCAGATCGGAGGCCTTGATGAACTCCAGGTTCTTATTCCGGGAAATTATCGATATCGGGGAAAAGGGCGCTTCTACTATATAGGGAACGTCCAGCATTTCGCAAGTGCTGATATCTGTATCAAAAGTATTGATTACCCCGCAGGATATCCTATATCCATGATGGTGCAGCAGACTTAATATCGGGGAAGCTGCCCCGCCGCCCCCAATTATATGTACCTTCACCGGTTTCACTGCCTGATAGTCCTGGGTGCTATAATAAGGATCAAATACCGGGCTTACATACATTCTCTGTGTCACCGGATTCTTGCCTACGAATACATCACTATGAAATACGCTATTTAGGTTCTGGCGATTTATAACCTTTTCAGGTTCCCCAAATCTGAAGATGCTTCCTTCTTTTAAAAGCATTATGAGAGAGCTGTTCTGGATTGCCAGATTTATATCATGGAATATGCCTATAATGGTCTTGCCTTCCCTGCGGTTTAGTTTCAAGAATAAATTCATAAACTCTATCTGAAAATTTATATCCAGGTGTGAAGTAGGTTCATCCAGAATCATTATAGGACTGTCCTGGGCAAGAGCCTGAGCTATTACCACTCTTTGTTTTTCTCCACCGGATAATTCATTAAATTTTCTATCGGCAAATTGTGTTAATTCGGTTTTTTCCATTACCTCCCTGATGACCTCAAAATCTTCTTTGGTCTCTCTTTTAAATCTTGAGATATATGGATATCTTCCCATTAGTACCATTTCTTCAACGGTAAAACCAAAACTGGGATTGGTGGACTGTGGAACCACTGCTATTCTTCTGGCAATGTCTTTTGAATTTAATGCTGTGATGTTTTCCCCGGTCACCTTGATCTCACCTTCAAATTTACCCAGAATTTTACTTATAATATTTATCAAAGTACTTTTTCCGGCACCATTGGGGCCCAGTATGGAAGTAAAACTTCCTTTATTAATATTAAAACTTATATTATTTAAAACTTTGTTATCCCCGTAAGAAAAATTTAAATTTCTAACCGACAATATACTATTATTGGTCCCAATATTGGATATACTATTTCCCATATCAAAATACCTTTCTTTTGGTTCTTATAAGCAGATACAGAAAAAAAGGTACTCCCACTATTGAAGTTATAATTCCAACCGGTATTTCCCTGGGCGCTAAAACTACCCTTGACAGAGTATCGGATGCCAGAAGGACTATCCCGCCTGCAATAGCAGAAGTTGGATATAAAATTTTTTGGTCGGGCCCTACGATCAATCTCATTATATGAGGAGTTATCAGTCCAACAAATCCTATAATCCCACTTACGGATACGGCCATTGCAGCAATCAATGAGGCTGTTACCAATAATATCCGCTTTACTTTATCGGTCTGAACTCCCAGTTGAGAAGCTCTTTCATCTCCCAGAGATATAATATTCAGATCTCTCATATAAAATCCGGAGACCATGATAAGTAAAGTAACTGTTGGAGCCAAAATACTAAATTTATACCATGATGCGGACGTCAGTCCGCCCATAAGCCAGAAGATGACTCTTGCCAGGTCATGGGATTGGAACATTAATATAAATGATGTCATTGAACTAAGCATTGCGCTAAGGGCGATACCCGAGAGAAGAAGAGTTATTACCGCTACCTTCCCTCTGATGCTGGAGATGGCATATACCAGAAAGGTAGTTGCCAGAGCACCTATTAAAGAAAAAATTGTAGTTGTCGATATATTAATAAAACTTACTGTTGAATTAAAAAGAAGTCCTATAGTCGCACCGAAAGCAGCTCCAGCTGATACACCTATAACAAATGGATCTGCCATGGGATTTCTAAACAATCCCTGAAATATGACTCCGGAACTTGCCAGAGCTATACCCACAAATATGGAAAGAAAGATCCTGGGCAGCCTGATGGTGGAAATAACCGCAATATCCTGCAGGTTCAAATCTTCGCTGTCAACAAGAGCATTAAGACCGGGGATTAAGCTGATAATAATAATACTGGTCTCTTTCAAGCTTACCTTTGCAGCTCCGATAGAGGCTGCAATTATAATTATAAGTATCAATATTACTATCAGAATAATTATAAATTTTATTGTTCTTCTTCCTGCTCCCATCCGGACCTATAAAAAACTGAATATAATATAATTTATAAATAAAAATAATACTTCCATTATCTCACTGGTCCCCCCGATTATATCACCGGTTATCCCTCCTATCCTCCTGGTAAAAAACCAGCCTACAAACAGCAGCAGAAGCATAAATATAACCATCACGGAAAGCGACTTCATTAAAAAATAAATTATCGTAAAGATCCCTGAAAAATTGCCGACAATACCGCCGGGAAAAACCGCCTGTGTCCAATCCGTGAAAAAATATCCTACAATAATATATGCACCCAGGAATAATAGGGATAAGTATATACTTGATAAATAAGCTTCTTTTCTATTATTTTTTTTATCCGTAAATATACTGGCCAGGCTGCTGCTTCCGCGTACATTATTATACCTGCTGATCATGTAAACCATGCTCCACCTCCCAAAAGCAGGCATAAATAAAATTACCAGATAGAAAAATAGAAAATGAATAGTATTTATTCTTGCAAGATAATATATAAATAAAATCTTCAACAGCAGTAAGAACACTATAGTTAAAACTCCAAATACTCCAATGTCGCTCTTTTTCATTATTTCAAGAATTTTCTTCTTATCACTCCTGCCGGAAAAGACTCCATCGGACATATCACATAATCCATCAATATGTGCCCCTCCGGTAATAATTACCTGAAGTATAATCAAGAAAACAATGGACATCACAATTGGCAATATGAGACTTAAAGAAAAATAAAAAATCGACATTACTATTCCAATAAATAGACCTACAAGCGGAAAGAGAATAAGGGAACCAGATATTTCTTTTTTTGATTGAATATATTTACCGGGAATTTTTATGATAGTCAGAAACCCCAGAGCATTCATAAAACCTTTCATTTTAACCTCTGCTTCAAGCCTGCGGTAAAGAAATATACTTCATCCGAAACTCCCGCTATATCCTTATTTATTAATCCCATCAGGTCCCTGAATACCCTGCCAAGGGGAAAAGCCGGCACAACTCCCAGACCTATCTCATTAGAGATTATTATCGCATTTAATCCCGTAGACCTGAGCAGTTCCATAAAAAATTTGAAGAATCCTATTACCTTCTTTTCAATTCTTGCTTCCAGTTCATTACTAACAGTATCAAACCGGTCAAGCTCATAACCATCAAGCAGGTGAAACAGCATATTAGTTACGCAATCTATCAGAACTGTTGAATGGCCCTGCTTTTTTATATTGCGAATAATCTTTTCAATATCCTTTTTTCCTGGACTATTCTTTTGTAGCTCAAAAGTGGTCCATTCTTCCGGGCGCCTTTTCCGGTGGATCGAGATCCTCCTTTCCATTTCTCTATCGGTAATTTTAGCAGTAGCAAGGTAAGCAACCCTGCCTGGAATTAAAGAAGCTAATTTCTCACCGTAATCGCTTTTACCACTTCTTACTCCTCCTAATATCAGATAAATTCTTGCCATCTGCATCCCCAATGTTCTATTACACTTATTATTGAAGAAAGCAACAATAATAAGTATACTAAACTTCTAAATCTTTACCTATCTAATCATTTCAAAATCTCCAAAAATTTCCGGGTGTATGGCTGTTGCCATCATGGCAAGTCCATTGATTGAATCCTGATTGGGTCTTACGACATAGTTCTCGGTCACGATGTAAACATCGCTGTTTATTACGGCATTCACGGTAGCGAATCTTTCGTCCTCAAGAATAAAATCCGGTGTTGCCGCATCGTACATCCCGCCATCTCCGGCTATGATTATATCCGGATTGTTCTCAATAAGCTTTTCTACACTATATTCCGCATAACCTTCGATACCATCAGCTGATACAATATTTATCCCACCTGCAAATACGATAAGATCATCGATAAAAGTATCGATTCCGGCACTCCACAGTGGTTCATTATACACCATATAGAATACTCCCGGCTTTTCTTCATCTTCAAGATCTTTAACCTTTAAATAATATTCTTCCACCCCGGACTTAAGTTCATCACTCACCTGTACTGCTGCATCTTCAAGACCCAGCATTTTACCTATATTTATTATCTCAACATAAACCGATTCAAGGCTTTCTACTTCCGCAGTGTATATAGAAATTCCATATCCCTTTACCCTCTCAATATCTTCGGGAGGATTACCTGAAAGGACTATTAATAGATCCGGATCAACCTCTATAATTTTTTCCATATTAAAGCCCTCGTAATCTCCAAATCCCTCAAAACCCTCGGCCAGCAGCTCGTTGTTTTCCACGCTCCAGTTATCAACTCCGATTACTCTGTCCATTCCTCCAATAGCATTGATAATTTCAAGTGAGCTTGGTGCAAATACGATGACCTTTTCAGCTGGTTTTTCCATCGTGATCTCATTACCCAGACCATCTGTAATGACTATCGGCGCCTCTGAGGTCTCCTGTCCAGCTTCTTCTATTTCTTCCTCCGCATCACCGGAAGCTTCCTCCAAGTTTTCTTCCAGCACTTCCGCAGCTTCCTCTGACTCCGTCTTAACTACCTGGTCTCTGCATCCTGAAAAGGCCCCCAGACAGGCTATCATGATCACTATCATGATAATACCGGCAGTAAACATTGTTCTTCTTAACATTTTTTCTCCTTTTCCTATTATTTTTGCAATAAAAAAAACTCCCAGCCTTCTCCAGCCGGGAGTTTACTCATATTAAATGAAAAACTACCCTCTTTCTGCCGAAGAGAGGTAACCAAACAAATAACAGGTTTCCTGACTTAAGGGACTTTGCTCCTCGCCTTCCCGGTAAATTACCAGTGGCATTATGAAAAGCACACACCCTATTACAGTGGCGGGACCGTTCCGGATTTGAACCGGATTCCCTGATTAAAATTATTATTTTAGACTGCTGTCTATTTTCAAAGAACCATCTCCATATTTAACGAAGATAATATTACTACAAAATGAATAAATGACAACTACTTTTTTAATCTTTTTTTATGATAATAATTAATTTACAAAATTTATTAATATCCCTATAATTTCATTATTCAACTACAATAACTACTTTTAATGGATGAGTTTAATTTATATAAGATTCTTTCAATAGCCGTATTTGCTTTTGCCATTGTTGTATATTTCTCTCTGCTTCTGATCCCTGCCCCTTATGGACGGCATTTAAGAAGAGGATGGGGGCATACAGTCAAAGCAAGATTCGGCTGGTTTATAATGGAGTTTCCGGCTTTTTTTATCATTATCCTCTTTTTCTTCCTGGGAAACAGGCAAACCAATCCGGTAGCTCTGATATTTCTGATTATGTGGGCAGCGCATTATTTTCAGCGTACTTTTATTTTCCCTTTTCTTATGAAAGGTGGAGACAAAAAGTTTCCCATAGTTCTGATTGTATTCGCCCTGTGTTTCAATATTATAAACAGTTATATAAACGGAAGATACCTTTTTTATTATTCTCCTGTTTATCCGGCCAGCTGGTTCTATGATCCCCGTTTTTTAACGGGTGCAATATTCTTCATTACCGGTATGATCATAAACCTGCAATCTGATCATATCCTAAGGAGTCTTAGAAATTCCTGCGAAAATAGTTATAAAATTCCCAAGAGAGGTCTTTTTAAATACATTACCTGCCCTAATTACTTTGGGGAGATACTGGAGTGGACCGGGTGGGCTATTGCCACATGGTCAATACCCGGTCTTGCATTTGCTGTATTTACTTTTGCCAATCTTGCACCCAGGGCCTTTACCAACCATCACTGGTATCTTAAAAATTTTTCTGATTACCCCAGAGACAGAAAAGCTCTGATACCTTTCATAAAATAATTCTACATCGATAAAATTTCAGACAGCATTTAAAGAAATAAATAATAGGATATATGCAAGAATTACAAAAAAGCTGAAAAAAAGTGATGAATATATAGAAATTTTTAATCCCTTTTTTATATCTTTGTTATCAAAATCTTTTTTCTTTTCCCCAATATACGGCATTCTTTCGGGATACCCGGAATAATAATTAATACCTCCGAATCTAAGCCCAAGGACGCCAGCCAGAGCTGACTCGGGAAAACCACTATTAGGGCTTGGGTGCCTGGATGAATATTTTTTTACAATCCCGAACGCACTTGTTATCCGCCCTCCTACCGAAAAACTTAAAAAACATAAAATTAAAGCTGTGATTCTTGCCGGTAAATAATTTAAAACATCATCAAATTTCGCTGAAAAGAAACCAAAATCTTTGTATTTCTGATTCCTGTACCCTACCATTGAATCCAGAGTATTTCCCGTTTTATACAGGAATGCCATAGACACTCCGCCTAATAAATAAAAAAATAAAGGCCCGATGAGTCCGTCTGAGGTATTTTCCGCCAGACTTTCCAGTGAGGCCCTGATAAGTCCCTTGAAGTTTAAGGACCTGGTATCCCTGCTTACAATTTTACCAACTTCAATTCTTGAAATTTTCAAATCTTTATTATTAATGGAAGTTATGATCTTTTTGGTATGAGATATCATACTTCTATTGCATAACATGAAATAAAGAATTACCACAGAAACAGCATTTCCTAAAAATATATTAATTTTAAAAAAGTAAAATATAAGCAGGTACGAAAGTGCCGGCGTAATGATTGAGACAAGCAATACCAGGAAGAAGCCGTTTCTCTTCTTTCTTGCTTCCGTGTAATTATCTTTAAGTAATCTTCTCTCTAAATATTTTATCAATCTTCCCATAGAGATTACCGGATGAAATCCAACCTGGGGATCACCAATAATCAAATCAAGAACAAGAGCAATAATCAGAATAGATATTCTGTTAAGGGGAAAGGTAAAAAATATCTTATAATTCATTATTCATAATCTCCTGCCAAATTTTTCCAAACATCTGATTAATTTTAGATTCTCCTTCCTGCTCTTTACAGCCAGCCTGATATAGCTACGGTCAAGCTCCCGGAAGTTGGAACAATCTCTTATGAGTATGCTATGTTTCCTTGCCAGATAATTACTTAGTTCCTCTGAATCCGTTACGGAATCCTTTAGTTTACAAAATATGAAATTTACCGAAGGGTAATATGGATATATCCAGTCAAATTTATTAAGTTCCTTGTAAAATAAATCCTTTAATTTAGAGACCAGAACCTTGCTTTTTGACAAATACCTTTTATCTCTCAACAGATATGGGCCTAAATCTTGGGCCAGGCTATTTACCTGCCAATTCGGCTGTTTTAATCTCGTCTTTGAAATTAATGCCTGATTGCCTAAAAGATATCCTAACCTCAATCCTGGAATCGCATGGATTTTTGTCATTGACCTTAGAACTGCCAGATTGTTATAAGATTGTATAAGATTTACCACAGAATACCTTTCTTCATCCAAAACGAAAGGCATAAACACTTCATCAACCAATATAATTGTATTTGTTTTTTGGCATTTACCTATCAAATATTCAAGTTCTTCTTTGTCCCATAAATTTCCAGTCGGATTATTCGGATTACATATAATAAGAAACCCGGAAGTCCCGTCAAGATCTTTTATTATATTTTTTAAAGTAAAATTGTTTTTACCTCTGCTGAAAAGATTAGAAAATAGGCAGCATGAACCAGCTGCCAGTGAAGCCCTTTCGTATTCGCTATAGGAAGGCACGGGAATAATTACACTCCTGGGGTGAAAGGAATTTAGAAGAAAATAGATCAGTTCATTTGAGCCATTACCAATCATTATATTTTTCACACCTATCTTGAGTTCGTCAGAAAGGGCTGCGGCTAATAATTTATTATCAGGGTCCGAATAATTGACAATATTATCAATACTATAAAAAATTAATTTTTTAATTCCGGGCGATAAGCCTAATGGATTTATGCTGGCACTAAAATCTACCATCATTTTCTTGCAGATCCCGTATTTATCCTGAGCTTCCCTCAAGTTTCCACCATGAGAAAAATTATTCATTTTTTTCGGATACTCCAGCTGAATTAAATGTTGCCATTTCATTTAGTATCTTAACAGCTGCCTCTGTTATATTTATTCCTATAGCCGCACCGGTTCCTTCCCCCAATCTCATATCAAAATCAAAGAGAGGTTTAAGTCCCAGATAATCCAGTATTACCCGGTGGCCCTTTTCTACAGAAGAATGTGATGCTATGACATAATGAGAACTTTTAGGTTCAATAGTATTTGCTATAAGAGCTCCCACACTTGATATGAAGCCGTCAATCACAACAGGAATCCTGTGTGCCGCACAACCCAGAACCACTCCGGCTATGCCTCCGATTTCAAATCCCCCTACTTTGGCCAACACATCAATGCCGTTGCAGGGATCGGGATTATTAACCTGAATTGCCGTTTTTATTATTTCAATCTTCCTTTTGAACCCTTCCTGATCTATCCCGGTGCCGGTGCCGGTTACTTCTTCAACTTTAACCTTGCATATGACAGAGGCAATAGCACTGCTGACGGTGGTATTTCCTATTCCCATATCTCCGGTAGCAATGATATTGTAACCGTTTTCTATCATCCTCTCTGCTGCCTCTATTCCTGCCTCCAGAGCCCGGATTGCCTGTTCTCTATTCATAGCAGATCCATTAACTATATTGTTTGTGCCCCGGGCTACCTTCTTGTCCAGCAGTTTCGGATTTGGCTTAAATTCTGCTGCCACCCCCAAATCCACTACCTGTACCTCGGCATTAATATGCCTGGCAAGAACATTTATAGCTGCCCCTCCCTTCAGGAAATTTAAGACCATCTGCATAGTGACTTTCTGCGGATAGGCACTTATCCCTTCCTCGGCGACACCATGATCTCCTGCTATTACCAGCACCGCTTTCTTATTAATAACCGGGCTCAGGCTTCCGGTAATACTTACCACCTGTTTGGCCAGCTCCTCAAACCTTCCAAGACTCCCCTGTGGTTTGGTTAAGTTATCAAGTCTGGCCTGTGCCAATTCCAGAAGTGCTGGATCTGGTAATTTAATTTTTCTAACCGTATTTTTTAATTTCTCCATCATACCTTTTCATTTTAATAAAAAACTAATTTTTTTAACAAATATTTTATTTACATTATTCCGGCATTGAACCTACAATTATACATATCCGGTCACCGGCATATCGGGTAGTTTTTAAAACTCGAAAATAAAAAATCCTTAATACGGATTCCAGTATATTAAGGATTATACCAATTAATTCACGTAATTTTTTCTTTTATTTTAAATCATCTGTAAGTAGATCTACTTATTTTTTTACTTTTGTTCATAAGGAATGCCTTCCGGCTCTAAAACACATTTCAGCATCTTATTTTCTCTCATCCATCTGAAGGTATCTTCAATTGATTCCCTGACAGGTATGGGTTTATATCCAAGCTCCCTGCTTGCCTTCTCATGGCTGATATACGAATTACTTAACAGAGTATTTACGGAATAGTAAGTAAATCGGGGAGTTTTATTTGCCAGTTTATAATAGATGGGAGTGAAGATGCCTGCTATTCTAACCAGCCACGCAGGAACCGTATATCCTGGAGATTGCACTCCACTTACTTCACTGAGTATCGACATCATCTTATCCATAGTAATTCTTTCCCCGGATAGTATGTAGCACTGGCCGGTCTTCCCATTTTCGGCAGCCAGTATATGTCCTCTGGCCACATCCCGGGCATCGACGAAATCATAAGCTCCGTTTGTAGTTATTTTCATTTTACCTCTGGCAAAATCAATGAATGTTCCTGTTATCAGTGATTTTCTGTAATCAAACGGACCCACGACACCTGTTGGGCACACTACCACCGGATCCAGCCCGTCCTTCACTGATTCTATGACTTCCAGGCTGGCAAGAGCTTTTGACCGGTCATATTCACCTCTGGGACAATTGACGTCAAAAGACATTTCCTCGTCGATAACCGTTCCATGAGGAGGTTCCTTCAGTGCATGTAT
>JAQUOE010000039.1 GCA_028717265.1 Actinomycetota bacterium
AGAATATCAACTTATACGGAGAAATGCACCGCTATATTCCTGCCATAGCGAGCTGGATGGGAGTAAAAGTTACAGAAGTTCCCGTCACTCACCACAGCAGGAAATATGGAAGGTCCAAGTACGGTATGTCCAGAACAATAAAGGTAATATTTGATATAATCACAGTAAAATTTCTTTTAAGCTATTCTCAAAGTCCTATACAGATATTCGGCCTGCTGGGTTTATTTCCAGGCATGATCGGATTTATTATGACTATTTATCTTGTTATAATGAGAATCTTCTTTCATCAATCACTGGCTGACAGACCTCTTTTTATCCTTTCTATATTTATGATCTTTATCGGTATTCAGCTTATTACCATAGGGCTGCTGGCAGAAGTGCTGGTTCGTGTATATCACAAGGTTCAAAATAAAGAAACTTATGTGATAAAAGATATAATTTCATAGCAAATTATTATCATATAATGAAAAAAATGAACAGTTTTTTTGATCTGGTCAGGGTTTATCTAAGTTACTTCTTAAAATTAACTAACTGCAATTATTATCCCACAAGAATCTGGATCGAAACATCAAGTAGATGTAATCTGAAGTGCCGTTTTTGTGTGAATGAAGACCTTCCCCCGGATATGAGAGGAGACATGGATCTTGATCTGTTTAAAAGAATAATCGATGAGATTTCCGGGAAAGTGTACGATATAAATCTATTTCACAGGGGAGAACCCCTGCTTAACAGGTATATAGTACCAATGGTTTCATACGCTGCAGGAAGGGGGATCAAGACAAGAATACATACAAATGCAACACTTCTGGATAAAGATTTAAGCAGAAAATTAATATTAGCTGGACTGGACCTTATCTCCTTCTCGTTCGATGGTTATACAAAGGAAAAATATGAGAAAAATAGATCCGGTGCGAACTTTAGTGAGAGCCTTGGAAGGATAGTTGATTTTCTTAAAGTAAAAAGTGAACTCAGATCAAAAAAACCATATGCCATAATTCAAGTTATCGATCAAAAAGAAAAACTTTCCCGAAGCGAACCAGGAAGACAAAGAAAGATTTTTCTAAGAAATTTTAAAAACCTTCCCTTGAATAAAATAATTACAAGAAACCCTCATAATTGGGGCGGTCTGCTTGAGCTGAATAAGCAGGATAGAGAGAGAAGGAGTGATAGCAAAAAATCACTATGTACTTTCCCCTGGTATTCATTGACCGTTTTTTATGATGGAAGAGTATTTTTATGTCCGCAGGACTTCGAAGGCAAGATTTGCCTGGGAAGTTTGAGTAATGAAAGGTTAAGCGAGATTTTTAATGGCAAAATTATAAAGGCAATGAGGGATATATTTATATCGGGTGAGATTGAGAATGTGATCCCATGTAATAGTTGCGATAGGATCAGGAGGAAAACATTTTTAAAGATCCCGCTGGAATATCTGGGAATTTTTATCAAAGATCGATTGAGAGTTTAAGGGATAGTTGATATTAATTCTTTTTTGATTTACCCTATCAATATTCGAAAGGAGGCCGATTTAGATAGAAAAATACGAGGACAAAATACAAAAGGAGCTATTTTCTAAAAAAAGATCGAAGACTGCCAAATATGTAAATCTTTTTGTAGGGAAAAGGGGTTTCTTTAATTTATTGAAATATGAACTTATTATAATGCTGTTTCAGGATATGCGCGGAGCTGCGGGTATTTTTTTCAGAAGCCTGTTTTACCCCCATCTTTTTAAGAAAGTCGGAAAAGGTGTCAGTTTTGGAAAATCGATAACGATAAGACATCCTCATAAAATAACAATCGAGGATGATGTTGTAATAGATGATTATTGCGTCCTGGATGCCAAGGGTCTGGATAATAATGGTATTTATATCAGTAAAAATAATTTTATCGGCAGAAACTGTATATTGAGCTGTAAAAATGGCAATATAATCCTTGAAAAAAATGTAGTGGTTGGATTTAATTGCGAAATAGTTTCGACGAGTGATGTAACGATTGGTGAGAATACATTGATCTCCGCATATGTTTATATTATAGGCGGGGGACACGATTATTCCAGAGTGGATATTCCTATATCCGAACAGGAAAAGCCCACTTTCGGCATAACAATAGAAAAAAATTGCTGGATAGGTGCAGGTGCCATGGTTTTTGATAATGTCACCATAGGAAGAGATACCATTATCGGTGCAGGAGCAGTAGTTTCCCGGACTATTCCGGCCTTTTCAATAGCCGCCGGAGTTCCCGCAAGGGTAGCAAAATCAAGAAAATAACTAATAGTTCTATTTCCAGAAAATGAAAAAGCGGATTATTTCTTTTTATCGAAAAAATAAAAAAACAATACTGCTTATTTTGAGAATCACAATAAGCATCTCTCTTATCGTTTACCTGGTAAGTACACAAATAGAGTCTTTTTCAGATGTAATCGAAATTTTAAAATCATCAAATAAGTTTTTACTTTTGCTCTCATTATCTACCCATGCTCTCGGGACCTATATTACCGCCGTAAGATGGAAGACTCTTTTAAATACACAGGGGGTGAGATTAAGCAATACCACATTGAGTGTTACCGTTCTCATAGGTTCTTTTTTTAATAATTTCCTTCCTACCAGCATAGGAGGAGATGTGTTCCGGGCTTATGATGCTTCAAAAAAAGGTAATATCTCGCTGGGTTCCTCGGCCTCTGTGATTCTGGTAGAAAGATTCTCCGGAGTGGTAAGTGCGGCGACCTATGCCATTATAGCCCTGTTTTTGGGGTTTACCGCTATAGGTCATCAGTCGATAATCGTTCCTATCATAATATTTTTTGTTGTGACTTTGATTCTTGCTTTATTGATTATCAATCCTTCTTTATTCAGGTTGGGTAAAATTACCCGTAAATTCAGATTCATGCGTAAAATTGCGGATAAGTTATCTAATTTTTATAATACTCTGGTAAGTTTTAAAAAATACAAAGTAGTTCTCATAGAGGTATTGGCATTCAGTTTTCTCCTTCAATTTTCCGTTATACTTAATTATTGGTTAGCATCTATGGCTCTGGGAATCAATCTGTCACTGACCGCATTTATTTTTATTGTGCCTGTAGTGGCAGTCATAGCAATGCTTCCTATTTCTATCGGAGGTATCGGTCTGAGGGAAAACTCCCTTGTTATTATTATGGTTGCAATGGGAGTAAACAATGAGAAAGCAGCACTATGTTCTCTTCTCATATTGTTTATGTTGATCATAATGGGAATTATAGGCGGGATCACATATATCGTAAGGCCCTATTTTGAAAGAAAACTTAAAAAAAGAAGTATTTAAAATCCCGGAAGCAGCTTGACAAGCAGGTTCCTGATCCACGCAGTAATCCCCATAAAGAATTCACCGTATTTGGAATATATAACAAAATATCCTGCAGCTTTAGTGATAGAGACTTTCCTGAAAACACGAAATCCAAATCTATTAAAACACATTGCAATTAGTTTCCTGGAAAAATCAGGAAGGTCAAGCAGCGAAATCCTTCGCGAGATATATCCCCGGGGCATATTTTCATCAGGATCGAAGTATCCTTTTTCTACGCAGCGATCATATAGTTCTGTTCCGGGATAAGGATAAAAAACGAATATACTGACCACATCGGGTTTTATTTCCAGGTTTAATTTAACAGTCTCAAGATGCTTCTTGTATGTTTCTTCGGGAAGCCCGACCATATTCAATGTCTTTATCTGAAATCCCAATGCTCTGGCCATTTCAGTGGTTTTCAGGATTTGACTATTTGCCATGTTCCTTTTAAGAACATTTTGTCTCAACTCCTTGCTGCCGGATTCAATGCCAAAATCAATCCTTCGCCCACCCGCAGATTTAAGTTCTCTTAACATTTCCTTATTACAGATTTCGACTCTGCTGCTAAAAATAAAGGATTTACCTATTTCTCCGGGATATCTTCTGCAAAACTCCATGCGGACCGTCTTGTCCGGCATAAAAATATCATCATCGAAAAAAAATTCTTTGAACTTATATTTCTTATTAAGGTAATTCAGCTCATCCATTATATGCCCGGCAGAGCGGAAACGGACATAATCCCCGGGCTGCATCTCACCAATACGTTTATTCGCACAATATGTACACTGATATGGGCAGCCTCTGCCGGTAATTATGCGTATCTGGCCCAGGCCATATCTGTCTATGGCATTCTGAAGATCAAAAAGTTCCCTGTCTTCGAATGGAAGTTTATCTAAATCGGCGATAAACGGTCTTGTTTCATTTTTTATGATAGCTCCATCTTTCCTGATCCACAGATTTTTTATTTTTTTAGGGTCTTTTCCCTGAGCCAGTGCGGTTACAAGTTCCAAAAACGGGTATTCTCCTTCTCCTATGCAGATTGCATCCAGACGGGGGACATCTTCGATACAAATCGGATAACAGGTGGGATGAGGGCCCCCGCAGACAGTAAATATTTCTCCGGGAATTTGACTTACAAGCTTTTTAATAAAATGGAATTGTTCTGTTGCTGAATAGATACCTATTACATCCGGCTTCTGTTCCCTGAGGTATTCTTCCCATTTTACAGGGTCAGGCTCCCGGGTAAGATGGATCAGGGAAATAGAGTTGAACCCATTCTTTTTAAGTATGGCGGAAAGACAGGCCAGCCCGTGCTGGTAGTATAAGGGGCCAAATTTTTGATTTATTTCCGTGAATAAAAGAGATATCTTCATTGTCTATTTATCAATTTGGATCAATTATTATCTTTCTTAAAAACATTACAGGAATCTTGACTTGAAATTATGATCAATCTCAGAAGTTGAAGATATTCAGTATCTTCTGGAAAAAATCCTTTAGGTAGTTGTTGCAGAAGCTGAAATCTATTATTTCTAAAAAAATAATCAGTGCCAGCAGGAAAATGACTGCAAAAAACAGATAATATAAAACTTTTATAAAAATAATTCTTTTCATTTACTTTTTAAGGTGTTTTTCTTTAAAAGAAATAGTATTTTCTCTTGATTGATCCTGATTCTTTTTATTGTATCTGCGAAAATCCCGATAATAAAGAATGTTATCGAGATAAAAAGAAAAGTCCCTCCCACAAACCCTGACCAGATATTAGGATGAAATGATCCTATAGAGATATAAGTGTATAATAAAATCGATCCGAAGAAGACACTTACTATAAAAAAGAAGAGAGATATATAGGAAAAGAATGAAAATGGTCTATAGTCACGGTAAACTTCAAGGATTATTTTAAGTGCATTTATTCCATAAGTAAAAAGATTGGAAGAAATCTTTGAGACTCTTGAAGGGAAATATTTTACTTTTATGGGAACTTCCACTATTTTTAATTTTTTAAATGACAGGTCGATAAAGGTCTCCTGTGAAAAAGTAAATCTTCCGTGGAGATTCAGGGAAAGCAGGGTTTTTTGTGAATAAGCCCGGAATCCACACGATACATCATGGAATTTTTTACCGACCAGTTTGCTTATAAAAACCGACATTAATTTATTTCCCCAGAACTTGAATCCGGGCATTATGGGATAGTATTTTTTTTCAATGAATCTTGAAGCAGTAACAAGATCAGCATTATTTTCTATAATAGGTTTTATAAGTTTGGGAATGTCTTCTGGATCGAATTGATCATCTCCATCGATGCTAACCATTAAATCGAAATTATTATCCAGTGCATATTGGAGTCCTTTATCAAATGCGGCCCCGTAACCCATATTAAAATAATTTTCTATCACTTCTGCCCCTGAATCCCTGGAAATTTTTGCGGTATTATCTGTACTTCCGTCGTCGATGACGAGGACATGCACTACGGATACACTGTCAAGCTTTTTAGGAATATTTCGTATTACCTTTCCTATTTTTTCTTCCTCATTATATGCAGGAATAGCAACCAATAATTTTTTTATCATAGTCTTCTTATTAAATTTATATGCTTTTAATGTTAGAAAGTATAAGAATCTTCGGATAATATTAAATACAGCTTAAATAATTTTATAACTATACCATAAAAAATAATAGGCTTTAATTCTTTTTAAATAACTTAATATTTAATTGTTTTTGATATAAAATGTGTCTCACAATATCAATCCTGTAATGGTTAAGTAATATAAATAATATAAAAAATGGAAATTAAATATACCAGGAAAGATTTTTTTTATATCCTAATACTTATCCTTAATATTGGTATTAATTTATTGACAATAATAGCTGGTAAATATCTGGGGATAAATCTCGAACTTTCGGGCATCTTTATTCTCTGGTTATCTATCATCGCAGTGGCTTATGGCTTGAAATTTATTTTCTGGTTTATCCTGCACAGGAAATTCAAACTTTCTTTTATATATCCTCTTCTTAGCCTGAATTATTTTTTTTCTTTGTTTTTAGGAAAGGTCCTGTTTCAGGAAGATATTACAATATACAAAATAATAGGTTCGATTGTGATAGTAGTGGGAGTTTTTATAATAGCAATGTCAAGTAAGAAAATGGAAGGTATCTAATATATGGCACTTTATATTTTTCTTGCCATTTTAATTCAATTTGTTGTTGCTCTGTCTCAGGTCATCTTAAAAATCGGAGCAAGGAAAGTAAACTTTAAGGAACCCCTGATGCGGAATTTCAAAAATAAACATCTGATTGTAAGTATTATATTGTTTCTGATTGTTCCGGTGCTTTCAGTGATCACGATGAGAGTGATAGATTTTTCAGATTTTTATTCTTTTACTGCATTGAGTTATGTTTTTGTCATGTTATTCTGCTGGAGGATTCTTAAAGAGGATATCGATAGGCTAAGGATAATAGGAAATATCCTTGTGGTTGCGGGAGTTATAATATATAACCTGTAAAATACCTTTAAAATTATAGGTTTTTAAGGAGTATAGATGTTGCAAAAAATAAAAAATATATTCTTAAAAAGGAAGATAATAATATTTTCAGTTTTTTCTTTTTTGATCCCGCTCGTTATTTATGTACTTACCCTGGAGCCCAAACTGGTTGGGGGAGATACCAGCTGGTATGCAAATCAGATTCCCGGGATGACACTTATGGTGCCAACGGGTTATCCGACATTCTCCATGTTTTTAAAACTTTTTACCTACCTGCCCATCGGAGATCTGGCTTATAGGCTTAATCTTTTTTCGGCAATACTTGGTGCACTTACAACATTTTTTTTATTTCTGGCAATAAATAAGCTGTTAAAGAATGAGTTTATAAGCTTTATAAGTTCGATGATATTTGCTTTCATTGTTCCCTTCTGGGAAGTGGCAAATAGATTGGAATTCGACACCTTAAATTGTTTTTTTATAACACTGCTGATCTTTTCTGCCATTCTCTATAATGAAAGAAAGACAAGGAAATATCTGTATTTTTTCTTTTTCTGTCTTGGTTTAAGTCTTACAAATCATCCACTTGCTTTTTTCCTGGTTCCGGCAATCGTCTTATATATAATTATCATAAATCCACGGATTTTTAAAAGTTTTAAAGCAATCTTTATAAGTATAATATATTTCATTCTTCCACTTCTTTCTTATTTTTATCTTCTCATAAGATCTCTTCAGGGATTTGGTGACGTAAATACCTTACTGAGGTTATTCTACTATGTGACAGGTAGGGGAGTCACAGGGGAACTTCATGGCGGAAGTTTTGGAGATAAGAGCATTGAATTGATTTTTAAAGTATTGAAAGATTATGCAAATATCATTTATAACACTTACGGTATCGTACTTCTTATCGTTGCCCTGGTAGGATTCATTATTTTATTAAGAAAATACAGAAAATTTGCTCTCTGCACATTTCTACTAATTTTTTTTAATTTTATCGTACCGCCATTATATGCCGGTCATGCACTCCGTAATTATATGTTGAATTCGATGATAGTTATCGCCTTTTATATGGCCTTTGGATTTTTATCGATACTGAACGGATCGATTTTTCTTTTTAATAAATCATTGAAAAATAAACCTGTATTAGAAATCGACAGATTTTTAAAATATTTCTTGATAGCAATACTTCTGTTATTTTTTACATTTCTTCCTGTCTCTCTTGTTCTGGAACATTGCGAGGAACTTGATCTTTCGGAACCATCACCTGTCTATAATTTCTGGGATGAAGCTTTTAGTAATATGGAGAGTGGTTCCAGAGTATATGTGTTTGCGCGAGCGGCTAATGTGGGGATGTTTGTAAACACTTACGAATATGGTGAGAAAGAAATAGAGTATATTTATCATACAAACCCCCTTTACACACTTGATAATATGCTCGAGGGTTTTGAAAATGGTATTCCCGTATATTTTATTGGTAACGATAGCTTACTTTTGACTGTTTTTAATACAGAACAGGTGGGCAGGACTTATTACTGGAATAGATACAATGAAACTTTAAGACTGTATAAAGTCACGAAATTACTGGTAAATGTAGAAATCAGCTATACCAGTGATAGTTATACCAGGGAATTTGGTGAGAAATTTACTATTGAATATATAATTAAAAATAAAAATAAAGAAAACATTAAAATAGACTCGCTTGAGCTGGAACTTCCGAACAACATCGAGCTCTTGGATGTCAATCCTGCCGGGTATATTAATCAATATCCGGGTATAAGCGACGATATATATATGTGGGTAAGTGATTTATATGAAATAGAAGGAAAAAATGAAATAAATCTGATTTTAGAATTAAGAGGCACAAGCCCCGGAAAATTTCCTATAAAATTCAGAGCTACAACAACCGGGATTTATATTGATTGTGATGATATCGAAATGGAGATAAAAAAGTAATAAATTTTTTAAATTATAAGATCATTCATTTATAAACGTATTATATGGAAATTTCAAGCATAACACTCCAATGAAATCCCTGAATAAAAAACCTAGAAAATTAATTTATATAACGGCAATATTTATTGGTTTGAGTTTTATCTCTTTATTTTTTTCAGGCTGTTCATCATGTGCCATAATCAGTGAAGGGGATAAGCACAGCTTGCTGCCGTCATTTTCAGGGTCTGGAATAGAGATTACGGATCTGAACGGTGGCGACTTGTATCCTGGTGAAAGCATCGGGATAAAAATAAATGTTTTAAATAGCGGGAAGATAGAAACAAGAAATATAGAAGTCAGGGTCAATATTCCGGATTTATTGGTACCTGATGAAGGAAAGACTGCGTGGAATATAGATGTTCTGGAAGCAGGGGAGCAGATTTCATTCGATGCTACTTTGGATTTAATTGGTGAAATAACCGCAGATACACAAATTCGATTAAGATTGGAAATATCTTCAAAAGAAATAGATTCTTTTATAATCCCCGATTACAAAATACCGGTTTACGGTGTCAGGCCCTTTGAAAGGAACTATATACCGATAATAGGATTGCATGCCATAGAAGAACATATAGGAGAAGCAATCGAACTAAACACAACTCAGTTTGATGAATTGTGCAGGATCTTGAAAGAATATGGGTATGAAACCATAACTTTTACGGACCTTTTAAATTACGTAGATTACGGAAAAGCCCTGCCTGAAAAACCGGTAATTATAACTTCAGATGACGGATTTCAGGATGTTTACACAAATGGTTTTCCAATACTCAAAAAATATGGATACAAGATGACTGTTTTTCTGGTTACCGGTGCAGTCGGGGAAAACGAAGGCGATAGAAAAACGAATAAATATTTCAATCAGAGGACAAATGTAGTAAGAACAATACTTATCTGGTCCGAAATAATCGAGATGGATAAATATGGGTGTGAATTTTTATCTCATACGGTAAATCATGCGAGGCTGGGCCCGTCTTCGGATGAAGAATTCCTGGAGGAATTAAGACAATCAAAAAAAGACATAGAGTCTCATCTCGGAAAGGAAGTCTTATTTTTTGCATGGCCATATGACAATCATTCTCCTTCGAAATGGCCGCTAATAGCAGATGCCGGCTATAGAGGAGCCGTAAGGTACGGAAATGGTATAGAAGATATGAGGACAATCAATCTTTATGATATAAAAAGAGTGGAGTTTAACAGTTATATTCCACCAGTTCAATATGTAAGCTATTTAAAGTTGGATGATAGTATTCTTATGAATTATATAATAGATGAAAATATCAAAGAAGTTGGTGAAGAATTCGAAGTTGAGTATACAATAAAAAACACAAATGAAGAGAATATCAAAATCGATTCGCTTGAATTGATGCTTCCGGATAATGTCGAACTTGTGGAAGTCGATCCGTCCGGGTATATAGACAGATATCCCGGAATAAGCGATGGCATGTATATGTGGGTGAGTGATTCGTATATCGTTGAAGGGGAAAATGAGATAAATCTGATTTTGAAGCTTAAAGGAACTGATCCCGGAGAATCTATTATACAGTTCAGGGCTGCACATAATGGAAGTTACATTGATTGTGATGATATTGAGATAGAAATAAAAAACTAAAAGCTTTATTTTAAGATGTTTTTTTTCTATAATATGGGGCTGCTTTATAAATATGGTGATTCCGGAATAAAAAAATGAAAAAAGGATTTTTAAAATATATAAGAGATACCAGGAAATGGTTATATATTATAGTTTTGATCATTGTAGTAATAGGGATTTCTGGTTTTGTTTATTTTTATTTTAGGATTTATCCACCTAATTTTAGTGATGGGAGATTCAACTTTATATCCAGTGATTCCAATGAATATTCGAAACCCGGCGGCAGGATAACATACACGATAAATTATGGTAATTCAGGCTGGAAAGCCGTAGAGGATTTCGAAATAGTGCTAAAGGTACCCGATAACACTCTGTTTATATCTTCTACTCATGATGATTTTATAAACAATAAAGACGGGACATTGACCTTTGAAGTCGGCAGTATCGCAGGAAATGAAAAAGGAGCGATAGATTTTACAATAGAAATCAAAAAACCGCTGGATAATGGTACCCTCATAAAATTGGATGAAACCAGGTTTAATTACACAAATGGTGGAGAGAATTTCAATAACAATATCTCCGTTAATTTAGTGACTACAGTGGAAAGCAGCCCGGATCTCAGTGATTTTAAATTGGAAGCCATAGATGAGAACGGCGGAGATTTGAGAATGGGTGATGTAATACAATATAAACTGACAGCGAATAATTCCGGAGGCATGAATGCTGCCAATGTTGAAATCAACAGCAATTTCTCCGAATTTACGGATATAATCGAAGATTCTATTACCAACTCGGGGGAATATAAGGAAAACAGCATATCATGGCAAATCAGTAATCTGGAAGTAGATAAACCTGAGATTTTATCATTCAAAGTAAGAGTAGAAGATAATTTGACCGATGATGTGATTATTTCAAACAGCAGTACGTTAAAATACGGATCTGACGTTATCGAAAAGTCAGTAGAGGAAGAGATAAAACGTTTTTCCGATCTGACTACATCTGAAGCATTTTTATATGATGAAAATGGAGGGTATCTCTGGGCAACTGAGATTGTAAGTGTACGGATCATAATCAGGAATACCGGTGACAAGTCAGAAGAGAGTTATAAACTTATTTGCCCAACACCGGCAGGGGCCACCTATATAAGCCAGTCGGGTACTCCGGAAGGAATTGGCTGGAGTGATGATATAAGAGGGCTTATATGGGATTTGAGTGAATTAGGAGCAGGAGAGGAAAAAGAAATAACTTTCAGGATAAAAGTAAATGAGGATCTGGTTAATTCTGGCGGGGTAATCACCACTGCTTTTAAAATAGAAAGCAGCAGCGGAGAAGTCACCCTTCCTTCAAAAAGTATAACCGTCAAGGGCCATGTGAATATGAATATTGTGGCAATGGGCGATTCTCTGATAGAAATGTCCAACTGGGTTCAGATGTTCGATGATCTTCTTGAGGTAAATTATCCATATGCTGATTATAATACCATAGCAAGCGGCAAGGGCGGTGAGATGGCCAGCGGCGGAAATGCAAGGTTTGACAGCACCGTTGCCATTTATAATCCTCAGATAGTAATAATAGCTTACGGGACCAATGATGTGGGGCCGCGATATTCAGGTTTTTCTACTAATCTGGAAAGCATCGTAGCAAAGGCGAAGAATCTGGATGCGAGGGTATTTATCAATCTTATCGGTCCTATTAATAGGCCCGATAAAGAAAATTATCCCAGTTATAATAATGCAATAATGCAGATTGCAGCTAAATATGGTGCAGTGGTCATAGATGTACTGACCCCACTTTCGCAAAATCCTGGAGAATATCTTACCGATGGGATGCATTACAGTCAGGCGGGCGCGGTTGTTGTAGCTCATACAGTGTTCAGTTATGTTTCACAATATCTGGGTGATATCGGCCAGAGGTTATAGTATCAAAAACAACCTTTTTTATTAAAGCATAGAAAAAGCGAGGGTTAATTTTGAGAATTTTTTTAATTATTCTTTCATCCATAAATACAGTTTTTTATGTCCTGGTTTACTCTTATTTTGACAAAATTCTGGAAATCTTCGGAGTAACAAGTCTGTCTCCAACCGCGATAAATTATATCAAATTAGCCGTACTT
>JAQUOE010000040.1:0-4327 GCA_028717265.1 Actinomycetota bacterium
TTAAGGTCCTCTATGATTTTAGGGTTTGCTTCTTCTATGCCCATGCCGGCAAAACTTTTAACCTTCTCTTTAAACTTTCCTTCTTCATCTACCATTTGCACGACCGGAAGGTTGTTTTCCTTTCCGGCATTCATATCATCTTCTCCAAAAGCCGGTGCTATATGCACGATACCGGAACCCTCCTCATCGGACACAAAATCTCCTCCTATTATTTTGAATGCATTGTCATTGCCGTCAGCATAATCATAAAGAGGGATGTATCGGGAGGATATAAGACTGCTGCCTTTGATATTTCCGGTAACCTTATAACCGGTCCCTTCCCCCAGAACCTCATCGAGCAATTTTTTTGCAAGTATCAGGTTCTCGCCCTTATGTTCCACTTCCACGTAATCGGATTCTTTATTTACCGCACCGGCAACATTGGAAATCAGCGTCCAGGGAGTGGTTGTCCATACCAGGAAAAAAGTGTTTTTCCTTTCGGCATGAGGGAATTTAACTATGACCGAATAATCTTCCACATCGCTGTAACCGAGCGCCGTCTCATGAGATGAAAGCGCCGTTCCGCAGCGCGGGCAGTAAGGGACGATCTTGTAATCTTCATATAATAAATTTTTATCCCATATGGTTTTCAGGATCCACCATACGGTTTCGATATAATTGTTTTTAAATGTGAAATAGGCATTATCCATATCCAGCCAGAATCCGATTCGCTCCGTAAGTTTCTTCCAGTCTTCCTCATACTTCATAACGCTCTGCCTGCAGAGACTGTTGAATTTTTCGATGCCGATTTCTTCAATTTCTTTTTTTGAATTTATTTTAAGTTGTTTTTCTACCTCAAGTTCTACAGGGAGTCCGTGAGTATCCCAGCCTGCTTTTCTCTGCACATAATAACCTTTCATTGTCTTATATCTCGGAAAAATATCCTTAAAGACGCGCGACAGGACATGGTGGACCCCTGGCACCCCGTTTGCAGTCGGGGGACCCTCATAGAACACAAACCTCTTCTTTCCCCCGGTTTTTTTCAGGCTTTTTTCAAAAATCTTACTGCTCTTCCAGAAATCGAGGATCTTCTCTTCGAGCTTTACCAGGTTTACCTGACTGTCAACTTTTTTGAACATAAATCGTACCCCTGCGTGCTTCTTATTGATAAAAAACGGCCCGGAATTTAATAAAAATTCCGCCGAAAAACTGTTTAATAGATTTTATATAATAAGTCTAATTTTGTATAGGGGAAATGTCTTTATTCCCGATAAGTCCCTGGAGGATTTTAGCCGATCTTACGGCCTGAGCTTTGTAGTGATTGTTGAAATATATATATGTTTTTTTGGTTTTAGCCGCCACTTCTTTGACCCCCGGCACCCACTCGCTCAATTCTTCTTTATTGTAAGAGTAATCGTATCTCTGATATGAATACTCGGGTTTCCACCATTTAAGTTCGTTTCTGCCGTGAAATCTTATATAGCCGGTATCGCTTGTACAGATGCTTGTCGGCGGGAGGAGCCCTTCCAGCCGGGGCTCATCCACATTGCAGAATCCTATATTCAGGTTCTTTAAATGATTTATGGTTTCGCCGTTGAGCCAGCTTACGTGTCTGAATTCCGCACAGAGATCAAGCTCCCTGAAATTTTCCCTGATGCGGGCGAGGTAATCACAGTTTGCCGCACTGAATTTAAATGCCCATGGAAACTGCAGGAGTACCGGACCAAGCCTGTTTTCTTCGATAAGCGGCTGCAGCGAATAGACAAACTTTCTGGTATCTTCTTCCTTTGAATCCCTTGTATGGGTGACGCTGCTATGGGCCTTTACGGAAAAAACGAAATCTCCTTTGACTCTTTTTACCATATTTTTAAATATAGCGGGATATGGAAGACAATAATAGGTAAAATTTAATTCAACCGTGTTGAATATCGAACTGTAAAAACTCAGCTGGTCCTTTTTGTCCAGTTCCTCAGGATAAAATTCGATGTTCCAATCCGCATAACTGTATCCTGAAGTACCAACAAAAACATTTTCCATCAACTTATAAAAAGCTTGATATCTCGGTTAATATTTTATCTTTGGACATAACTCCGATTAACTTTTTAGCTATTTCGCCATTCTTGAAAAGCAGCAATGTCGGAATACTGCTTATGCTGTATTTGAGGGCGGTTTCTCTGTTATCGTCAACGTTAAGTTTTCCGATTTTTAACTGGCCGCTTTTTTCTGCTGCCAGTTTTTCAAGTTCGGGGGCAATCATTTTGCATGGACCGCACCATTCTGCCCAGAAATCCACCAGGACAGGTTTTTGTGACTCGATCACTTCGCTGCTGAAATTAGAATCCGTTATTTGAGTAATGAACTCGGACATTTTTTCCTTTCTTCGTTATTATTACAAACAAAATATTATAAATATTCTATCATCTCTATTTTTTCCACATTTATAAATACAATCTCCCTTTTGGCATTATTTTCATCCAGGATTTTTCCGATTCCGCTTAAATACTGCACTTCCGCATCGCTTACCGGTATGAATTTATTTTTCTGGGAGGTTATATAATCACTTAATCTTCCCTGGGCCAACGTGAATACTGTACCTTTGACTATAGTTGATTCCGTCTTAATTCTGACTCTTACTTTTTGTTTTTCAATTTTCATTTGCATTGCTTTAAAAACCTCCACTCATGATTCTTAAATGATATTAACAGAGCCGTTTTTTTTAGTCAATAAAACGGATTATTTTACTTTCCAAAGCAGCATCATAACCATTTAAAAAATATTGTGCGGTGATTTTTCTGATACATAATAATAATACCCGGCAATAATTTTTATTATAAATTTATTAAATATGTATTGATATAATATGGTAATATACTATAATATCCTATAATAACAGATAATCAATCTTAAAGGAGGCCAAATGTATAAATGTCTGGAGTGTGGAAATACCTATAAGTTCATTGGAACCGTAAGAGAGGAAGGAAATGCTTTTATTTACCAGAATTCGCCATGCATGGATGAGAAAAAGGAAACTGAAAAAGAGATGGACTCCCTAACATGGGCTTTTATGACCTCGGACGGCCAGTGGAAATGCTCTCATAATATAAGCAGATGTTTTTACTGCAAATCAAATAAAATAGGAGAGTTTTGATCGCTGTAAAATATCAATCAGGGCTTTATTACCCGGATGATTTATTCTCTTTTAATGTTTTTCTTACCAGTCTGCTTGCTCTGAGCAGTGATTCAAAAGTACCTGCATCGGTCCACCATTCTTCAAGAACAGAATAGGTCATTGTGCCTCTTTTGATGTATTCGTTATTAACATCGGTTATTTCAAGTTCGCCTCTGCCCGAAGGTTTAAGGGTTTCCGTTATTTCGAATACATCGCTATCATACATATAAAGACCTGCAACTGCGTAATTGCTTTTTGGTTTTTGGGGCTTTTCTTCGATATTTATTACTCTGTCCCCTTCGATTTCGGCAACTCCGAACCTTTCCGGATCACTGACTTCCTTTAAGAATATTTTTGCCCCCCTCTCCTGCTTTTCAAATTCCTTTACCGCATTCGATATATCATCTCCGATTATATTATCCCCGAGTATTACAACCATTTTATCTTTATCGACAAAATTCTCAGCTAACTTCAGGGCATCGGCTATACCGCCTTCCCCTTCCTGATACGTATAGCTTATATCCTTGAGTCCGAACTCCTTTCCATTACCCAGAAGTCTCAAAAAATCCCCTGCATTATTACCACCTGTGACTATCATTATGTCTTTAAGCCCCGCATTTACCAGTGTCCTTAAAGGGTAATAAATCATTGGCTTATCATATACCGGAAGCAAATGTTTATTGGTGACTTTGGTGCACGGCATAAGGCGCGTTCCCAGCCCCCCTGCCAGTATTACCCCTTTCATAATATATATATTCACTCTCCTTTAGATGGTTGGATTTTAAATAAATCTTTTTATAATATAAAAAACAAAAGTTACTGCTGAAAGTGCCACGCAGTATACAGCAAATATATTTAAATTCTTTCTTTTAACAAGATAAACAAGGAATTTTATAGCAAGCATTCCTGTGATAAAAGCAAAGAAAAATCCCACTAAAAGATTTCCCACTATTTGAAGGCTGCCATTAAAAATAATTTCAGAGGAACGGTAAATTTCGAATACAAATGAGCCGAATATAACCGGGATAGAGAGTAAAAAAGAAAACCTGACCGCTTCGCTTCTCTTTATACCGAAGAACCGGGCAAATGATATGGTGGATCCTGATCTTGAAATTCCCGGTAAAATAGCAATGGCCTGTCCGATTCCTGCCATTAATGCAATGAAAAAATTGAATCTTA
>JAQUOE010000040.1:4427-12466 GCA_028717265.1 Actinomycetota bacterium
CGGCTCCCCCTCCGTTCACCCAGCCAGAGAAAAAGCGCAGTAACCAGCAAAAATGCTGCGGCCGCTAATGGACTGCTGAATAAATTATCCACATATTCATTCAAAAAATATCCTGCAGCAGCGGCTGGAATGCTTGCCGCGATCAAAAAAATTCCCAGCTTGAAACTACTCGCAGCCCTCTCGCTCCTTTTGAAAATCCCCAGAATCACCGCTCTTATTATCCTGTAAATCTCCCTGCGGAAAATGGTGACCACCGCGGCAAGTGTGGCGAAATGAACCGTTACCGTAAAGTATAGAGGAGGATAATCCCAGTTAAAAAAATATGGGATGATTACAAGATGACCGGAACTGCTTATGGGAAAAAACTCAGTAACACCCTGAATTATGCCTAAAACAATTGACTGTATTATATTCAACTTATATAATTGTAAAAATTTTGTTTAAATAATATATAATTAGTTTTTAAATATAGCATAAAATAATTAAAAATAAAAAATCGTTATGGACGTATCAAATTTCTGGGAATTTCTATCACCGCGGTTAGCCACCCTTCTTACGGCCATGATCCCTATAGGCGAACTCCGTGCATCCATCCCTATTGCACTTTCGACGTATGGGATGAATATTTACGAAACCTTCGTAATATCGGTAATAGGAAATATGATCCCGGTAATTGCCATACTATGGATCCTCAACCCGGTATCGAAATTTCTTATGAAGAGATTTAATTGGGCCAGAAGATTTTTTAACTGGCTCTTCAGTTATACCAGAAGGCGCCATTCAAAAAGATTCGAAAGATATGAGGGTTTTGCGCTGGCAGGATTTGTGGCAATTCCCCTCCCTGTTACAGGCGGCTGGACAGGGGCACTGATCGCATTCGTTTTCGGAATACCTCCAAAAAGAGCCCTGCTGCATATATTTATCGGAGTATTGATTGCCGGTATAATCGTGACCGCGGTATACCAGACTGTCGGTTACGTAAGGTTTATAATCGCCGGTTAAATAACTGATTTTTGTATATATCAAAAGCCGTTTCTACGCTTCTATTCCATAACTCTACGCATTATGTATTAACGTTATTTACCCGCAAATCATTGCAGTGTTACTTTCCACTGATCATTATATCGCTTACCAGAAGAGAAGGGCTCCCGATATATCCTGAGGCGGGAATAAATCTGAGGTCATTTCCTATCTTTTTGATACTCCTGCAGAAACTTAAAATATCAGTTGCTATGGTTACTTCTTTAACCGGCTGTTTGAGGCTTCCGTTCTCTATCCAGATTCCTTTGGCCCCCATGCTCATCTGTCCCGAAATAGGATTTACGCCGGAATGCAGTCCTATTATATCTATTACATAAAATCCGCTGCCTGTTTCGTTCAGGAGCGTGTTAAAATCTGTCTCCGAGGGTTCCATGTAAAAATTTGAAATGCCAACTTCAGGTGTTGACCGGTAAGAAGCTCTTACGGCATTGCCCGTTGAGCGGGTTTTATCTTTTCTTGCGGTATAGGTATTATATAGATACGTTTTAAGATACCCATATTCGAATACACTGGTTTTACCCTTTATCACCCCTTCTCCGTCAAAGGGCCTGGATGATAAGCCGTCGGGAAGGGTCCCGTCATCGAATACATTTACCCCGATGGAAAATATCTTCTGACCAACTTTTCCTTCAAAAAGCGATTTTCTTTTTTGCACCGAATCCGCAGTAAGGCACCCGGCAACGACCCCCAGCAGCTGTGCCGAAACAACCTGATCCAGCAGGAGATTCGCTCTCTGTGATTTTATTTTCTTCCCTCCGAGGACCGAGACGGAGCGGTTTGCCGCTTTCCCGGCAATTTCTTCCAGATCAAGACGGGAAGGTTCGCGGGCGCAGCCGAAAAAGTCACCGGTTGAAGTGTCTTCTCCCTGTTTGGAGATCGCGCTTACATAAATCAAACATGTAGTTGTTTTATATTTATCGCAGAATCCGGCAGAATTGAAAATCGCTGTTTCATAAATACTGTCATGGTATCCGACGCTATCGATATCGACGATTCTGGCATCCTTGCTTTTGGTCAGGGCCTCGAGCTTTTTTGCCATTTCGATTTTACTTTCTATGCTGTAATCGAGAAAATTTTCATGGAAAAGCGCCCTGTCATCTATTAATTTCTTCTTGTTAACAGTTTCTTCTTCTACTGGCAGATAATTATATTCCTCACTGCTTGTGATCCTGGCATTGGCCACCGCGTTTCCGATACAATCTTCGATGCTGTTTTCTTCAAGAACAGTCGTATATGCGTACCCGATCGATCTGTCCTTGAAAATCCTGATACCCACACCAATAGAATCCGAAAACGACAGTGTTTCCACTTTTCCCTTGAAGATTTCTATTTCATTTTCTACGGAACTTGCCGCAAAAATCTCGAACTCATCTGCATTATGCTTATTTATCTTCAGGGCGGCATCCTTGCAAATGCCGATTAATTCACTGCCTCTGACTTTATACCTTTTGCTGTTCTGTATATTTTTATTCTGCATATTCAGTCCTTTATGCCTCCCACTGTGATCTTCTCTACTTTTATGGTAGGCTGGCCCACTTCATTTGAAACCAGCTGGTCATTTTTCCCGCAGAATCCTGGAGCGAAATCCAGATTGTTCCCCACTGCTTCGATCTTTTTTAAGACTTCCGGACCGTTCCCTATTATAGTGGTGTCTTTTATCGGAAAACTTATTTTCCCATTCTCTATAAGGTAGCCTTCGCTTATCCCGAATACAAAATCTCCCGTTGCCGGATCGACCTGCCCGCCGGCAAATTCCTTTGCGTATATGCCCCTGCTAACGGATCTTATAATCGAATCCGGATCTTCATCGCCGCTGTCAATAAAAGTGTTGCTCATTCTCGGAAATGGGACATTTCTGAAAGATTGCCTTCGTCCGTTTCCGGTTTGCTTTGCGCCTAATTTTTTTGATGTCCGGAGGTCGTAAATATAATTTTGCAAAACTCCGTCTTTTATAAGTACGGTTCGGCTTGAAGGGAAGCCTTCCCCATCGAATTTATAGGAGCCCCAGCGGTATTCCAGCGTGGAATCATCAATTGCGGTCACTATCTCGCTTGCAATCTTCTTTCCTGCTTTATCCTTGAAAACTGAAGCATTCTTAAGCACTGCATCTGCTTCGAGCCCGTGTCCGCATGCTTCGTGAAAAATAACACCTCCGAAGGCCGGTCCTATCACTACCGGAAGCTCCCCCGCAGGGGCGCCTACTGCATCAAGCATAGTTACGGCAATTCCTGAAGCTTCAAGGGCAAGGTCCGCCGGATTCTTGAAATCGAATGCTTCATACCCGCTTGATCTTGCAAGTGATTTATAACCTGTCCTTATATTCTTCCCTCTTCTGGCTACCACATTTACTGCAAGAAAAATCTTTACTATCTTTTCGGATGAAAAGGAGCCATAAGAATTTGCAATATATGTTTCTTCTGCGGTATCGGAAAGAGTGGATGTGACCTGGATTACGGCAGGATTAAAATCCCTGGCACTCCGGTCGGCAAGTTCAAGGATATCTTTTCTGGCATCCGATTGAATACTGCCCGGAGGCTTTCTTATATCCGTTACATAAGAACTTTTAGCTTCGGTAAGATCCAGAATTTTAAGGGAACTGGTTCCGTTTATTGCAGAACTTAAAATTTTTGCCGCATTGATTAATTTGCTTTCTTCAAGCGAATCCACATAAGCATAAAAAGTGCTGTCTCCAACCCATAATCTCAGTCCGCAGCCTAACTCATAACCGCTGCTGGAGTTTTCAATCTTACTGTCTTCCAGCCTTAAATTATTAAAAGCCCTTTTTTGAATGAATATTTCCGAAAAATCGGCGCCATTTCCCAGTAATATATTCAAAATCTTTTTAGCGAGTCTATTCTCAATCAATATGTTCCGGTCCCTGTCTATGAGAGGTCTTTCTTAACTTTCTTTGCGGTATTTTTTCCCTTTTCAATGACTTTATTTATCTTTTTTTTGGCATCTCCGGCTCTGGAGCCAACGACCTTTGAAATATCCACGATTTTTTCTTTGCTTTTTTCGACGAATTCTTCTCCCTTGCTTTTCATTTCCGCAAGTTTTGATTTACCCATATCAACATATCCCTTTGTCTTTCCCATAATCGTATCGAGGCCTTCCTTACTTTTTTCTATCATCTCCTCGCTTTTTTCCTTTAACTGCTGCCTGGTTTCTTTTCCCGGTTTGGGAGCAAGCAATATTCCTGCGATAAAACCTGCGGATAACCCTACCGCAAGTGCTGTTAATATTCCCAGCGCATTACTTTTCCCATTGTTTTTTCCATTTTCCATGTTCATTCCTTACCTTCCTTGTTTTTATCTTCAGTACTGGCCTTTGATTTAGAAAGACCGCTGATCAGTCCCGCTGAAGCGCTTATTATTTTAATTATCGGACTTGTTACAAGTACCCTCACAAGCCTTACAACCTTTTCCAGCTGTTCGACTATCGAACTGATGCTCTGTGTCAGATCCGCTATCGAGCTTATCTCGGTTTTAAGGCCGTCTACTGCATCATTTAGTTTCTCTGCAGCCGGAATTAGGCTTTCATTTAATTTTCCCGCCATGAATTTAACTTTATTTATCAACCTGAACAAAGGAACAGCTATAATTATCCCTGCTATCGCAAAAGTAGAAATCAAGATTATCGCAATAATTCCAACTATCTCTAACGATGTCATAATTACCCCTTGAATTTTTTATAAAAATATCAATTAACATTATATATATTTTGTTTCTTTTATTCAAAAAATAAAAGATTTAATCTATAATAAACTATCAATAATCACCGGATAATACTTAATAAAAAGCGAGGTAAAAAAATATGAGATTTAAAACACCGGCCATCACTATACTTATAACAGGCATTATATCGTTATTTATGATTTTTACACTTTTTGCATGCACTCCCATAGAAAGCAAAAAGATAGATGTCGATGTCGACGAAAATGAGGTTCAGGAATTGGAAGAATCGGAAGAAGAAATTGTAACAGTTGACTATGAAAATGCTCAGTTCGGAGCGGAAATAAATGGTTACATTCCTTTTTTCTTATGTACGGATAATGATAATTATATAAAAATAGAGATTACCAATACTTCTGATTTTACCTGGCAAAGTGATGGGAAAAATCCGGTAAGAGTGGGCTATCATTACTACGGTCAGGATGTTGATTATTCGGAGTATGATAATAACGCAAGAACTATTTTACCCAATGACGTGGCACCCGGTGAAACTGTTACCGTAGAGGTACTTATTAACGATATAACCAATGAGGGCATATACGTGGTCCAGATCGACCTTGTCCTGGAAGGATATTTCTGGTTTTCCGGAAAAGAGATCCCTGTCCTTCAAAATAATAATGTATACTTTAGCTCATGCGGTGATGGATCCGAGTCTTAAGGAAAAATTAAATCTTGAATTTTTCTCCCACTATTTTTTCATAAGCAGAGATATACATATCGGATGTATTTTTCACAACATCCGATGGCAGAGGAGGTGGAACCGACTTTCTATCCCATTCGGAACCAAGCAGATAATCCCTGACATACTGCTTATCAAAACTCTTCTGCTCCCTTCCAGGTACATAATCATCAAGCGGCCAGAATCTGGATGAATCGGGGGTTAAAACTTCATCGGCCAGTATTATCTTATCATCATCTGTCGTGCCGAACTCGAATTTGGTATCCGCAATTATTATGCCCTGCCTTAAGGCATATTCCGAAGCCTTGATGTACAGCTCTATACTTTTCTCCTTTATAAAATCTATTGTTCCGGCACCGAATATTTTTTTTGCCTTATTGATGGTTATGGCCAGATCATGGCCGGACACTTCTTTGGTAGTAGGAGTAAATATAGCCTCCGGGAGCCGGTCGCATTTTGAAAGATTGCGAGGCAGTTTCAAATCTCCAATCATACCTGTCTTTTTATATTCTTCCCAGCCGGAACCTGTTATATATCCGCGGACAACACATTCTATCGGATATATTTTTACTCTTTTAGCAATGACCGATCTGCCCGACAACACATCTCTATATCTTTTTAAAAATTTTGGGAATTTTTCAATATCGACCTCGATCAAATGATTATCTATTATGCCTTTCAAATAATTGAACCAGAAAACCGAAATCCTGTTTAAAATTATTCCCTTCAGGGGAATAAGAGTGGGTAATACAAAGTCAAAAGCGGAAATCCTATCCGTGGTCACTATCAAAATCTCACTGTTAAATCCGAACATTTCTCTGACCTTACCGCTTCTTAATTTCTCTAAATTTTTAATCTCTATATCTCCTACAAGTTTCATAAATCACACCTCGTAAATTATTATTTTATTCAACTTTCACTTATCAAATAAGAAATATTCATCTCTTACCGGGTATAAAATCCTAATTAACCCCGGCATCCTTCAATGCATGGGAACAAATGCAGTCTCTTTTTTCAGGAACCTTTGAAATTGCTCTGGAAAGCAGGGTCCTTATTTTTTCATTATTTTCTTTAAATACCTTCACCACCTGGTCGATGGTTACCGGCTTGATCTCCGGATGACCCTCGAGCCCTGCATCATAGTCAGTGACGAGAGAAATATTCACATAACATATTTCCTGCTCGCGTGCCAGGCTGACTTCAGGGTACTGCGTCATCGTTACAACTTCCCAGTCCTGTTTCGAATACCATCTGCTCTCCGATCTGGTACTGAACCTGGGGCCCTGAATGGTAACAGCGGTACCTGTGGGATAAAAATCTATATCAAGTTCACGGGCACTCTCGATTACTATGTTTCTCAAAACGGGACAATATGGATCGGCCATGGCAACGTGCACTGTTTTCGGACCATCGTAGAAAGTATCGATTCTCCCTTTTGTTCTATCTACAAACTGATCACACACCACAAACTGTCCCGGCATTATGAATGGCTGCAGACTTCCGGAGCTGCAGGGGCCAAAAATACGTTTTACACCTATTTTTTTCATTGCATAAATATTCGCCCTGTAGTTTATTTTATGCGGGGGTAAATTATGTTTCTTCCCATGCCGGGGTATAAATGCGACACTTTTCCCCTCCAGCATACCAATTGTTACTTTGTCCGAAGGAGGACCATAAGGAGTATCGATCTCATATTCTTCCGCTTTTTCCAGAAACGAGTAAAATCCGGAACCTCCGAATACGCCGATTTCTGCTTTTGGCTCACCGCTCATATTTTTCCTTTCTTTTTTTACTTAAATATATTTCGTTTTATATAAAAACAGGATCAGTAACCTCTGCTTTTTACGAGGTTCATCAAAGAGACTTCGGGACGGGCACCAAAATGACTCAGGGTCTCGGCGGCGACTATACTTCCAATTTTCCCGCAGTTTTCAAGATCCCTGCCATTGATAAGGCCGTGAAGAAATCCTGCCGCGAAAAGATCGCCGGCGCCGGTAGAATCTACCACGTTTATATCCCGTTCCGGCTGTATCTTTATTGTCTCATCTTCAGATACAACAACCGAACCTTTTTCCGAGCGTGTAATCACGCAAATATTTTTCATTTCCCTGCACCGGGAGATTGCCGTCTCCATATTACCGGTTTCAAACAATGATTTGATTTCTTCTTCATTCGCAAAAAGAATATCCACGTAATTTTCAATCAGATCCAAAAATTCTCCGCGATGTCTTTCTACACAAAAAGAATCGGACAGACTCAAAGCCACTTTTCCGCCTGTATTTCCGGCAATTTCTATCGCCTTTTTAAAGGCTTTTTTAGCCTCATCACTATCCCAGAGATACCCTTCCAGATATATTATTTCCGATTCTGAAATAACTTTTTCATCTATATCTTCAGGGGTAAGTAATCCCGCTATACCCAGATAAGTATTCATGGTCCTGTGCGCATCGGGAGTAGTAAGAACCACGCAGCATGCTGTCGATTTTCCGCTTACCGCTTTAAGCGTGAAGTAATTCACTCCGATTTCCTCAAGACCTTTTTCGAAAGCCCTTCCGAGCATATCGTCTCTTACTTTGCCGATAAAAGCT
>JAQUOE010000041.1 GCA_028717265.1 Actinomycetota bacterium
TAAGCTGGCTCGTGTATGATCTTACAGATTCCGCATTACTGCTCGGACTGGTTGGTTTTTTCAGCCAGGTACCATCATTTTTCATTGCGCCCTTTTCGGGAGTGTTCGTAGACAGGTGGAACCGGCACCGTATACTGGTGGCGACACAGTCTTTATCCATGATTCAGGCATTCATTCTGGCTTTTCTGACACTGACAGGAAGAATAACCATCTGGCAGATTATCCTTCTTAGCCTGGGCCTGGGACTCATCAATGCATTTGATATGCCGGCAAGACAGGCTTTCGTGATCGAGATGGTTGAAAAAAGAAGTGATCTGGCAAATGCAATCGCGTTGAATTCTTCGATGGTAAACAGCGCAAGATTAATCGGCCCTGCAATTGCCGGAATACTTGTAGCTGCCGTCGGTGAAGGTTTTTGTTTTCTGATAAATGGTGTAACTTTTATGTCTGTTATCTTCTCTCTCCTTGCTATGAAAATTAAGAAAAAACCGGAACACAGGCACTCGAATAATATCTTTCATGACATAAAAGAAGGTTTCAGATATTCCTTCGGTTTTATTCCGATAAGATCTATTTTACTTTTCCTGGGACTCGTAAGTTTTATCGGCATGCCTTATACCATACTTATGCCTGTTTTTGCAAGGGACCTCTTACATGGCGGTCCCAATCTTCTCGGTTTCCTGATGTCTGCAGGGGGTATAGGCGCGTTACTGGGAGGAATTTATCTTGCCTCAAGAAAAACCGTCCGTGGTCTGGGGCGAATCCTTGCTGCAGCAACCGGTATATTCGGAGTAAGCCTGATATTGTTTTCCACATCCAGAAATTTATGGTTTTCACTTTTTATGATGCTGATAGGCGGGTTTGGTATGCTAATACATATAGCCGCGTCCAATACTATTTTACAGACAATAACTGAAGATGATAAACGCGGGCGTGTTATGAGTTTTTTCACAATGGCTTTCATGGGAATGACGCCCTTTGGCAATTTGCTGGAAGGCGCCCTTGCCAATTGGATCGGTGCTCCAAATACTTTATTGATAAGCGGAGGGATATGCATACTGGGTACCATAATTTTTTCGATCAAACTTCCGGCCATAAGAAAAATTGTAAGACCTGTATATATTAAAAAAGGAATTATAAGCGAGATCGCAAGAGGTGTTCAGGTAGCAAGCGATGCTGAAATCCCGCCTAAACCGTGAGCAATATCTCTATTATTGGATAATAAATCAGAATAATGGAACGATTAAGATATTTTTAGATGTTATTTATTAGTTTTACAGCGTCTTTGAAGCTATCGATTTTAAAAAATCCCTCTCTTTTTTTTGATATTTCTTTTTCGCCTTTAAAGATCCAGGACAGGCGCTTTCTGAATTCCCTGACTCCTCTTTCTTCACCCTTGAAATAAATCATGAATTTCAGATATAACTTCGATAATTCTTTTTTCCATTCAAGGCCGGGATCAGTTATGGAATTAAATAACGTATTGGTTGATTCTTTGTAACCGGCCAGAAGAAATATCAATGTACTGGTAAGGAGCCACAATCTTCCTTTTATTGCCCTGCCGATCATTATCCCGTCACAGCCTGTATAATCCAGTATTTCCAAGGCTTTCCCGGGTGTATTGATATCTCCGCTGACTATTACCGGAATTTTAATCTTCTCTTTTACTTTTTTTATGAGTTCATAATTTACCTCTCCCGAAAATCTCTGCTTTACTGTCCTCCCGTGGATAGAAATAGCTTTTGCTCCGCAATATTCAGCAATTTTCGCAATATTTAAAATATTGATACTCCCAGTATCCCAGCCGATTCTTGTCTTTATAGTCAATGGCTTTTTTAATGCCGAAGAAAGCCTGCTTATTATTTTTTTGACTTTTTCTTCATCCTGGATGAGATATCCTCCGCTTTTAGCCTTGAGTACCTTCGGAACCGGACACCCCATGTTTATATCTATAATGTCCGCTCTGTCCTCGATCCGGAGTGCGGCTTCGGTGATTATTTCCGGATCCGGACCAAATATCTGTATTGCACAGGGTCTTTCGTAATCAGTGATATCTGCCAGAGCCAGACTCTTTTTATGTCCGTAAACAATACCGTAGCTGCTTATCATTTCGGTACAGTTAAGTGCAGATCCAAAAAATCCCGCAAAAATTCTGAAAGTATTGTCGCTTATACCGGCAAGAGGAGCGGAAATGAGAGGATTTTTTATCTTTACATTTCCGATTTTAAATGAGTGATCCGGGATATTAAAATCAAACTTATGTTTATTCGTATCAAATACCGGTAGTCTTTCTGCCAGACCGGAGAGTACATGATCCGTAAAATATTTTAAAACTAAATTTCCGAGTTCATCTATTAGATCGGGTAATTTAAATGATTCCAAATTGTTAAAGCGTTACATCCTTTTTACTGAAATGACGATACTGCAATAAAATCGCTATCTATTTTTATCAAAAAGTATCCTTAAGCCTTTCAGGGTTAAATCGGGATCAAAAGTCTTGATCCATTTACTTTTACCTGCCATAAGAAATGCCAGACCGCCGGTGGCGATTACTTCAGGTTTAAAATCTTTATAATCTTTATTAAGTTCTTCTATTATCTTTTCGATAATAAAATCAGCCTGACCCAGAAATCCGTATAATATACCGGCACGGACCCCGTCGTTTGTATTTTTCCCCACCACCGATTCCGGCCAGTTCAAATCTACTTTGGATAATCTGGCAGCATTGCTAAAAAGTGCTTCGGATGAAATCTCTATACCGGGAGCAATCACTCCGCCTGCATATTCTCCTCCGGGTGTTAATATATCGAAAGTGGTAGCTGTCCCAAAATCCACTACGATTGCCGGATAACCATATAATTCTTTTGCCGCAACCGAGTTTGCGATCCTGTCCGCTCCTATTTCCGCAGGGTAATCGTATTTAATGATGAGGTCGGATCTTACATTGCCTGTTACTATAAATGGTATCTGATTAAAATACCTGCGGCTCATTTTAATGATTTCATCAAGTATACCTGGAACAACACAGGAAATTGCAACATTTTCTATATCCCCGGGATCAAAGTTGGAATTCCTTAAAAAATTTAAAACCACAGCAGCGATCTCGTCAGATGTTTCATATTTAGATGTAACCATCCTCCATGAAGTGAGGATTTTATCTTCCTTGAAAAGTCCTATAACGGTTTGCGTGTTTCCTATATCTATTGCCAGCAGCATAATAAACCTTTCTAATGCCAGTAAGAATTGCTTACGATTTTACATTAAATGCAGATAAATAAAAAGATTTGCCTGATCTTCGGTAATCTATCTATCAGGTTCGGAACCATAGATAGACACAAATAACCGGAATTAATTAAGTATGTTTGATGCTGTGTATTATTATGTCTCCAACTTCATATTTTTCTTTAAAATTTTCTGCGACCAGGGGACACTTTATCTTTAATAGAAAAAAAATGTTTTTATCTTCATCGCACAATGCTTCGTAATTACCCTGGCCTTTGGATATAATTAGATCTGCCTTTTTATACTCATCTAAAAAATTAGTCGAGCAAAAAGGAAGTATAGCAGAAGGCATATTTAGACCTGTAGTTATTACTTTCACAGAATCTATCATGCCAACCATCTTTGCATCTTCCATAGTAGCATCATTTAGAGCAGGGCCTCCTCTTACTGCATAGGTAATTTTATCTCCGGGTAGACTCTCTATAAAAATTTTATCCAGCACTATTTCTCCTGCGTTATCGCCTATGAATAAAATTCTCGCTGCATCATTAATATTTTTTTGCAATAACTTAACTTTTTCATTATCCAGGTTCTGTGATAAAGACTTCTCTATCGCTTCTTTTAAAATTTTTTTATTTAATACTATATCCGGACCAAAATCAATAACATTACCTGCCAGCGATATTCTAAGACTGATTTCAAATGGGTCTTTTGAATTCTTAATCATCTTTTTCAGAATGTCTGCCAACCTCAGAACCATACGATTATATTTCTCTTTAACTTCCCTGTAAGGATCCGTTGTCGGTAATAATTTATCCGTAATTTCTTTAATTTTTGACTGGAGAACGAAGCCGATAACATCAGTATCAAATTCAGAGGCCGCAATTAAAGATTCCCTTAAAATTTGTTCATGTAATTTCCTATTATCTGTAGCCATCTTTGCTGCTTCAAGAGCTTGCCTTACATAACAGGGTACACATTCCAGATGTAGTCTCATAATTATTATTCTCCAAATAGGAAGAAAGTCATAAAATTTTTATTTTTTTAAAATAAATCGATATTAATCTCTTAATTCTTTAATCGCTATCTCTGCTGCATTACTAATCTGATAAGCTATGGGCGATGCAGTCAGGGCAGGATGAGTCCCCATTTGAAAAGTAGCTATATCATTTGCACTCATTCTTTCATGAATACAGCCGCTGATTAAATTAATTAGTTCGCCGCCTGATTTTGCTCCTATTAACTCGCCACCAAGTATTATTCCGGAACCTTTTTCAAATATCAAAGTTACTTTCAGATTACAGGAACCTGGCATACAACCGGGATGGCAATTTGGACCTTCCGCGATTCCGGTAACTATATCATAGCCGTTTTCTTTAGCTTCTCTTACTGAAATTCCTGCCCTCGATAGAGCAGTATCACCAATAACAGTTGAATAGGTTCCGATTACTCCTTCATTTACCCTGTTAATTTTATATAAATTAGCACCCGCTATTCTTGCTTCATTGGTTGCGATAGATGCCAGCATCAAATTGGAAGGTTTTTTATTAAAGAAAGATACCTTATTGCAGCAATCACCGCATGAAAAAATATCTTTTCCACTGGTTCGCATATATCTATCAACTATGACTGCCCCTTTTTGATCGACTTTAATTCCTGCCTGTTCGGCGATTTTTGAATTGGGCTTCGAACCAATTCCCATTAAGACAGTATCAGCCTCGATAGTTTTTCCGCTTTCTAATCTGATTCCTTCAACTTTTTTATCTCCCGTAATAGATTTCACTTTCTCGTTAGTTATTATTTCTACACCCTTTTCTCTTATTAAATCTTCTGCATACAGGCAGAACTCTTCATCAAATGTAAACATAAGGCAATGCGGCAACATCTCTATAATAGAAATATTTATATCCCTATTTTTTTTGCATTCATCAGCAAATTCCATTCCTATAAATCCACCACCAATAATAGCCATATTTTTAGACTGATTTATTGTATCCAACAAGCCATTAAGGTATTCAACATCTTTTTTAACTACAAAAACATTTTCCTTATCTGAGCCTTCAATGGGCGGTACAATGGAATCTGAGCCGGTTGCTATTACTAGTTTTCCGTATTTTATATCCTCGCTTCCTGCAACTTTCAATATCTTTTGCTCTTTTTCTATCTGTTCTACTTCTCCAATTAGCAAATCGATATTATTTTTTTCAAGTATTACATCCGGGATTAAATTTTTTGCCGGGGAATCTACGGTCCCAAAGATATAAGGTATACCACATGGAATTAGGACATTTTTCTCCTTTCTTACAATTAAAACACTCTTATCGGAATAAAATCTTCTTGCTGTAATAGCAGCGGTTAATCCTGCTGCACTTCCTCCTATTACTGCTACGTCACATTCCTTCATCTTTTACCTCCTAATTAATAATTATTAACAAATGCCCATAATTCTAATACAATTATCTTAAAGAATAAACATAAATCTTTGGGTAAGTCCTTAGGTATAATCCTAAACTTAATTAAAAAATACGAATTAATTAAGCTCTGTATATTGAAGATAGCTTTTACTTATTTAAGTTTTATCTCTTTATTTCTTTGATATTAAGTAATTAATAAAATACAACGTTACAAAACTCTATAACTTTAATATAAAATCAATTTCCATTTTCCTCTAAAACCTTAAATATTAATCTTTTTATAGAATTCTTTTTGTTAGATTTGAATACCTGGAATCGAGTTAACCATAAATATTGAACAATGTAATATATATATTATTTATTACACCCGGCTCATTTAATCCTTTGGTTGATTGTTTATTTTTTTTGTGGACTATCATTATGCTTATCAGGATGATATTTTAATGATAGTTTTCTAATGAATCTTTCATCATCACGTGATTGACTTAACTTTACAATATTTTTTTCAATCCAGCCCTTTTTTATAATCCCAACCTGGTCAAATTCTCCCACGAAAGGTTTTATATCCAGTAATGGAGTGTCATTTACAATATCGATATCTTTTACATACAGCTTATTTCCCTCTACTTTTTTAAGTCTGACTACTGACAAACCTATAGGGTTAGGTCGGGAAGGCGCTCTGGTAGAAAATAATCCGTGTGGCTTATTATCCATAAAAGGTATCACTTCTAATGAATAATGTTTTGACAGATGAAAATGATATATCAGGATAATATGGGAAAATCCTTCAATATCTTTTAAGCCTTTTTGATACTCTGGAAATACTTCTACAACTCCTTCTATGTCTTTAGCAGCAGAAGGTTGGATGGGAGTTCCCTTTGGTTCAGCAAATGGTGAATGAATAATTCCTATCTGCTTGTAAGTTATTTTCGCTTTCATTTTTTTATTACTAAAATAGTCTCTCTTTTTATCATAATAATTTTAATATAATTTTTTATTTTAACTAAAATGTTATTCTTGTACTATACCCAAAATTTGACGAAAAAAATATAAATAATTAAAATCAGGTACTCTTAAAATATTTAGGTAAACCTAAAATATCGGCTCCCCGCATTACTCCTTTGCAAGAAGGCGGATTCCCGGAGAAGGATACCTCATTATTACAGCGCTCTGGTTATCCGTAACATTTAATGTGTTAACTTTATCTTTAAGAATTTCTTCAATAGGTTTTTTTGTTTGTCCTACCATCCCGCCATTCTTCTTTTATATTAATCTTATTTGAATTAAATCAAATTTTCCCCCACAATCTTTGCAAATATAATTAAAAATCGGCATGACCGCACCTTCTTCTTTAATTTATTTGTATCTACTTCTTAAGGATTTATATTTTAATTATCTTAAAATATAAATTAAATTATTTATTAGCCTTCGGCCCTAAAATTAAAATCCTTTAAATTCGATTTCCTTCTCAAATTTCAAGTATCTGCCCTGTTTTTATAAAAATAAGATTATCTTCATATATCTCTTTAAAAATCACCTGTGCATCATACCCTGAACAATGAGTAGGACCTGCCTTTTCTATTCCAATCTCCTTAAGTTTTTCTGCTATAAATCTTACTTCCTGCTTGCTTTTATCTATTAGATGAAATCCTCCAAAAACCAGATGAATTTTCATATCAGGGAAATCCTTCTTTACCTTTTCTACAATCTTTATAATTCCAGGATGGGAACATCCGGTAATTATTGTAAGCCCTTTCTCCGTTCTTACAATCAATGCCTGTTCGGGCATATACCTTCCTTTATATTCCCCTGCAATCTCGCCAGTCACAAATATTCTTTCTGCAATTTCAGAAACTTTTTCGGTCTCTATGAGCTTGCCACCTGATCTTTCAACTTTTTCCTTAAAATTCAAACTGAAATTAGGACACGAATAAACTTTAAGTTCTTCTCTATTCTCCAGAAGCTTCCATAGTCCTCCAGTATGGTCCCAGTGGTCGTGAGAGATAACTACTGCTATGATTTTATTAACATTAACTTTTAAATTTTTCATATTTCTTAATAGCCAGCGGCCATTTTCTCCAGTATCAAAAAGTATCCTTTCATCAATTAAGAAAGATACTCCCCATCCTCTATGAAGAGATCTATTTATCGTCTCCTTATCAAAAAGAATCTTTATTTCCATTTTTTTATTTTTTTGATATTTTTATACAATTTTATTCAGCAGTCTCTTGATTGTGATATTCGTTATCTTTTATAGGTTTTATCATCCGAACAGGCAGCTTCTTTAAAGTCAATCTGCTACCTTTAATTCTTGCTCAAGCAGCCTCCATATGGTGCGCAGTGTTTCTGCAACTTGATTATTCGAATATTCTATTATTGTTTTCCCCTCAACAATTGATTTCACCACTTCCTTATCAAAAATTATTTTACCAAGGATTGTAATATTCTTATCTTTGAACCAGTTTTCTATTTTTTCAGTCATATCAAAATTCAAATCGTATTTGTTTATTATTATCTTTACAGGAACTTTGAAGTGCTCAGTAACGTCAAGCACTCTTTTTGCATCGTGCAGTCCGGATAGCGTTGGTTCAATTACAATCACTGCACAATCCACACCTGTAATAGAAGCAATTACCGGGCAGCCTGTACCCGGTGAGCCATCCAGAATGACCCACTTGCAGTTTTTCTCCTCAGCAATCTCTTTTGCTTTTTGCCTTACAAGAGATACCAATTTACCTGAGTTTTCCTCAGCAATACATAATTTAGCGTGAACAAGTGGACCAAACCTTGTGTCAGATATGAATAATTCACCGGAAATATTAGTTTTCATCTCGATAGCATTTTGCGGGCAGGCAAAGCTGCAAAAACCACAACCCTCGCATGAAACGGGATCGATAGTAAAATCTTTTTTTACGGCATCGAATCTGCAAACCGTTTTACACACACCACAACCCTCACATAGCTCCCTGTGCATAAAAGCTGTAACCCCACTTTTAAAAATATGGGATTCTTTTATTTCAGGATCAAGTATTAAATGCAAATCCGCGGCATCCACATCACAGTCAGCCATAACCTTATCTCTGGCTAACGCGGCGAACGCACCTGTAATAACCGTTTTCCCTGTGCCGCCCTTTCCGCTAATAATTACGATCTGTTTCATTTCTATTGCCTTTAATTAAACTTCCCGATTTTTTTATCTTCGATTTTAATTTACCCCCGGTTAATTTTTACCTGCTCTATCTTTTTAAACAACTCCAGAAATTCTTTTCTGTACTCTGGCAATGCTTTAATAATAAGATCCCCTCTGGAGTAAATCCCGGCTATTTTTTTGCTGAAAGGTATCTTCATAAGTACAGATATATTCTCTCTGGCACAATATTCATCTGTTTTCTTATTACCCAGATCGGAACGATTGATTATAACTCCAAACGGAAGTCTCATTTTCCGTACCACTTCTGCAGCCAACACTAGGTCATTTAACCCAAATGGTGTTGGTTCGGTAACAAGAATTACAAAATCAGTATCTTTTATTGCAGTAATGACAGGGCAGGAAGTCCCGGGAGGCGCATCTATGATCACGGTCTTTTTTTTATTAATGTGCTTTTTTACCGCTCTGATAACCGGTGGGGACATCATCATCCCTGCATTAAGCTTACCCTGAACAAATTGAGTTTCACCATTTTTCCCAATTTCGATAACACCTATCTCTTTTTTCTCTTCTTCTATTGCTTTATGCGGACAAAAGTAAGTACATGAACCACAGCCATGACATAACTCAGGAAAGATAATTACCTTTTTATTTACCACTGCAATTGCGTTATATAAACAAACTTCCTCGCAGCGGCCACACCCATCGCATTTGTTTTGATTTACTGCAGGAACCGGAATAAAAACAGTGTGACTGCTCTCAAAAACAGGTTTTATAAAAATATGGCAGTTAGGTTCTTCTACATCACAATCAAGCAACTGAACATCGCTTAACGATAAAGCCAGATTAACAGCTATTGTTGTTTTGCCTGTCCCACCTTTACCACTGGCAACCGATATTATCAACTTCTCACTTTCTCCGTAATTACTTTCTACCCATTCCAAAATGTGATTCTACATCAGGCCCGGCAGTCTCTTTGTATTCTCCATTCTTAAACTTATCTATGGCATCTTTTACACTGCCGGTAGCTCCTGAATAAATCTTTATAGATGCCGCAGATAAGACCCTAAACGCATTGGGTCCAACATTCCCGGTGACTACTGCTTCTACTTTCATATCGGAAATATTCTGTCCTGCCTGAATACCTGCTCCCCCGGCTGCCAGACTGCTTTTATTTTCGACAGCTTTAAAGCTCCCATCTTCAGTTTCATAAATAATATAATAAGGACATCTCCCAAATCTGGGATCTACATTTGACTGGAGAGTGGGACCACTGGAAGTAATAGCGACTTTCATCTTTTCTCCTTCTTAAAATTAGTAATAAAAATTAAAAATTATTCAAATGTTACCAATCTCTTACCGCATCTGGTACACTTTATCTTACTTA
>JAQUOE010000042.1 GCA_028717265.1 Actinomycetota bacterium
GTTAAAGTAATCCTTTTCAATCCTGAACACGTTATTTTCAGGATTTTCCAGAAATCCCCCCACATTTATACGGGAAAGATCATAGCCATCATTTATCTTTAAATCAAATTCCAGATAAGTATAATCCACTGCATTAAAACTAAATCCGTCCGAGTAATCTTTATCACTCAGGGTAGCCGAAAAAACAATTTTATCTTCATCTACTTTAATCGTGTCATTTTCCTCTTCCCAATCTTTTAATTCATATTCGTTTATTTTCCCATCGGTTGAAATACCGCCGTCGAATTTCGAATCCTTACGATCTGAGCTCCACTCAACAAAAATACTGCTGTTCTCTTCCCATATATAGTAACCAAAACTGGCACCGGGAACATAAAAAATCCCCCCGCATCCTGCAAAAAGAATTAAAATCAGAATTGCCAGAAAACCGGAAATAATTATTTTGATTTTAGAAATTTTCCTTAACATATTCTCCTAAATTTTATTATTACCCATATTGTTTGATTCATCTGCCATTAACTTTTTAGTATCCTTATAAATCAAATATATCATCCATAATGATACCCCTGTAAAAATACTTCTGAATATATTTACAAATTTGGCAGAATCGTAAAAGCGTTCGATAATCGGAATGATACCGGTGAGATACACAAAGTACTTATGGTCTATGGGGGCAAGAACATACTTGGTCACCAGATCTCCCCAGTATATTAATAAAATCATAAGCAGGGCAAATTGAACCCAGTGATAATAAAGGAGCGACTTTCTTCTCACGCATATTATTACAAGAAAAGGAATCAGCCAGAGCATATACTGAGGATGGAAAAAACAAAGACCTAAATAAGCCAGATATATCATCGCACAGTAATTCAGGAGTATGTCAAAACTCTTCTTTTTTATATGCAGGAAGCTTAAAATTATTATTATATATACCACTATAAAAATAAAAATACTGCCGTGGGACCCCGCTACCAGATCCAGTCTTGGTGTGAGCAGATATTCGAAATGTGTGGTTCTGAGCAGTGGTAGTATCACGCTCTTGTCGAAGAAAACCCTTGTTAGAATTTCCACTGCTGCAATACCGGAAACTCCTGCAAGAGACAGTATTATATAATCTTTTTTTGTGCGCACCAGATAAAGTACGAGCACCGGAAGGATCAAAATAGGGAAAAATCTTAAGGCTACAGCCAGGCCGAGCACTATAATTGCCCAGTATTTTCTATCCTTCTTCGCCAGCAGAAGAGCTATAAGTGTCACGAATACCCCGATAATATCGTGTCTTGCAAAGATATACAGCACAAATATTATTATGGGATTAAATATCCAGTATTTAAAAACCCGCAGTTTATTTTCAGGTTCACCATCGAAAGAAAGCCTTAGAATCAAGAACATACAAACTATATCAAAAATAAGATAAAGTAGTTTAAAAAGAGTCAGAGTCGTAAACACATTATAGGCACTATTGAAACCCAGCCAGGATATCCATGTATCTTTCTCTAGTAGAACAGAAAAGACCTGATTTATTGCTGGAAAAATAGCCCTTAAAATAAAAAGATAAAAGGTATGGATAAGATTCGTGATTATCTGCAGATTATCCAATCCTAAATTACCGGTAGAAATTGTTTCAGCCGCTCTCTGATAAGTAGACATCAGATCTCTCTGGAAAAAAAACGGAATAAAGATTAACCTGACGAGAATTCCTGTTAAAAAATATTTGTAGAAACGCCTTAATATACCCTTATTATCGAAAATGTCTTTTGTCAGTATCGATCTTCCCAGGTTATTAAAAAAAAGTTTTATTTTCATCTCTATTCTAAAAAGATTTCGAAGACATAATTTTAATATAAATTTAAACTAAATTCTAAAATAAATAAAAGAAATTATTTCTTAATCCTGTAAAAAGGAAGACTTAAAATAATCATCGATATTATTCCAAGACTAACAGTAAAAAGTAATACTATGATATGATAGCTGAATCCTACCACCGTTGCTATTTCTCTGCCAAATCCCAATAAAGTAAAAGCAAGAACAAAGGCTCCCTCGTATGTACCAAAACCTGCAATAGCGTGGGTCGGCAGGACAGCAGATATTTCGGCCGCTACTGTGGCAAGCAATATAACCCAGTAACCCAATTCTTTAAGACTATATCCCATGGGTTTCATTAGAGAATAAATAATAAGATAATAAGCCGAGAATTTTATTATTCTTATAATTATGGAAGTTAAATAGACCTTCCAGTAAATCCTTCTTTTCCGGATATTTTTTATATTTTCATTAATGTCAAGTAATTTGCTGTAAATCCTGTATATGATTCTTTGTTTTGATACTTTGTACTTCTTAAGTATTTTTTCAAAGATAAAAAGAAAAAATCCTATTATCTTTGAAAGGTAAAAAAGAACCAGCAGGAATACTATAAAAAGAACCGATGATATTATTATTATTGAAACCGATGATACTGCAAAAGTATTTATTCCCACAATTATTATTGAGATTACAATAAGTAAAAATACTATAATAAGATCAAAAATCAATGCAACCACAAGAGTGGATACCCCGATTTCCAGTGGAAATCCAAACTTTCTTGTTAAAACATAAATATAGGATAATTCTCCTGTCCGGGCCGGAAGAACCATATTAAAGGCATTTCTGACCTCGGCCGTCAGAAACATATCTATCATCCCGACCCTATCGGATCCAACCAGGATATTACTTCTATAGGCTCTGAAATAATCACCAAGCAGGAATAATAATAACGCAGTTATTAGAGTGGGCTTATAAATATTGACGAATGCATTTTTAATATCTCCGATATCAATTCGGCTGAGGAGATAGTAAACAAGAAAAATACCAAAACCAACGACTACAATAATATTTATTGCCCGTATCAGTATTTTTTTTCTACTGGTTTTTTTTGAATTATTTATACTTCGATCCTTTTAATACCAATTACCTTAGTAATATACAATAAGCTATTATTTATTTTCCCTGTATGTAATTAGATGTAATCTTCAAAGTTTTTCCAAAACCATTATGCATAAGATGATAGAAAAATTTCTTCGTAAGATGACCTATATTTTTTCTCCTGCATCTTTCCGTATTTTCAACCGATGAATCACTATCTCCCAAAGCATCGAAATCATTCTCTTTCAATTTATTTTTACAGGCGCTCGCAATCGGGTCCTTACAGAATCTGATAAGAGGCTCACAGACTTTCTCCCAGGTATATCTTTTTGCTGTATTTTCAATATTTCTGACACATCTACTGTAATAATCCTTATCATCTGCAATTTTCAATATGGCATTTACCAGAGCGGTCACATCCTTTTCGTTTACTGTGATTCCAAGATTTTCTTTTTCAACCATATCGCTTAAAGAATCACCTTTTGTTGAAATAATAGGCAAGCCTGCCCATAGATAGTCCAGTATTCTTGTTCTAAACGAAAATCTTGTCTCAATATGCTCCGGGTGAGTAATTATTCCTGCATCCGATTCCAGGAGATAATTCTGCCTGTCATCGTATTCAACCCATCCAAAATTAAAGAAAACATTTTTATCATATATGCCAAGCTTTTTAGCCAGGTTGATGGTTTTGTTTACAAGCTGTAACTTCTTTACTTCCGGATTCGGATGTTCCACTCCCATAAAAAATAATTTTATATCATTTCTCACTTTGCTGATTTCGGCCATTACTTTTATGAGTGTCAGAGGATCAAACCAGTTATATATCCCCCCACCCCAGATAATCACGAAATCATCTTCTTTTATACCATCAACCTTACCTTTTAAAACCTGTCTTGTATGCATGGGTTTGCTGTCGGGAAGCCCGAAAGGTACTACGTCTATAGTTTTTCTTAAAGTGGGATCCTCGTTATAGGTATAAGGATTTATCCTGTTCAAAGCCGCGAGCATACCCAGCCAGAAGTCCCTCTGTCTTTCGGAGGCACAGATAAAGAAATCACCGTGATGAAGCTGCTCATTGACTACAGAATAAATCGATTTGTGAATTTCAAGCCTTCTTTTAATGGACTCACCTTCATATTCAGCTAAAGTGGCGAGATTATATGGATCATATATATCTATGATTAAATATTTATCAGTTTTTTTGAGGCTTTTATATTTAGAAAATGTCATTCCGCCTGTGAGTATGATATCTATATTTTTAATAATATTACTTAATTCCGCATCATTTCTGAATTGAACCAGTTCAAACGTCTGTTCAGGCAATTCAACCTTATTCGGTACAGCTAAAACCACATTGAAATGCTCAGAAAGAATTTTCGCAAAATTCCAGACCCTTATTGCAGGACCGGCCATTTCTTTAGATACGATCTCGCTTGAGACTATAAGAATCTTTCTTCTGATTTCTTTTTCGAATACATCGTAAATACCCAGAGATTTTAACATATTAACCTGGTTTTTCTGATATTTTTCATCAGGAGAAACCGCAAGAAACTGCCCTTTGAAATAAGTGAAAATTGCCTTATCGTCTCTTTTTCTTTTTTCCTGTATTACCTGCCTTTTTTTGATAAGTTCCGGAAGATCATCCAGAAAATTATTGACTGCCATCAAAGAGCTTAAGGGTTCCTTTGAAATTTTTTGGTTATCTATCTCTATTTCTTTGGACCTGATATTACTCAGATCGTAAAAGTTTTTATAATCAAATTTAAAATCTACAAAAATACGGCTAAAAATATTTGCGAGCGAACCGGAGAATACTCTTGCAAGATTGTTCTCATCATAATTCTTAAAAACAGAATAAAGAGAGTTTCTTTCTTTTAAAAATCTCAATCTGTCTTCACTAAAGACTTTCGAGGTTCCATGATGATGATGATAAACAATAGATTTGGGAGCAAATACGACTCTATAACCAAGCACCCATAGCCTCCATCCAAAATCCACATCTTCGTAGTAAGCAAAGAAATCTTCATCAAATCCCCCGGTATCCAGAAATATCTCTCGATTGACCAGCATCGCTCCGCCGTTTACAAAGGGAAGATATCTGTAATCATAGTAATGATCCTTTTCTATGGAAAGGTCATAATCGATCTGAAATCCTTTCCCTTCAAAATTAATCATTCCTCCTACGAAATCGATATTCTTTCCGTCAATGGAAAGTACCTTAGAACCTGATGCTATAATTTCTTTATCCTTATAAATAGGTTTTAAAAGCTCGATCAGCCAGTTTTTATCAACCCTGGTATCATTATTTAAAAAAGCAATATATTCCCCTCCGGCAACCTTTGCAGCCTGGTTATTCGCACAGGCAAAACCCATATTCTTGCCATTCTTGATTATTTTCACATAAGGATAACCTGATTTTACTAGATCGAGAGATTCATCAGTTGAATTATTATCTATCAGTATAATTTCCAGCTTATCCTGTGGATAATTCAGCTCCTTTAAACTGTCAAGGCAGCATTTTAAATATTTTTCTCCGTTAAGATTAACAATTGACACTGAAATCTCAGGGAAAGTAAGGATACTTTTCATAATTATTCTCCCAAAATTTCTCTATTAAAATATCAGATAAATTATACCAGATTATAACAAACAATCTATTTTTTACATAATATCTATTGGTAAATATTACTTATCAATTATAAAAAAAGGATTTCTTTTTCAGTTTTAAATTCTTTTCTTTATAATTAGTATAATGATAAAATTTAAACTATAATTTTAATTTATAAAAATTACCGTTTAAAACACTTAATATACAACAAAAATAAACCGTGAAACAGGTAAATATAGCATTTATAACCGATAGAATGATAAAAGGTCATGGTGTGGACCTTGTAGTTGACAGACTTGCAGATGGGCTGGCAGAGATAGGGTATAACTGCAGAGTTTACTGTAATTATTTTGACGAGACTTTTATTGACCGGAAATCTTATAATATAGAAAAACTTCACTATTTTAAGCCTACCGCCAATCCCTTTGTTTATGAAAGTAGAATCAAGAGATTGGCACCTTATCTTAACAGCAAAGATATTGACCTTTTTATAATACAATCGTTCCCTTTCTACAGTCTGATACCAAAACTGAACAAACCGGTCCTGGTTGTCGATCATGGCATACCATCTATAAATGAGTTTCCTTTGAGAAGAAAGATAAGATATAAATATATAGAGATTAGCCAGAACCTCTCCTATTTTAGAAAAGCCAGTAAAATTGTGACCGTATCCAGATATCTTCTTAATTGCCTTCCCAAAGGTTTGAAAGAGAAAGCTGCTTTTATTTATAACGGGTCCGATCACTATCAGGGAAAGACGATTTCCAGGGAAGAAATCAACGACTTCAGAACTAATTTGGGAGTCAAATCTGAAGACATACTGTTGATGTTTGTGGGAAGACTAAACCTGACCAATCAACCGTACAAAGGTCTATCAGAGCTCATAGATGTATACCGGAATATTTCCAGGGATCATAGAAATGTCAAACTCATTACTGTAGGATATGGTTCCAAAAATGATGATGAACTGCTTAAAAACCAGGGGATATTATCCATAAGCAATGCCCCCGAAGAACTCATGCCTTTGATTTATCAATCCTGTGATATTTATACTACCTGTTCACAGTGGGAAGGATTTGACCTTCCTGTTGCGGAAGCCCACAGTCTCGGAAAACCAACCATTTGCTATGATATCGGCGCACATTCAGAAATATCTCAAAATGGGAAAACCGGTTTTGTAGTAAAAAACAAAAAGGAATTTTATGAAAAACTGGAACTTCTTATAAATGACAAAAAATTAAGAAATGAAATGGGACAAAGTGCCATAAAATATGCCGCTGAATTCAAATGGGAAAACAGCGTAAAAAAATATCATAAACTTATAAAAAACATACTTAACCTTAAAGATTCGGATGTTAAGGCTGTTTCATATGACGTTAAGCATAAACCACGTGTATCTCAAAAAGTTTCTGTAATTATTGTTAATTACAATTCTACTTACCCGGTATTGAAGGAATGCCTGGATTCAATCAAAAGCCAGACTTACAAAGACATTGAAGTCATCATTTTTGATAATCATTCTATGCATAATGTTTTGGAGAATATAAAAAAAGAATTTAAAGACATTAAAATAATTTACTCCAGCCGTAATCTTGGTCTGGGAGCAGGTATAAATCAGGCTTTAAAACACACGAGTGCGGATCTCGTTCTAATATCAAACTTTGATATAATTTATGGCCCAGATGCTTTCGAACAGATGGCAAACTCGATCAATAATCTGGGAAGCAATTATCTGGGTGTGGCACCCAAGATCAAATTCTACCATCAGAAAGATTTTCTTGAAAGCGTGGGGATTTATCTGGACAGCAATCTTTACGTGGGTCATTACGGGCTTGGACAGCTGGATTTAAGTCAATATAACAGGACCGAGGATATTTTTGGTGTATCCTTCGTTTCCTGTATGGTAAAACGCGATGCTTTTTATGAGAATAAAGTCGGGCCGGTTGATCCGCATTTTTTCTTGTTTTATGAAGATGTAGATTTCTGTTTCAGAGCGAACCTGCATGGTTACAAATTCAGGTCCTGCCCTTCTGCAATATGCTACCATAGATATGCATTTAGCTTCAGGGATGACGCAACTGCTTTTGAGAAAAAATACTACTACTTGAAATTAAATCTTTTGAAAACATCTTACAAGAATTCCGAAAGACATAATCTTGACAGAATCAGTGATAATGAATTAAACATCCAGAAGCAAAATTTAAAGGATATCAATTTAAAAAATACCGCCCGGAGAATAATCAGAGATTTCAAAAGAAGTATCAAACATCTCAAGAAAGATAGAAATCATATGGAATTCTCAAGACAAATACCGGATGCTGATATTTTAAAATACAGCTGGGGAGAAAATGTTTATTTTGATGTTGTCACTAACGAACCGGTTTGCTCCATTGAGAATCTTCATCATTCTTACCGCAGGTTATTCGCCCTGATGGGAAACGAGAGGTACGAAGGATATGTCAATTATTTGATGAATTTAAGAGATACAAAATTCAGGATGGAAACCAATCTATTTAAAAACATACTTCACAATAAACTGGAATACGAACCTGCATCGGTTCATAAATTCATAGATAAAATACAATGACAGGCAGCATTTTAAGAATTGGGATAGATATATCCACACTGTTAAATCATGGGCCGGATATTGGTGCCGGGAGATATATAATCAATCTTATCCGGAGTTTACTGCGAATTGATAAAGAAAATACATACGTTCTTACCGGGAGATACATTACCAGCGAATATTTACCGGAAATTTATGATCTAAAATCACAATTTCCGGATAGTAAAATGAAACTTGATCTTTACAATACAACTTCAAGAAAGCTAAAATCATGGGATAAAATCAGATTCCCGCTGCTTGAGCTCCGGGGTTTCAAAGCTGATATCCTTCACTGTCCCGACTATCTCATCCCCCCGACTATGAATAAAAATATAATTTTGACTGTTCATGATCTGGCTTTTATAAGATTTCCCGAATTTAATTTTGACTGGTTCATAAAAAAATATACAGAAGAAATCAAAAGAAATGCACGTATCTCAAAGAAGATAATTGCAGACTCCGATAGTACCAGAAATGATATCGTGAATTTCTTAGGAATAGATCCTGACAGAGTAGAAGTCGTATATCTGGCAGCAGATGATATTTTCAGGAAATTGACTGAAACAGAAAAGAGTACGGAAGTACTTAAAAAATACCAATTAGATAAAAAATATATTCTTTCCGTAGGAACCATAGAACCCAGAAAAAACTTTGCGGCGCTGATAAGGGCTTTTAATAATATAAAAAAAAGTAAAACCGGGTCCGGTTATAAGCTGGTAATAGTGGGAAGAACCGGTTGGAAAAGCGAAGCTACCTACCAGGAGAGAGAAAATAGTCCCTATGGTGACGATATTCTATTTACAGGCAGGATCACTGATCGGGACCTGGTACAGTTATATAATTGGGCCGAACTTTTTGTTTATCCTTCCCTTTTCGAGGGATTTGGGCTGCCTCCTCTGGAAGCGATGAGCTGTGGTCTTCCGGTAATAGCCTATGGCACTTCATCACTTAAAGAAATCATCGGAGATGCAGGAAAACTTGTAGAAACCGGAGATGAGACTAAACTTGAAAATCAATTATTATATGTTCTTGAAAATGAAAAGATAAAGAGGGAACTGAGCAGTAAATCACTTATTCAGGCTAAAAAATTTAGCTGGGAAGAAACTGCGAAAAAGACACTGGATATTTATAACAAAATTATTCTGTAAAAATCATCTTCCAGAGAAAATCATGTTATTGCTTTTCTATATTTATCTCAGGATTCAGATCCGCTATACCTTCCGCTATATTTCTGTTTATAACATTTATCGTAAACATATCACTTATCCAGTCACAATAAGTTTTATTATCTTTGTATCCTACAGCAAGAGAACCATGATATTCTCCTCCGATTAATGTAATTCTCTGGTTAAAAATTACTTTTATCAGATTGCCTTTTTTAAATATATCTGTTTTTATATTATTCAATCTTGTATTGGTACCATAAACAACATTTCCTTTAAAATCTGTCAATCTTATTCCAAAAATAGGTTCTTCAACTCTTTTCTTAAAGAGCACCTCGCAAACTATTTTAATATCATCTCCATATTTACAAAAATCTATCTCTTTATCTTTACTATTCAGAATTTTAACATTTTGAATCTCTGCATCTCCGCTTCCAAATCTATTTATAGTTTCTCCGCTTATATTTAAGTTCGATAGTTTTATTATTTCTTGCCCATCAACTATTTTTCTATTATTTTCAATTACAGATTCGAATATTTTTTTTCTTTCCGTTCTTTGCTGTTCAATGATCCTTTTTTTCTCTATCTCCTCGACATAAGATCTATATTTTGCCACTACGCTTAAGGGTTTCCCCATATCTATTATTTTCCCATCTTTCAAAAATACCACCTTGCTGCATAAATCGGAAATGGTTTCGAGATCATGGGAAACAATTATTATTGTTTTACCACTCTTCATAAAATTATATATGACTTTATAGCATTTTGCCTGAAATGCCTGGTCCCCTACCGCCAGGACCTCATCTATAAGCAGAATGTCCGGGTTGACGTTAATGGCAACCGAAAAGCCCAGCCTCATATACATCCCCGAA
>JAQUOE010000043.1 GCA_028717265.1 Actinomycetota bacterium
GTAAGAATCGGTCTTTCAAGAATGGAAAGAGTTGTAAAGGAAAGAATGACCACCCAGGATGTCGATACGATAACTCCTAAATCTCTTATTAATATCAGGCCGCTGGTCGCAAGCCTGAAAGAATTTTTTGGCAGCGGTCAGCTTTCTCAATTTCTCGATCAGACCAATCCTCTGGCCGAGGTTACTCATAAAAGAAGACTCAGCGCTCTGGGACCGGGCGGATTAAGCAGGGAAAGGGCAGGTTTCGAGGTAAGAGATGTTCATCCATCACATTATGGAAGAATGTGCCCCATAGAAACACCGGAAGGTCCCAATATTGGATTGATCGGTTCCCTGGCTACTTATGCAAGATTAAATGAATATGGATTTATTGAATCACCATATAAAAAAGTTGTAAACGGCAAAGTGACTACCAGAGTGGAGTATTTATCTGCGGATATTGAAGAAAATTATATTATTGCACAGGCAACTGTAAAAGTAAGCAAAGACGGCAGATTTCTTGAAGAAAGGGTCATGGCGCGTCTGGGTGACGAAATAGTAACCGTGGAACCGGGCATGATAGATTATATGGATGTATCACCAAGGCAAATCTTTAGCGCCGCAGCGTCTCTCATTCCATTTCTGGAACATGATGACGCCAACAGGGCTTTGATGGGTTCGAATATGCAGCGCCAGGCCGTGCCATTAATCGATCCGGAACCACCGCTTGTGGGAACCGGGATGGAAGAAGAAGTGGCCAGGGACAGCGGTGTGCTGATTCTCGCAAGAGACGACGGCATAGTCGAAGAGGTATGTGCCGATCACATTAAGGTAAATTATAAGAATGAAAAAGATTATGTTCACAAGTTATATAAATTCAAAAGATCAAACCAGGGGACCTGTATAAACCAGAAGCCCATAGTAGAAGAAGGTGAAAAAGTCAAAAGAGGGCAGGTAATTGCGGACGGACCCGCAACGAGTTCAGGCGAACTGGCGCTGGGTAAGAATTTAAGATTAGCTTTTATGTCCTGGGAAGGATATAACTACGAGGATGCAATTATTATTTCCGAAAGATTGGTAAAAGAAGATCTTTTATCTTCTATCCACATTTCAAAACAGGAGGTGGAAGCCAGAACCACAAAGCTGGGGGCGGAGGAGATAACCAGGGATATACCAAGCATAGGAGAAGAAGCATTAAAAAATCTTGATGACCGCGGGATTATAAGAATCGGAGCCGAGGTAAAGCCCGGAGACATACTGGTTGGCAAAATAACTCCAAAAGGTGAAACGGAACTCACGGCAGAAGAAAAATTGCTGAGGGCTATTTTTGGTGAAAAGGCAAGGGAAGTCAGAGAGAGTTCTCTCAAGGTGCCTCATGGAGAGGGAGGGAAAGTATTGGATGTCCAGCTGTTCTCGAGGAAAAAAGGACACGATCTGCCCCCCGGGGTAAATGAACTGGTAAGAGTATTTATTGCGGAAAAGAGAAAGATTTCTATCGGTGATAAACTTGCCGGAAGACATGGAAACAAAGGTGTCATATCGGTAATTCTTCCTGAAGAGGATATGCCTTATACGGAAGATGGCGAACCTATAGATATTATATTCAATCCTCTGGGTGTCCCTTCCAGATTGAATGTGGGACAGGTGCTTGAAACTCATCTTGGCTGGGCGGCTCATGAGGGTTGGAACGATAAAAAAGATGAGATAACAAACGACAGCCCTGTATATGTTTCAACACCAATTTTCGAGGGAGCAAAAGAATCTGATATAATCAGGCTGTTAAAGATGGCCAATTTACCCGAGAGCGGAAAAACTGCTCTATATGACGGCAGGAGCGGCGAGAAATTATCCGATGAGATTACCGTCGGTCATGTATATGTAATGAAGTTGCTGCATCTTGTGGACGATAAGATACATGCAAGATCTACAGGTCCTTATTCACTGGTTACGCAGCAGCCTCTGGGCGGCAAAGCGCAATTTGGCGGCCAGAGATTCGGGGAAATGGAAGTATGGGCACTCGAGGCTTATGGTGCAGCGTATGCGTTACAGGAAATGCTGACTATAAAATCGGATGATGTGACCGGACGGGTAAAGACTTACGAAGCCATTGTAAAGGGTGAAAATATAGAAAAACCCGGAATACCGGAATCATTTAAGGTGCTTATTAAAGAAATGCAGAGTCTGGCACTTGACGTAGAGGTATTATCGGAAGAAGGAAAAGAAGTAAAAGTATTACAGGCTGAGGATGAAATAATGAAAACCGTTGAAGACCTGGGAATCGATCTTCAAAAAGAGATAGAGCCGGAAAAAGCGGAAGTAGAGGAAACGAAGGAAGAGGATACGAAGGATAAGGATACAGAAGAAAAGGATGAAAAGGAAAAGGTTGAAAAAATAAAGGAAAAGAAATCAAAGGGTACTGAAGAGAAAAAGAAAACCGGAGCAGCAAAAAAGAAAAAAGATAAGATTAAAAAATAAAATAGGTATTGTTAAATACCTATTTAATTAATTCGGAGGATTTAATAAATGGTTGTAAGCATAGATGTAAATAATTTTGATGCCTTAAAAATTGGACTCGTTTCACCCGAAAAAATCAGATCATGGTCCAACGGTGAGGTAAAAAAGCCTGAAACTATAAATTACAGGACCCTTAAACCCGAGAAAGATGGATTATTCTGCGAGAGGATCTTTGGCCCTACAAAAGACTGGGAATGTTATTGCGGAAAGTATAAAAGAGTGAGGTTCAAAGGAATAATCTGTGAAAGGTGCGGAGTCGAAGTGACCAGATCAAATGTAAGAAGAGAAAGAATGGGGCATATCGATCTTGCATCCCCCGTGTCGCATATATGGTTTTTCAAGGGAGTTCCAAGCAGGATGGGATATGTTCTAGATATAAGTCCCAAAGATCTGGAAAAGGTACTTTACTTCGATTCTTATATCATAACCAGCATCAATAGAGAAAAAATCGCTGCGGAAGAAGAGGAAATCAAGAAACTATACCAGAAAGCCCTGGACAGGGCAAAGGAGTTGAATGAGCTAAGGCTTAAAGAAATAAAAACAAATAAAGACGACTTTATAATCGAAAGCGATGAAATCATCAATAAAGAAAATCTGGAAAAAATTAAGGAAAGTAATGGAGAAGAAGACTTTAAAGATGATATCAGCATAAACGAAAAAATCAAAGGGGAAGAAGTTCCCGAATTGGATATGGAAGCGAAGAAAGCAAAAGTCATCAAAGAAACAGAGATGCTTTTAAACGAGGAGAATGAGATATATAAGGAAGAGTTGGATCTCGTTAAAAGAGCCGATACTTTTTTCTTTAATCTGGAAGAGAAAATGCTGGTTTCAGATGAAGCATTGTTTAAAAAAATGAAAGAAATTTACGGGCAATATTTCAAAGGCGGAATGGGTGCAGAAGCAGTAAAGGACCTTTTGAAAAATATTGACTGTGTAAAAGAAGTGGAGGATCTCAAGGAGACCATAAAGAAGTCAAAAGGCCAGAAAAGGAGCAGGAGCACGAAAAGGTTAAAGATATTGTCTTCATTTATAAACTCGGATAACAAACCTGAATATATGATTCTTGATATACTTCCTGTAATACCCCCTGATCTGAGACCCATGGTTCAGCTGGATGGCGGAAGATTTGCCACGTCCGATTTAAATGATTTATATAGAAGAGTTATTAACAGAAACAACAGACTTAAAAAATTACTGGAGCTGGATGCCCCGGAAATCATCATCAACAATGAAAAAAGGATGCTGCAGGAAGCGGTTGACGCGCTTTTTGATAATGGAAGAAGGGGGCGGGCAGTAGTCGGAGCCGGAAACAGGCCGCTTAAATCTCTGAGCGATATGCTTAAAGGGAAGCAGGGTAGATTCAGACAAAATCTCCTGGGTAAAAGAGTGGATTATTCCGGAAGGTCGGTTATCGTAGTCAATCCTAACCTGAGGCTGGAACAATGCGGGCTTCCCAAGAAGATAGCCCTGGAATTATTCAAGCCTTTTGTTATGAAGAAATTGGTTGACGAAGGATTTGCCCAGAATATAAAGAGCGCCAAAACCATGGTAGAGAAAGAAAGCAATGAAGTCTGGGATATATTGGAAGACGTGATCAAGAACCATCCGGTTTTGCTTAATCGCGCACCGACACTTCATAGATTAGGAATACAGGCTTTTATGCCGGTACTGGTCGAAGGAAAGGCAATACAAATACATCCCATGGTCTGTCCGCCATTCAATGCCGATTTTGATGGTGATCAGATGGCCGTCCATGTACCTCTATCAAATGAAGCCAAAGCGGAAGCAATGATCCTGATGCTTTCTGTGAATAATATATTGTCCCCTGCAAGCGGTGAACCGGTTGTAGTTCCTTCCCAGGATATGGTTCTGGGGATATATTATTTGACTTCGGAAAGAGAAAAATCCGATGGGAAGGAAAGATTTTATAATAATTTTGATGATGCCATTCTGGATTATCATTATGGTTTTATATCCTTGCATACACCTATTAAAGTAAAAATAGAGGAGAAAGCAGCAAGAACCACAGTAGGAAAAATAATATTCAATCAATCACTGCCCGGGGATTATAAATTCGTCAATAAGGAAATATCCAAAAAAGAACTTATTGCTCTAATTGCCGAATGTATAGGCAGATATCCTAAAAGTGAAGTGACGAAGATGCTGGATGCGATCAAAGAAGCCGGATTCAAGTATGCGACGCGTTCAGGTTTGACCATAGGTATAAATGATATAAATGTTCCGCCTGAAAAAGCGAAGATTTTAAACAATGTGGAGAAAAAAATAGAAAAAATCGAAGATTATTACAAACAGGGCCTGATAACGGAATTTGAAAGACATCAAAGATTGATACAAACCTGGTCCCAGGCAAATGAGAGTGTCGCCAATGCTATGGAAAAGAACTTCAGCAAATTCAATTCTGTTTATATGATGGCCACTTCCGGTGCCAGAGGAAATATAAAGCAGCTTCGTCAGTTGGCCGGTATGAGAGGACTCGTGGCAAATGCCAGGGGAGATATTATAGACAGTCCCATTAAATCTAATTTTAGAGAGGGACTGACCGTTCTTGAATACTTCATTTCCACCCATGGTGCCAGACAGGGTCTGGCAGATACCGCACTGCGAACCGCAGATTCTGGTTATCTGACAAGGAGGCTGGTTGATGTTGCCCAGGATACAATGATAAGGATGAATGACTGTAATACTGAAGAGGGCATAAATCTATATGTTTTGACTCTGGAAGGGGAACCCAACACAAATCTCATAGGAAGAACATGTCTTGGAGATGTCAATAAACCCATCACAAAGGTCAATATAATAAAAAATGGTGAGGAAATTACAGAAAAGCATCTTTTAAAGTTCATACATTCCAACATCGAAAGTGTAAAAGTGCGTTCGGTCATGACATGTGAAGCAGAATCCGGATTGTGCCAGAAATGTTACGGCAGAGATCTCGCCACGGGGAAAATGATCGAAATTGGTGAAGCAGTAGGAATCATAGCTGCCCAATCCATAGGTGAACCTGGTACCCAGTTAACCATGCGTACTTTCCATACAGGCGGAGTGGCCAGTACTGTGATCCAGAGATCCATAAAGTCACCGGTAGAGGGCAGGCTTATATTCAGAAAAGAGTTACTGGCCGAGTTGAATATTAAGAAAACTGATTTTACCGAAGAAAATACGAGCGAAGTTATGGAGATCAATATAGAGCACATACCGCATAAATTGATTTTTCAGGTTCAAATGGAAAGAGGAGATATTATCGACGTGATCATTCCCAAAGGTGAAATACTGCAGATAAACAAAAAAGTAAATGTAGAGGCAGGAGAGGTTTTCGCAAAACTGATTCTTACCGCAAAGAGAAAGACACATGTTCATAAACATGAAAAGACTTTTGAGGGTATAGATATTACCAGCGGTCTTCCAAGGGTAGTAGAATTATTCGAGGCCAGAAGGCCCAAAGATCATTCATTTATAGCAGAGATATCTGGGAAAGTTGAGATAGAAGACATAGATTCCAGGTTCAGGATGCTCACTATTAAAAGTAAAGATGGTAAGCAGGAAAAGATTTATCAGATTTCGACCAGAGCTAAATTAAGTGTAAAAAATGGGGATAAGATTTCTGCGGGCAGCCAGTTAACCGAAGGGCCCAGAAATCCTCATGATATATTAAGGATCAATGGAATCAAGGACTGTGAACAATATCTGGTAAGAGAAGTACAAAATGTATATAAGGCTCAGGGTGTGGATATAAATGATAAACATATAGAAGTAATAGCCAGACAGATGTTAAAGAAGGTCACCATAGTAGATCCGGGAGACAGTCATTTTCTGCCCGGTCAACTTGTAGACAGGCTTTATTATGAAAAGGAGAATAACAAATTAATATCCGGTATGAAGATACCTGCGACAGCTGTTCAAAACCTGATGGGTATAACCAAAGCTTCTCTGGTGACGGACAGCTTCCTTTCAGCAGCCTCGTTCCAGGAAACTACCAGAGTTCTGACAGATGCTGCTCTTGAGAATAAAATAGATAATTTATCCGGGCTGAAGGAAAATGTGATACTGGGCAAGGCCATTCCTGCAGGGACAGGCATGAGCAGTTTTAAGGATTTTGAATTGAAATATCCTGGTTACAAGGAGGATAATAAGGACGAGATAGAAATACTTCAGGAATCGGGAGGGGATGACTTAAAAGAAATTGAGATCAATATTTGAATATAGTGAAAAAAGTACTTTAAAATAGCCATTTTTTAATATTGACATTTTAATTTTTAGATGATAATCTCTTTTTTCGCGTCTTCAAAAAAGGTTATCACTAATCATTTTTTGTAGTGTTGATATTTTGTTAATTTGAGGTAGAGGATAGGTATTTATGCCTACTATAAGTCAACTGGTTAAAAAGGGAAGAAAAAGATTAAAAAAGAAGAAGAAAACCCGTGCGCTGCAGGAAAATCCCCTGAGGAGGGGTGTATGTTTAAGGGTATATACTTCTACTCCCAAGAAGCCTAATTCGGCACTGCGCAAAGTGGCGAGGGTAAGGCTTACGAATGGAGCGGAAGTTACTGCGTATATACCGGGAATCGGTCATAATCTGCAGGAGCATTCCATAGTGCTTGTGAGAGGCGGCAGGGTAAGGGATCTGCCCGGAGTAAGGTATAAAATCATAAGAGGTACACTGGATACTGCAGGGGTCGAAGGTAGAAGATCTTCCCGTTCCAGGTATGGAGCCAAGAAGCCAAAGTAATTTATGAGGAGTTAATGAATGCCAAGAAAAGGAAGACCTAAAAAAAGAAAATTAAAGGTAGATCCTGTTTATAAAAACAAGATTATAGCCCAATTCATAAATAAGATTCTTACTGACGGTAAAAAAAGTATTTCCGAAAGCATAGTATATGGGAGTCTTAAAGTTCTGGAAGAAAGAACGAAAGGGAATCCTCTGGAAATACTGGATAAATGTCTTGATAATATAAGACCGGTGCTGGAAGTTAAACCAAGAAGAGTCGGAGGAGCAACTTATCAGGTACCGGTAGAGGTATCTCCGGAAAGAGCAAATACGCTGGCAATCAGATGGGTAGTCGATTTTGCAAGTAAAAGAAAAGAAAAATCCATGGCAGAGAGGCTGGCTGCAGAGATTCTGGATGGTGCCAGCAATACGGGAAGCAGTATTAAAAAGAAAGAAGATTTACATAAGATGGCTGAAGCCAACAGGGCTTTTGCACATTATAGATGGTAGTATAAGGTGACTATAAATGGGTAGAGAAGTTTCATTAAAAAATACAAGAAATATAGGTATAACCGCTCATATAGACGCAGGTAAGACAACAACGACAGAGCGTATTCTATATTATACGGGCAAGACTTACAAAATGGGTGAGGTCCATGACGGAGCAGCTGTTATGGATTGGATGATACAGGAGCAAGAGAGAGGAATCACCATTACTTCTGCTGCAACCACCTGTTTCTGGAGGGATAATAAAATAAATATAATAGACACTCCCGGACATGTAGATTTTACTGTTGAAGTTGAAAGATCGCTGAGAGTGCTTGATGGGATGATTGCTATATTCTGTGCAGTGGGAGGAGTGGAACCACAGTCAGAAACAGTATGGAGACAGGCAGATAAATATAATGTTCCGAGGATTGCTTTTGTGAATAAAATGGACAGGGGCGGAGCCGATTTTTATTATGTCCTTGATATGATCAAAACAAGGCTTGGCGCCAATCCATTACCCATACAGATCCCCATAGGCAGAGAAGAAGATTTTCTGGGAATAATCGATCTTATAAGCATGAGGGCAATAATATATAAGGATGAGATGGGAATCAATTTCGAGTATGAGGATATCCCGGCAGAACTTGAATCCGTTGCAGGGAAGTACAGGCAGGAATTAATTGAAAATATAGCTAATTATAATGACTTTATTTTAAATAAATATGTCGAAAATATTGAAATAAGCGAAGCAGAATTAAAAAAAGCCATACGGGAGATAACCTTAAGTGTTAATGGTGTTCCCGTATTTTGCGGAGCCGCATTTAAAAACAAAGGAGTACAGCCCCTATTGGACGGAGTGGTGGATTTTCTTCCGTCTCCGGCAGATATAGATTCACCGAAAGGTATCAATCCCCATGATGAAAAGGAAACCGGGAGAGCCACGAGTGATGATGCACCATTCTCCGGTTTGATTTTCAAAATAATCACAGATCCATTTGTAGGAAGATTAAGTTATTTAAGGATTTATTCTGGAATTCTGCAAAGTGGGACACAGGTAATGAATGCAAACAATAGCAATAAAAACAGGATCAGCAAACTCCTGGAAATGCATGCAAATAGCAGAGAAGAATTAAAAGAAGCTTACTGCGGTGACATAGTAGCAATCGTTGGACTGAAAAATATAAAAACAGGTGATACCATCTGTGACCCTGCCAGACCCATAAGATATGAATCAATTAGTTTTCCCGAACCGGTGCTTTCGATTGCTATCGAACCCAAAACAAAAATGGAACAGGAGAAATTGGGAATGGCACTGTCAAGGCTGGCAGAAGAAGATCCTACTTTCAGAAGGGAAATAGACGAGGAAACGGGTCAGACGATTATTTCCGGCATGGGGGAATTGCATCTTGAAATAATAGTTGACAGATTACTGCGGGAATTTGGGGTGGGAGCCAATGTCGGCAAACCCCAGGTATCTTATAGAGAAACCATAACCCGCGGAATGCAGGTAGAAGGAAAATATATCAGACAAAGTGGTGGTAAAGGACAATATGGTCATGTAATTATACGTTTTGAGCCAAATGAGTATGGCAAAGGATTTGAATTTGAAGATAAGACAAGAAGCGGGAGCATACCAAAGGAATTCATAAAACCTATCGAAATGGGCATAAGAGATGCCATGCAGAGTGGAGAGGTAGCCGGATACCCGGTTGTCGATTTCAGGGCTATACTTCTGGATGGGTCTTTTCATGAAGTGGACTCTTCGGAAATGGCTTTCAGAATCGCCGCTTCAAAAGCTTTTAGGGAGGCTATGAAAAAATGCCTTCCTATTTTATTGGAACCGGTTATGGATGTAGAAGTGGTTGCTCCGGATGAGTATATGGGAGAAGTCATTGGTGATCTTAATTCGAGAAGAGGAAAAATATTATCCTTAACATTAAGAAATAAGAATAGGATCATAAAAACAGAGGTACCGCTTGCAGAGATGTTTGGATATGCAACGGACCTGCGCTCAAAGACCCAGGGACGGGCTACTTTTGCAATGCAGTTTAAAAAATATGAACCAACACCCGGTAGAATCGCTGATGAGATTATCGAAAGATTCAAGGGAAGCAAGATTGCGGTATAAATACATGATTTATCTATATGAAGATTTAATTTTTACATAAAGAAAGGAAATATTATGGCTAAAGAAAAATTTCAAAGAACAAAGCCTCATATAAACATAGGGACAATAGGCCATGTGGACCATGGAAAGACTACCCTTACCTCTGCAATAACAAGATG
>JAQUOE010000044.1 GCA_028717265.1 Actinomycetota bacterium
GTAAGACAAATAGAATATCGAAAAAAAAGACCGGGTATTGTATTTTATTAAAATCAGGAAGAATCATCCTGCCATCCTGCATGCGCCGGTACAGATTCCTCTTAAGGAAGTATTCCGCTGTCCTTTCTGTATACTCAAGAGCTTCACTATCATTATAAGTTTTCCCTGCAAGATATAGCGCACGCAATGGAATGAGACTCTCTATAACTGAAGATTTTCTTGCCTGGGGTCTTTTATCGCAATTCCATCCCCCGTCCGGCCACTGCCACTTTATAAGTCTCTGAATAAGAAGCTTTGTACGCTCATCATCAATACCAAGTTTAATTGAATACCATATAGCATTACCTTCCTGGGAAGCACATCTGCGAAAGCGACCCTCCTGCCCTGGAATAAGAAAAGATCTTGGGTATTTTAAATGTTTTTCTTCCAGAAGCCAGTTATATACCTGATCCCGCATAGGTAGAAGCAATCTGTCTCCCCGGGGATACTCTATCTCTGCAAGACTGTATAATGTCCAGTGGGGACCCTGCCATTTCTGGTAAGGATGGGCATTCATTATTGTACCGTCATCTTTTCTGTGAGATAGCAATCTTTTAGCCATTACTGATTTCTTGATTGATTGTCTGAGTTTGATCATCTCCGGAGAAATTTCCGGTTTACCCAGTAAAAGTTTGGATGCCTTATACCTGATGACCGGATTTGAATTGAAAAGAAGTTTTTTTACTATTAGTATTTGTTCAATTGACTCTGTATGGATCATTTTTTATTTCGATATAGCATTATTCAGGTTTTATCCCCGTAATTATACTCCTGTTAAGAATAGTCGGCCTGTACTTTATATCTTTAAAACCTGTCTCTTCCAGGATTTTCTTCATTTCATCGATGGAATAGCATTTACCTTCCGAGAAAAACATAAGCAGAATCGAATACTCTGCCACCGAAACAGGACCTGTTTTGGTGGCATTTATATGTGCATCATGAATAATTACCATCCCACCCGGTTCCAGATTGTCAAATGAATTCTTCAGGATAAATTTAATTTCTTTAAAATCCCAGTCATGAAGTACATGTGAAATAAAATGAATATTATAACCTCCGGGAAATTTATCCTTAAACATATCCCCCGGTATCACTTTCATTCTATCGTTTAAACCGGATTTATTTATAGTATACCTTGCCATCTTATCTACAGGCGGTTTTTCGAAGACCGCAGCATTAAGATCCGGATAATTAATCAACAGGGTAATCGAATATATCCCCGAAGCTCCTCCGATATCGAGCATCTTCTTATATTTTTTTAAATCAATCATTTTTAAAAGCCCATTTGCCAGATATGCCCCGCGGCTGTTCATCCCGGCTGTAAATGATTCTGCAAAATCATCGAATTCCATTGAAGTAGCCCATCGTTTTCCCTTTTTGCTTGCTGCCCAATTTGCTGGTTTTCCGGTAATAAGAACTTTTTTCATTTCACTGCATACGGGGTTGTTTTTTAATGAGCTTACAAAAGAACTCAAATCAAATGGGGACTGGCTGGTCAGGTAATTATCCGAAACATCTGAGAGATGATATTTGTTATTTTTTTCCATAATAAAACCATATGACTTAAACAGGGTAAGCATAACATCCAGGGGCCGTTTTTTAATATTCAATGATTTAGCGATGTTATCGAAATCCGAAGGATGTTTTTTCAAAAAATTAAAGAAATCGAAATAACTGACAGCAGTAATAAAAAGATCATCTGCAAATGAACCCTCGCGCAATCTGAATATCAGTTCCGGTGATGTTTTGGGCATATTTTTACCAATTACTTTATACATAATCATTTCAACTTTCTATGTCACACTTATCGTGTTTAGTTTTAATCCCGAACCTAATACCGAACCTAATCCCGAACCTGCTGTCATGCGATTAAAAGGATATAACTTAAACTCCTGCCCTTACCCTCAGTTTCTACTACTCTCAAATCCACCAGCTTTCTTATTTCTTTCAGAGCAGCGCGATCTGAAATATCAAACATTTCACTTATATCCTTGTTTCTTATCCTTCCATTCTGATTTATAAATTCTATAATCCTCATCTGCCTTTCTGTTAAAGCTATCTGTCCTCTTTTTGTCTTCCTTAATCTTTCACTGCTTAGCCTGATTACTCTCTCTTTTACAGTATCAATACTTATATTGACACCCCCGGCGAAATATTCAAGCCATCTGGTCAAATCAAGTGTTTTTTGATCTACGCTCTGCAAAGCTCTATAATAAGCCTGTCTGTTAGAGTCATAATAATCATCAAGGCAGAAAAATTGCTTGGCATCAAATCCCCTCATGTAAAGTATTAATGTTGCTAAGACTCTCGCTGTTCTTCCGTTTCCATCAATAAAAGGATGTATTCTTACAAATTCATAATGAGCTATCCCTGCTTCAATTACAGAATCAAGTTCTTTTGCCTCATCGGAATTCAACCATTCAACTAAAGCTTTCATTAAATCGGGAACATCTTTATTGGCAGGGGGCCTAAAAATAATCTCTCTTGTTAGCCTATTACCAATCACAACATATCTATTCCTGTATCTCCCACAATCAGAGCTATCTTCCAATGTCTGTTCTGTCAACATCTTGTGAATGGAGAGAATATTTTGTTCTGCAATTTTTTTATCATCAATTAATTTTCCCAGATTTTCAAGAACGCTTAAATAATTCAAAACTTCCTGTTTATCCTTGCGGGATGCTATCACTTCCCGTCCATGAGCCAGATCGCTGACCTGATCAAGTGATAACCTATTTCCCTCAATAGCAGTAGAAGAATGTGCCTTTCTGACAATCGCTTCACGTCTAAGAGCTACTTCCCATTTTGGAATAAAAGGAGAGTTCAGGATAACTTCCCTTGCAGTAGATATTTTTATCAGGTTATTTACTATTTTGTTCGTGTATCTAAAATTTGGTTTAAACATTGTTGTTTATAATTTTTTCGATATCCTTTTATTTATAAGGATAAGATTTTTCCAGCTTCATCCCATATTCATTAATTCTGAATATCAATTCATCCTTAAAATATGTAATACTGGAACCTTCAAATGCATGCTCCTTATTTTCATAGCTGCATTTGAACTCCCATTCAATGAAAGCAATTGACTTCTTTACATCAAAACCAAATGAGTTTATTTCCCAATGTATAACTTTATTAGTTCCCTGATTCCAATCAATGAACCATTTTTTAAGTATCTCTTTACCCTGATAAATGACACCAGTACATTCTCTGACTTCAACCTGATTATGTAAAACAGATAAGAATAAATTTAGATCTTTTTCTTTCCAAGCTTTAATATATTTATCTATTAGTTCCTTTGCAGGATTTTCTTCCATAGGTTATACCTATAATCTTTTATTTCATTAAAAAGATAACTGTTTTTTAGAGAAAAATTATTATGTACGCAAATTATCCAGGGTAGTGCGTGCATCCGGTGCCATCTTGAAAAAATCTTCCAGTTTATCACAGGCATACATATCACAGCCTGCACAATTTTCCAGCTCCTTCTCAGTGCAGCATTTACGTATTTCACAAACATTGCAGTAAGAAAACTTCTGTTCTTTGGAAAGACATCCGTTACAATTGATATCCTCCGGCTTTATTTCTGCGTTATACATTACTGACCACTGCCCTGCTACTTCTACACGCTTATTATCATCATTGTTTTTTGTGGCAATATATGCCCCGCACTGAGAACAATCCAATCCACAGCATGCAATCATTTTTTACCTCCTTTTTTATTACTTAGTTTAATTTACTATTTTAATAAATCTCTCTAATTAAATAAATCATATAGTAATTCATCAACATCCCGCTATGTCTATTTTAATGGTATTTACTTAATAATTTCTGCCATTCTTCTTCAAATTGAGATTTCATTGATTCTTTCTCGCTATTCAACATAAAGGAAGAATCAATTCCATTTAAAGTAAGCTTTTTTATATCATCTAATGTAAAATTAAGTCTTTTAACTAATTCTAAGAATTCCATGGTAATAGTTGTATTAAACATAGTAGGATCATCAGAATTTACAGTTACTATTAAACCTTGATTGAAATATTGTTTTATCGGGTGATCCTCTATACATTTACAAACTCCAGTTTTTATATTGCTTATTACACACATTTCCAACGGAATTTTCTTCTCTTTTAGAAAAGATATAAGTTCTACATCTTCATTTGCTCTTATTCCATGTCCAACTCGTTCAACACCTAATTTATTGATAACAGTCCAAATAGACTCAGCACCCGCTGCTTCACCGGCATGAGCTGTTAGTCTAAATCCCCTATCTTTTGCTTCTTTATAAACATGGATATAAGGATCAGGCGGGAAACTCTGTTCACTTCCACCTATAGTAATCCCTATTAATCCCTTGCCCCGATATGAAGTAAGCTCATCAAGGCGATGCATTCCTATTTCGGGTCCATGCTCCCTTACAAGATCTACAATTAACTCGCTGCGAATATTAAAATCGCGATATGCTTTTTCTTTGCCTTCAATCAGATATTCAGTAATTTTTCGCGCAGAGAGTCCGATTCGCCAATAATCTCCGGGACTGTAAGTAATCTCCGCATATTTAACGTTTTGTTGACTAAGAGTTCGTAAAACCTGGTAAACTAGCTCTTTAAAATCTCTCTCATACTTAATAAAAGTATTTTTCCAGGTCCATACTTCAATAAAGTGTTCAAAATTGGAATATGTAAGTTTTTTTCTTAAATCTTCAATTGTCTTAATAGAAGGTTCTTTTCCCTCTCTTTTTATAAAATTAAGCAATGTTTCTAAAGGGATAGCCCCCTCCAAATGAAGGTGCAGTTCCACCTTGGGCATCTCTCTTATAAATTGTTCTATTTTATTGGTTAAAATTGTATTCATTTATATCAATCCAAAACCTGGATTCACCCCGTCAAATGATTGGAGGTCGTATGGTTTTGCATCAAAGAAAGCAATTTTTTTATTCATATAATTCACTCTCTTCAGATTATCACATCATATTCAATCATATTTATCAGATATTTCTGTTACTTTTTTCAATTACCAACACTGGCTTATTTATCTATCTTACTATAATACAGGTGGTCACAGCATTCATAACCCTGCATTAATGTCTTTGTTCGTTTAAAGCCTATTTTTTCACTGAAAGCCCGTGTGGCATAAAAATCTGTGGCACAAGCCAGGTGATAGAGCCACTTATGCATACCGGTTTTTTCTGCAAGTTCATAAACCGGACACTTTTTAACACAGAAAACACTGGCACCATTCTCGCATTTTATGGTGAATTCAAACCCCTGGCCCCTTAAGGGACTCCACAGCAGTCTGATGAAGTCTTCGATTTCCGTTCCTTCGTGTGCTTCTCTTTTCCCGATTTCTGCCCAGTCCCGGCTGATATTAAGCTCTAGATATTTATCTACAGCTTTAAAGGCTTTCTTACCGTATTCTTCTTTAAGTCCTGTAAGGAGTTTTACTATAGCGCATTTACCCCATTCATTTTTAATCTTAGTGATAATTGTATGTTCTATGGAACCGACTTCAAATAAATCAGGTATCGGATTTTTAAGTAGATCGCTAAACCACTGGAAATGTTTTTGAAATTCATCATTCATAGAATCACCATATTCTGTAACATATTGTATTTCACCTTTCTAATTATTTATTTAATCATGCTTTACTTAAATATTTATATCAGGCACATCCTGACATATTATCTGAAGCCCTGAGAGTACTCAAAGATTTTCCCTACATTTTTTATACCGCTGAATATATTCAAGAATATTATTATCCGGATCGCAGAAATATACCCATGCCACATCACCCTTTATTTCTATTGGCCCATGTACTATAGGGACACCATTCTTCCTTAGTAAGTCAACAGAGGACCCCATATCTTCAACTTCCAGACAAAAATGGGGACAGTATGGCTCTTTTATTTCAGGTTTTTTAAAATCTCTTTTTAGATCCCGGATTAATTCAAGCCGGGCATCTTCATGCTCCAGGAATGCATATTCTTCCTCCTCTTTTTCATTCGTAGCTCTGGATTTGAGTTTAAATCCGAGTTTTTCGGTATAAAAACTGATAGAAGAATCCATATCGGAAACCTGAAAAGCAAAATGATCAAAATTCATGACTTTCTCCTTTTAAATGCTAATATATAATTCTATGTATCATTATAGACTTTTGGCTATTTTTATGGGAGGCAATGCAGCTTCATGATAATATATAACTTTCCATTCACCATTTATCTTCTTAAACAGAAATGTTGCTCCAGCTTTTTCAATGATATCCTTATCACCTGTCTTAAGCGTAGCCTCGGCTTTATAAATCCATGAAAAAATTACCATATCCCTGCCCAGGTATTTTATTTTTTCATCAAATGTAGTCAGTTTAAAATTTGAACATTCTTTAAGATAATTTATATTACAGTCAATATAGGTCTGATAATCACAAATGGAACAATCAGTTCCAATCATGTAAAAATCCGGTGAATTAAGAAATACTTTAAACGCCAAATCCATATCCAGAGATTCACATCCCTTTATAATAGTGGCAAAAGCTTCTTTAACCTCTTTTTTAATTCTATCTTTTTCTGATTGTGGTAAATAAGTTTCCATTATAATCCCCTCTCTTGTAAATGATTTGTTTGTACCGATTATTTATTATTACTGATAAACATTCATCTTTTTCCAAAACAGGCTTTAAATGCCAAGAATGCTTCTCCGAAATATATATCGAGAATTTTAAATCCGTTTTTTTCAGCTATTTTATAAAGATCTTTCTCATCAAAATATTTTTTATATATTTTAAATTTTCTTCCATCAGCCAATTTACGTTCCTGTGCATCTTCTTTTGATTTTACTTTTTTACGTTCATCTGTCCACGCGCTGTCCAGAACTAAAAACGTTCCATCATCTGCCAGAATGTCTTTTAATAATGAAAAAAAACGGCTTTCTTGTCCCTCAGTGAAGTGGCTTAAAAGAAAACCTATGATTGCACTGTCAAAATTAGTATCGAGCTTAAGATTTAGAACATCCATTTGAATAAATTTTGCTCTGTCTATATACCCTGAAGATATAACTCTTTTCTTACATTCTTCAAGCATTTTTTTTGATTGGTCAACAAAAGTAAAATCCACGCAGTTCTTTGAATATTTAGGAAACCAAAAACCGGTGCCGCAGGCTATATCAATGATACGGCCGTCTCCATATCCTCCAACAATAGAAGAGATTTTTTCAACATCTCTTAAATATGGATCTTTCTTTAAGCTCGCTGGTCCTTTACCACTATAAATTAAATCGTATTCTTTTGCTCTTTCATCATAGTACTGCATCATTTCTTTACCGACACTTGTTATATCCAATCTCATCACTCCTTTTTATAAGAGTCCACCCCCACTATGGGCTGACGCGACCCAGCAGTTTTTAAACGTGTTAGATGGTGTGTGCGATACTTACCTTAAGCAACATTATTTCCTGCATATGAACAATCCCATATGTTTTTGGATACGTATCGTTTTCTCTTTTTTTATTTGCTTAGCAATAAAAGCATAAAAATTATCTTTCCGTGAAGGATCTAATACAATCACACCAGGCTTTATGTCATTGAACGATAAAACATAGTTTACTATTAGTTCCGGCTCGTTTATCTCTAATGAATCGTCATATTTTAACAAATCAACTTTATCAAAAACTTCAAGAAGTTGCTCTTTCCCATTTTCTAAAGAAAAATTATTTTCAACATCACTTATTACTTCCTCATATCTGGTATTCCCAAGAAAGTCATTTACCATTTTTTTCATTTCATGCATATGTTTCATTCCAGCTGCTGATGCATAAAAGAACCCATCTCTGTGCAATACTCTTCCTATCTCATTTAATGCTTTTATCCTGTTGTCGACATGATATAACATATGATTTGTTATTATGCAGTCAAATGTCTCATTGCCGTATGGAATATTTTCTACATTCACATTTTTATATTCAACTTCCATATTAATATCTTTTAAATTTTCTTTTGCTGCTTGTAACATACCATCAGAATAATCGGTTAATGTCATATTCCATGTTCCAGGAATAATGTCAGCGTTTTTTATCCATAATAATCCATTTCCACAACCAAGTTCCAATATATTCTTATGGCCCTCAAGTAATATTGCTTTGAATACCCATTTATGCCATGGAGTTTTGTTTGTGCTATATTTTTCATGGATTAAAGCTCTGGCGTTTAAGTTTTCATCAGTTTTGTATTGTGAATTATTCAGGGTATTTTTTTCCATATAAATTTCTTTCTATGTGTCATTCTAAAAATGTCCGCAGCGCTAGTGAGATGTGCTCTGAAGTATTGCAAGCTTATAATCAATTATCCAGCTTTTTAAAAATTTTGAACCTCATCAATAATATAAAACCAGCAACCAAAAATATCCCGCCTACAATCATAATAATTATAGGTTTTAAAAGTGGACTAACTATAAGAAAAATCGAAGATATTATAATTAAAATGCTTTCTAATTTATTTTTCATTTAATCATACCAGTCTCAATTTTCACATGGTCGGGATGGGGGGATTTGAACCCCCGGCCTCAGCGTCCCGAACGCTGCGCGCTAAACCAAACTGCGCTACATCCCGATAAAATATCCCCTTCAAAGCATAATATATTCTATCAACTCCGGATAGGATTTAAAAGGAAATAAAGGTAATAAAATTATTGGTAAAATCATCTTTCAAAAAACTTCTTAAAGTAGTATAAATCTAAGAATATATTCAAGCATATGTTTTTGATAATAATTTTAATTTATTTGTAATATGGATGTCAGAAAATTTATTTCAGGTTTTAAAAATAACTTTAAGGTAATCTCACAATCTTTAAAATCCAGAAACTATAGATTATTCTTTATAGGTCAGAGCGTATCACTTGTTGGAACGTGGATGCAGGTAATAGCTTTAAGCTGGCTCGTGTATGATCTTACAGATTCCGCATTACTGCTCGGACTGGTTGGTTTTTTCAGCCAGGTACCATCATTTTTCATTGCGCCCTTTTCGGGAGTGTTCGTAGACAGGTGGAACCGGCA
>JAQUOE010000045.1 GCA_028717265.1 Actinomycetota bacterium
GAGATAATACCGAGATGGAGATAACCCTGATAGCTCCTATTGCCATGGAAGAAGGCCAGAGGTTTGCTATACGTGAAGGCGGCAGGACCATAGGTGCAGGCAGTGTCACAAAGATATTGGAGGATAAGGAAAGATTATAAATATTCTTTGAGAGATTCTTTTATTCTTTTTATTCCTTCTTCAATCTCTCTATTTTTAAGATTTCCATAGCCTAATATTATTTTATTTTTATATTTTCCTTTAATAATAGAATGATCCTCTACTCTGTAGACACGGACTTTATTGTTCAATAATTCATTCATAATCCGATCGGTAAAGATAACATTTTTAAACTCGGCAACAATATAAAGACCGGTTGAGCCTCCGCTGATTTTAACCGGTGATCCGAATTCATAATTTAGTCTTTCAATAAGTATTTTTCTTTTGCCTTTATAAAGTCTCTTCATTTTGTTTATATGTCTTTCAAAAAAACCTTCCTTTATGAAATTAGAAAGAGCAATCTGACAAATTGAAGGTGTAAATGAGCCATAAGATTCTTTTATTTCACAGCAAGTCCGTACCAGCGATTCAGGAATGACCATATAACCCAATCTTAAGGAAGGATATAGAGTCTCACTGAATGTACCGATGTGGATAACTATACCGGGGTCCAATAAATGTAATGAACTAATTTGCGGTCCGGTATATCTGAATTCACTGTCATAATCATTTTCGATTATGCAGTTATTCATATTTTTAGCCAGTTCTATTAATTTAATTCTTCTCTGTACCGGCAGAACGCTGCCGGTTGGGAATTGATGGGAAGGAGTTATAGCAATAAAATGGTCTTTTATGTTTTCAGGGAATAAATCCGTTTTTATGCCTTTCCCGTCGACCGGAACGGGATAAAGTTTTATATCGAGAATATTAAAAATTTTTTGAATTCCATTATAAATAGGATCCTCGATTATTACACCGGTATAATCTCGCTTCAGCAGTTTTCCTATTAATAAAAAACCTTCGGATGAACCGGATAAAATAATAATTTGGTCCGGATGGCACTTTATTCCTTTTGTTTTTAATAAAAAGCCGGATAAAGTCAGTCTAAGATCAAAGAGTCCCTGCGGCTTTCCATAATCAAGTTGATATTCCGGCATATCAAGGAATGAATTTCTAAGGAACTTAAACCACATGCTTCGTGGAAATTTTTCTAAATCCGGTATCCCGCTATTAAAATCTATTATTTCTTTGTTTGTTTTTTCATCCGATATGTATTTATTACTGGATCCTGCCCGAATCTTATAATCGGCAAGGTGGATATTTTGTATAACATACGTGCCGGAACCCTCTCTGCTTTCAAGATATCCTTCTGCGACCAATTGGTTATAAACTTCTACGATAATATTTCGTGATATGGCCAATTCTTTTGAAAGGTTTCTGGTTGAAGGGAGTCTCTCTCCTGATTTTAATACATTACCCAATATTTTATCTCTTAATTGTTCGAAAAGCTGTTTTGTCAGTGTAACTTTTAGAGATTTATCGATTTTTAACCACAGCATAATTATAATTGGTACTATAAAATTTTTTAAATAGTGGCTCTTTACTAAACCACTTATTTAAAGTATAAGTTGACACTGATGATAAGTAAAGATAGAAAAATCATATTTTTAAAAGAGATCAATAGGAAGGAAAATGTAACATGGCAATATCGGAATCTATAAAATGTGACATGGGATTAAGTGTATCTGAATATAGCTGCCGGTTACCCGGAAGTTTTATTAAGAAAAAAATGAATTGTGCAGTTAATTATGCTAAAGTTCAGGATATATGTGAAAGGATAAAGAAAGAAAAAAATATTACCGGGAATCTTATCGTGAAAAACAAAAAGGGCTATCCTGAAATATGCAGCAGAGATGTCAACTCATATCACCGGCAGGCATGGTCCATTCCATTATCCAGTGTCAGGAGAAGCATTAATGGTTTTTTTTAGGATCTTATGCAAAAAAAATAATAATCTTATAAATAAGAGGGGACGATAATGATAAAAAAAATGATAAGGAAATTAGGAAAATCCGGTATCGAAGTCAGCGCACTGGGTTTGGGCTGCTGGGCAATAGGAGGAGAATTTTGGGATGCAGATGATAATCCGTCAGGTTATGGAACAATAGATGATAATCAGTCTGTCGAAGCGACAAAGAAAGCAATTGAACTTGGAATTAACTTTTTCGATACCGCAGATGTCTATGGAGCAGGTCATAGTGAAAGGATTTTAGGCAAAGCAATAAAGGGCCACAGAAGTGAAGTTGTTATTGCTACAAAATTTGGTTCTTTTTTCAACGAAGGGACAAAGACTGCTGATTTTTCCGTACCGAAGATTTCTCCCGGTTATATTCAAAGAGCGTGCGAAGCTTCATTAAAACGTCTGGATACGGATTATATCGATCTTTATCAGCTGCACGTGTGGTCAATCGATAAAGATAAGATTGATTCAGTCATTGATACGTTTGAAAGTCTTGTCAAGAAAGGGTTGATAAGAACTTATGGCTGGAGTACTGACTGGATGGAAGGAGCTCAAGTTTTCGTTAAAAACTCAAATTGCTCGGCGATTCAGCATCAAATGAATGTATTTATTAATGCAAAGGAAATGCTTGAGTTATGTGAAAATAATAATCTTGCAGGCATTATCCGATCTCCGCTTGCGATGGGGCTTCTTTCCGGCAAGTACGACAGCAGTACTAAACTTCCGGAAAATGATATTCGCAGGAAAGAACCAGAATGGCTGATATATTTTAAACAGGGCACACCCGATACGGAGTTTTTAAAGAAACTTAAATCAATCCGTGAAATACTCACAAGTAATGGCAGAACACTTGCACAGGGCGCTCTTGCGTGGATATGGGGAGTTAATGAAAGAACCATTCCAATACCTGGATTCAAATCTGTTCAACAGGTTGAGGAGAACGCCGGAGCAATAGAATTCGGCCCTTTGACCAAAGATCAGATGATCGAAATAGATAAACTCATTACGAGAGTTCCAATTTAAAATAATTAAATTTTCTCTTAAAAGAGGCTGATGATATAATAAAAAAGGAAAATATAATAAAAATAAGTGGATTTGCAGAATAGAGAAATATAATTGTTAATAATTAAAGATTAGCCCGGATTTATTTTTTGAATGACAAAAGAGATGTAGATTATTGACATCAAATAAATATAGTGCTAATTTATTACCCTGCGCTTTCTTTTAATAAAAATAATGACTGGCGGATTATTTGAGACAGATAACTATTTTTGAATGTACGGAATGTAAAAGAAGAAATTACAGTACCGAAAAAAATAAAAAAAATACACCTGACAGAATGGAACTTAAGAAATATTGCAGATGGTGTAAGAAGCATACTGTTCACAAGGAGACCAAATAGGGCTGTAGCTCCAATTGGTAGAGCACCGGTCTCCAAAACCGGGTGTTGGGGGTTCGAGTCCCTCCAGCCCTGCCAGAATTAAATATAAAATGTTTAAGTATAATATGGAAAGAATTGAGGTAAACATGCCAGTGGAATGTTTACGGGACTCGAAAAGACGGACCGAGTCGAAGACGAGGGAGTCTGCGGCTCTGCAGCGAACGGGGTGAGACGAAAGACCGAGTCCCTCCAGCCCTGCCAGAATTAAATATAAAAGTAAAAGTAGAATATACCGGAAATAAAAGTATAAAGGACTATTAATAATGGCTAAAAGGAAGGTATCAAGAAAATTTAAGAAAAAAGCGATGATGGAAAGGCAAATGCAGGAGAGGAAGCCCCCATCGCAGCCCAGGAAAAAGATGAACTTCAAGCAATTTATAAAGAAATTGCCTTCAAGAATTGCCAAGTTTATAAGAGATGTGATACATGAATTAAAAAAGGTAACCTGGCCTACCAGAAAAGCTCTTCTGAATTATACTGTAGTGGTTATAGTAACCATTATTATTTTCGCAGTCCTTCTTGGACTTTTTGATTTTGGATTTATAAAGCTTGTTGATCTGTTAGTAAAGATTTAATTATTTGGTGATTTAATGAGACCGAGATGGTATGTAATAAATTCATATGCCGGTTATGAAAATAAAATAAAGACTAATCTGGAACACAGAATAGAATCCATGAATATGAGCAATAAGATTTTCGATATATTCATACCCAGGGAAGATGTAGTTGAAATAAAAAGCGGGAAAAAAGAAATATCGTCCAAGAGAGTGCTTCCAGGTTATTTACTGGTAAAAATGCATCTGGATGATGACTCCTGGTATGTGGTAAGAAATACTCCCGGGGTAACCGGTTTTGTTGGCAGAGAAGATAAACCTGTTCCTCTATCGGACATTGAGGTAAAAAAGATAATGAAGAGACAGGATGCAGAGAAACCAAAGCCAAAGACTGATTTTGAAATCGGGCAACCCGTAAAAGTGACCACCGGACCGTTTGCGAATTTTGATGGCACTATTAGCGAGATAAATATAGACCAGGGCAAACTGAAGGTTTTGGTTTCCATATTTGGAAGGCAGACGCCCGTTGAATTGAATTTTAATCAAATATCGAAAATATAATAGAAGATTGAAATATTTTTATTAAAATGTATAATACGATATCATTTTACTTGAGGTAACCGGTTATGGCAAAAGAAGTTATAGCACAGGTCAAATTGCAGATTCCTGCGGGACAGGCAAATCCTGCTCCTCCTGTTGGCCCTGCCCTTGGACAGCATGGAGTCAATATAATGGAATTCTGCAAAGCTTTTAATGAGAAAACGGCAAAAGAACAGGGAATGATCATCCCTGTTATCCTGACTGTATATAAAGACAGGAGTTTTACTTTTATTACCAAGACTCCACCGGCAGTGGTACTCATAAAAAAGGCTTTGAATCTGGAAAAAGGTTCAGCGGAACCCAACAGAGAAAAAGTCGGTGAACTCTCAAGGAAGCAGGCAGAAGAGATAGCAAAAATCAAATTAAAGGATTTAAATGCCAGGACTATAGAAAATGCTGTCAAAATAATAGAAGGTACTGCCAAAAGTATGGGAATTAAAATAGGTTCTTAATTAAATTATACTGCACAGCAGATGAATAATTTAATTGATAAAAAGTATTTGGATTAAGAAGGTGATAGGTTGAAGAGAGGGAAAAAATATACGTCTAAATTGGGAAATCTTGAAAAAAATAAGATGATGAATCCCGGAGAGGCCATTGGCTGGATAAAGGAAAATCATTATGCAAATTTTGATGAGTCTGTAGATATCAGTGTAAATTTAGGTGTCGATCCCAGAAAAGCCGATCAAATAGTAAGAGGGACACTGGTTTTACCCAATGGTACCGGAAAATCCCGAAGAGTACTTGTTTTTGCGCAGGGCGAGAAAGCGGAAGAAGCCGAAAAAGCAGGGGCAGAATATATCGGCGGGGAAGATCTTGCTGATAAAATAAGCAAAGGATGGTTGGATTTTGAAGTTTGTATTGCAACTCCGGATATGATGAAGCATGTAGGGAAGGTTGCAAAGATTTTAGGGCCCAGGAAATTGATGCCCAATCCTAAATCCGGGACGGTCACCTTTGAATTAAAAAAAGCAATCGAAGATGTAAAAAAAGGCAAACTGGAATACAGGACAGATAAAAACGGAGTGATACACAACAGTATAGGAAGAGTATCATTCGGCCTGAAAGAATTAGTAGAAAATTACGCGGCTCTGATAGATGCGATTATAAAATCTAAACCCGCTTCAGCTAAAGGGAAATATGTGAAGAGTATTTATATTTCGGCAACTATGGGTCCGAGCATAAAGATTGATTCAAATAAAGGCATCGAGGTGGTAGAGGCGGCATAAAGGAACTACTATTAAATTAATAAAATACAGCCCTGGACAGTAGGTGTTGTTAAAAGTATTTAATGACTTAATTTCCTACCGAGGTTGATTTAAAAAAGATTAAGTCGACCTTCAACACATGGGGTCGATTTTATTTTAACTTTTTAAAAATGTATTGAGCGGAGGTCGGTGTGGCAAAACAAGAAAAAATAGATAAAGTAGGTGAATTAAAAGAGGCATTTAAAAACAGCCACGGTCTTATTTTTACTGATCACAGCGGACTTAAAGCTGAAGATGCAGTAAAGGTGAGAAACAAGCTGGTGGAAGTGAATTCATATCTAAAAATAATAAAGAACACGCTTGCTCTTATTGCAGCTAAAGATGTTTTTAAAGATTTGGATCTTGAAGAGATATTAAAAGGTCCGACAAGTATAGTTATAAGCGGCGAGGACATGATTTCTACTTCCAGGGTATTGGAGAATTTTTCAAAGGATCTTGAGTTATTAAAAATAAAAGCGGGAATATTCGAAAATAGACTTTTAAGTTCAGAAGAAATCGAGAAGTTTGCAAGTTTGCCGGGCAGAGAGGTACTGCTTACAAATCTGGCAATAACGATCAAATCTCCGATAATAATGTTAGTAAATGTTTTAAGTACCCTTACCAGCAATCTGGTACTGGTTCTGAGCGCAATTAAAGACATAAAGAGTAAAGCCAATTAAAGGGGGAACAATGGCAGAAACAAAAAAAACTGATGATAAGGCAGAAGAAGTAAAAGAAGTGGAAGATAAGGTAGAAGAAGTAAAAGAAGCGGTAGAAAAAAAAGAAGTAGCAGAAAAAGCAGAAAAAGAAGATAAAAGTAAGGAAAAACCAAAAATGGATGAAGAAAAAAAGGAAACCGGTAAAGTAAAAGAAAAAAGCGCTGTTAAAAGCAAAGCTATTGATGAAATTCTGGGTACCATCGAAAAGATGACCGTCCTTGAACTTTCCGAGCTGGTAAAGGCTCTTGAGGAAAAATTTGAGGTTAGCGCCAGAGCGGTATCTGCCGCGGTTTCTGTTACCGGAGGTGGAGCTGTTACAGCACAGGGCGCAGCAGCCGTAGAAGAACAAACAGAATTCGATGTCCACTTAAAATCGGCCGGAGAAAAGAAAATCCAGGTTATAAAAGTAGTAAGGTCCCTGACGAGTCTCGGCCTTAAAGAAGCGAAAGATCTGGTTGATAAAGCACCAAATGTAGTAAAGGAAAAGATCTCAAAAGAAGAAGCTGAAAGCATAAAAAAACAGCTGGAGGAAGCTGGCGCTGAAGTAGAAATAAAATAACCGGATAAAATTAGTAGAAATAGAATTTCGGAAAATAGTTTTAAAAATTTTTATGTACATTATAATGTACATAAATTCATACATTTGTTATTTAAAAAAACGATATTGCCTTCAGATATTTAAAGGAAATAGTTGACTAATGGTTTATATTTGATAAACTATTAGTTTGCTAGTTTTTCTTGAAAAATACCAATGCTATTTTTAAACGGTTTTTTTCCAATGCAAAGGGTTTACTATTTAGTTTGATTACTGCCCTTTTTACCGCTTTACTAAACTTAGTATTTATAAAAGAGGAGAATAAATTAATGCAAGAAACCAAAAGAATCCAGAGATATAGTTTTGGCAAAATTCCAAAATTAACAGATATGCCTCATCTTCTGGATATACAGAGAAAATCATTTCAATGGTTCCGGGAAGAAGGACTGCTTGAAGTTCTAAAGGATATTTCGCCAATTGAAGATTTTACCGGTAATATGTCACTTGATTTTTTAAGCCATAGTTTTGATGAGGTCAATTCCACTCCTGATGAATGCAAGATGCAAGATATGTCCTATACCGCTCCGCTAAAAGTTCTTTCAAGATTTATAAATAAAGAAACCGGAGAGATGAAAGAGCAGGAAGTCTTTATGGGAGATTTTCCGATGATGACCGAAAAAGGAACCTTTATAATCAATGGAACCGAAAGAGTCGTGGTATCTCAGTTAGTCCGTTCTCCCGGTGTATATTTCGATACGGATATAGATAAAAAAACAGAAATAGACATTTACATGTGTAAAGTTATACCCACGAGGGGCTCATGGATCGAGATCGAGACCGATAAAAGAAACGTTGCCTATGTAAGGATCGACAGAAGAAGAAAATTTCTGCTTACTATATTTCTGAAATCCGTAGGTTTTGGCAACAATGATGATCTGCTTGGCATTTTTGGTGCGTATGATAAAAAAGGTTGTATCAAAAACACTCTGGAAAAAGATTTTACCGAGTCAGAAGAAGAAGCACTGATCGAAATATATAAAAAATTAAGGCCCGGAGAGCCACCTACGGTCGAGAGTTCAAGAAACCTTATAAACTCCTTATTTTTCAATCCAAAGAGATATGATTTCGGAAAAGTGGGCAGGTATAAAATAGATCAAAAATTGACAGAGGAAACAGATAAAGACATCCTGAACAAGATTAAGGCCATTAATACTAAAATGGGCATAGATACAAATGAAAAATATATCCTGAACTGCAAAGATATATTCCTTATTGTAAAGTATCTTATTCAATTGATGAGTGGTGTAGGTGAGGTTGATGATATTGATCACTTTGGCAACAGGAGAATCAGGAATATCGGGGAACTTATACAGAATCAGGTAAGAATCGGTCTTTCAAGAATGGAAAGAGTTGTAAAGGAAAGAATGACCACCCAGGATGTCGATACGATAACTCCTAAATCTCTTATTAATATCAGGCCGCTGGTCGCAAGCCTGAAAGAATTTT
>JAQUOE010000046.1 GCA_028717265.1 Actinomycetota bacterium
TAACAGCTATTAGTTTTGATAATATAATAATTTTTAAACTGCTGGAAATTTTTCACGGAGATCATGCCGATATTTTATATTATTTGGGATTAATAGGAAAGGTCTTTACTGGAAAAACATAAAAAATCGTTATCCTACCTGTTGATGAATCAATTCTTCTAAACCTCTATTGAAATGAACCACAGGTTCATAATAGAGGTCCTTTGTAATTTTCTTAATAGAAGCAAGACTATGTTTGATATCTCCAATTCTTTCTTTGGTATAGATAGGTTTTATTTCTTTTTTGTGGTGTTTCGAGAGTAGATCAATAATTTCATTTAGACTAATGTTTCGGCCGCAGGCAACATTATAAAAATTTCCATATATATTTTTGTTATCAGATAAGACGCAGAGGTAATTAGCATAGACTACGTTATCTATAAAGGTGAAATCTCTTGTCTGGTTTCCATCACCGTAGATAGCAGGAGATTTATTACTTGTTATTTTTTTCAATAATATTGGGATAACCGCTGAATAAATTGAATCCGGATTCTGTCTTTTACCAAAAACGTTAAAGTAACGCAGAGAAATAGTTTTAAAACCATATAAACTGTAAAACAATCTGCAATAATATTCAGCAGTTAATTTTGTAACTGCATAAATTGATTTTGGATCAGGAGGTATTGATTCAACTTTAGGCAGTTTTTTTGAGTCTCCATAAACAGATGATGATGATGCGTATATGAATTTCTTTACTTTATTTTTAAATGAGGCTTCCAGCAAATTTATAGTGCCTTCTACATTATTAGAATTAGCATCAAGAGGTCTCTCTATGGATCTCTGTACCGAACCAAGAGCAGCTTGATGCAGAACGACATCAATATTTTTTGTGCTTTTGAGACAGTCACCATAGTTTCTGATATCGCCATTTATAAATTTAAAATCAATATTTTTATTTTCTCTTGAAGCTTCTGATAACGCATCATTAATGTTTTTCTTAAGTCCAGTGGATAGATTATCCAGTCCTCTTACAGATATACCTTTTTTTAAAAAGAACTCGGTGAGATTCGAACCGATAAACCCTGCACAGCCTGTTATCAAAATTTTTATATTTTTATCTATAGTTAATTGATCCAGATTCAATGCTAGACTCTCCAGTATCTATATCCCAGCTTTTCAATACTTTCTTTATTAAAAATCCATTTTATATCAAAGATAAACGGATTGTCTCCGACCATTTTTGATTTTAGTTCCAAAAGGTCCATTTCTTTAAAGCAATTATGTGCAACACAGAATATAGCGGCGTCTATATTATTTATCTCTTCAAATCCAATAAGATCAATTCCGTAGTATTTCTTGACTTCTTTTGCATTTACTATCGGATCAAAAACTTGAACATCGATATTATGCTGTACCAGATAATTATATATGTCAATTACTCTGGAATTTCTTGAATCGGCTACGTTCTCCTTAAAGGAAATCCCAAATAAAACAATCTTAAAGCTTGTAGGTTTATGATGATTTTTTAACAATGTCTCCAGTATTTGTTCCCCAATGAAAAATCCCATATTATCATTAATTTTTCTACCGGCATTTATCATATCAGGATAATAATTAACTTCCCTTGCCTTAAAGGATAAATAGTAAGGGTCAATTCCTATGCAGTGCCCTCCTACCAGGCCAGGTGTAAAGTTTAAAAAATTCCATTTGGTTCTGGCGGCTTCAAGAACTTCTTTTGTATCAATTCGAAGCTTGGAAAATAATATGGCAAGTTCATTTATAAGAGCCACATTTATATCCCTCTGCGTATTTTCAATCACCTTTGCTGCCTCGGCTACTTTTATACTTTTTGCTTTAAAGATTCCGGCTTTTACTACTTTACCATAGACTTTACTTATAATATCCAGAGAGCTTTCAGTTTGTGCGGAAACAACTTTGATTATATTTTCCAGGGAGTGTTTCTTATCCCCAGGATTAATTCTTTCAGGAGAGTAACCTACATAGAAATCTTTTCTATTCTTAAGCCCCGACTCTTTTTCCAGAAGAGGTATGCAGAATTCTTCGGTTACCCCTGGATAGACCGTAGACTCATATACTACTATGGAACTTTCAGGTATATTTTGCCCAACCATTATAGTTGCTTTTTCAATATGGCTTAAATCAGGATTTTTATAATTATCTATAGGTGTGGGAACTGCTATAATGAAGAAATTTACATTTTTTAGTTCATTAACATTACTGGTTAAAACACAATTCAGTGAGGATAGTTCATTAATCTTAATCTCTTTATTTTCATCTAAACCATTTTTTAAATCATTTAGTTTTTCGTTATTTGTATCAAAACCAATTGTTTGGAAGTGTTTACTGAATGCTATAAGAAGAGGCAGTCCAACATAACCAAGGCCTATTACAGCGATTTTTTTCTTTTTGCTTTCTAACTCCTTATATAAATCTTTAATTTCCATCTATTAATTAGAATAGTTTACTTAGATATTTATAATTGATATTCAGATATCAATTTTATGTAAATATACATTAAATTTAATTTAAATTCTATTGTTTTTCATTTAATAAAATATTAATATCTTTATTGATTATGGTTTTAACGATATCTTCTTCAGTAAGATTAAAATCCATTTCAAAATAACTTAAATAAGTACAGATATGCTTATAAGAACTTTTATTTTTAAAATATGAAAAAAGAATTAATCAGATTGTTGCGATGTCCGCTTTGCCAGAAGGAAGAATTATCTTTCCCGGAAACTGTTGAGGTTAATATAGATATAAAAGGGGATGAAGTGAGAGAAGGGTATATTAAATGCCGGAGTTGTGGAAAAAATTTTATTATTAAAAATGGAATACTGGATTTACTAATAAAATCCGATTCCGAAATTATAAACGAACAAAAAGGATGGGAGCAGTTAAAGGAAGCAATTGTAAATACAGATGAACCAATGCTTTCCCTTCCGGATGCCATAGGAGAGCATAAATCGGCATGGAAAAGCCAGGCCGAAAATTTTGAATATATGTTCGAAAAAATAGGCCTAAGCGGGAAAGAAAATGTCCTGGATCTGAGGTCAGGAAGATGCTGGTCCACCAGGTTCTTTGCTCGCAAAGGCTGTTATACAGTCGGAATAGGATATATTGCTTACAAAATATGTAGGATTGCTTACAAGTGATATATATATTCAAAATGAAGGAGTTCATTTTGAGAGAGTACGTGGTAATATGAATGAGCTTCCTTTTAGAGACAAGATATTTGATTTAGTTTTTATTACTGCATCGCTTCATCATAGCTCGGATATTTCCAATACACTCAGAGAGGTTTACAGAGTACTCAAACCTATGGGGAGATTTGATTTTAATTAACGAGCCTGTTGGAGAATTTAAGCACATCGAATTGGATTGTGCCGAAATAAAAGCAGGTATAAATGAACATGTTTATAGATTATGTACCCATTTAAGAAACTTAAGGAAAATAGGCTTTATATATAATATAAATCCTTATATTGGTAGTTATTTCCCTGTTATTGATAAAATCAAAAATGTGTTATCAATATTTCCAGTTGAAAAATCGTTTTATCAAAAGATTCTAAAATCTCTGACCTTTCTTCAATTATTATTTTTTGGTGGTATTTTGAATTTGATTGCTTATAAAAGGTAGAAAGAAGTTCTTATATCTCTGATATAAAAGTAAAGAGCCGGGAGTGCCGCAATAATAATTGCAATATGGCTTAAAAGACCTATGGTAAAAGCACCTGTTTTGGATAGACCAAGTAAAGCGAAAAAGTATACCAGAAGTCCTTCGTTGACTCCTATCCCTTCGAACGAAATAGGAATTTTTGAGACAAGCTGAATCAGAGGGATTATAAGTAGAAAATATACAAATGGTACCGAAAGGTTTAATGCACGGCAGGCCAGATAATTGCCGATTACCGGTATTATCTGCTCTAATATTGTTAGAATTAAAAATACGGCAAGTAAGCCTTTATGATTTTTATATTCTACATAAGATAAGTAAAGTTTTTTAAATTTACTAAAAAAAATATTTCCGGATAACTTCTTACTTTTATCTATTTTTCTGACTATGAATTCACTAAATGAGACTACCATTAATATAGTAAATAAAAACAGAAAAGCTCCTGCTATCCATAAGAAGCGCCATACATCCAGTTTCAGAAAAGATATTAAAAATAATGCCGCAATCGGAGCCAGAATGGCAGAAGCAATGAATCCCAATATTCTTTCGAGAATTACGGAAGACAGGACATCGGTTCCGCTCTTTTTTTCACTGCGAAGTTTTAAAACCCGAATCATGTCTCCGCCAACTGTAGTAGGCAGAAAAAAACCTGCAAGTGTCCCTATATAATAAGTCTTTATGGTACTGAAAAGAGAAATGTTCTCATCCTTTACTTTCAGCAGCAGATGCCACTTATAGGCCATGAAGATCCTGTCCACGGTGACGAGCGCTAAAAGAAGAATAAAATAGTAAATATTCACACTTTTTAGAAGGGAGAGCATATCAGGAATATTAATCAGACGCAGCAGTAGGATTATAAGCGCTATACTTATTACTATTTGGATAATAAGATTGAACCTGCGTCTTCTCTGTTTTATAAGTTCAAGGAATTTACTTACGATAATATTGAATCTATGTTTCATAAATCTAAGGGGATTAAGATTGATATATTTTTTCAAATAATTCTAAAGTTTGTCTGGCAGTTTCGACCCAGTTAAATCTTTTTATGTTTTCCAGTCCGGCTGCTACAAGCTTGTCTCTTAAATCTTCATTATTTAAAATATCGAGTATTGCCTGTGCTATTTCTTTATGATCATATGGGTTTACAAGTAGCGCTGATCTTTTAGAAATCTCTTCAATACATTCTGTTTTCGAACTAACTACCGGACATCCACAAGCCTGAGCTTCCAGCACAGGCATGCCGAAACCTTCATATAAAGAAGGGAATATAAAAAGTTCTGCTGAATTGTAAAGATAAGGAAGATCATCATCCGGGATAAATCCAAGCATCATAATATCATTTTCTAATTTTAATTTTTCTATTAACTCCATATCTTTGTCGTACTTCCACCTATTAAATCCTACTACAACTAACTTGATAGGAAATTCCTTTTTTATTATTTTTAATGCTTTAAGGATATTAGAAAAATTTTTGAGCGGAGTCAGTCCACCTACAAAAAGTATATATTTCTCAGGGAGATTATATTTTTGCTTTATTTTCAGAGCACTTTCTGTGTTCTTTATAACTTTAAACATCTTATTAGAAGCTGCATATATAACCTCAACTTTATTTTCCTTTAAATTAATGTATTTTGTTAATCTGACCTTACCAATATTTGTCATTATGATAATAGCATTTGCGAAGTGACAATAGATAGGCATCATTATGCGATTATATAACTGGTTTCTCCATCCATATACTTTTCGCAATACAAATTGTTCTAGTCCAACTATATTAAATACCTTTTTAGAAGGAGCAAATAAAGGGATGGACAATTTTGGATTAAAGATTATATCGATCTTCTCGGATCTTACCACTCTGGGGACACCAATTTGATCCCAGAGCAGCCTATTTTGTATATTTATAACTACCTCCTTAACGTTCTTATATTTACTATAAGTGCCTATCAGGGAGTTAGTATTGTATAAAAAGATATATTCATTTTTTTTGTCGATCTCAAGTAAGTTTTCAATAAGATTTTTGGTATAAACTACTATCCCTCCTAATTTATTAAGGTGTCTAAGCATGATGCCAATCTTCATATATAATCTTCCTCTGTCTCTTCTTCAATCCAGACCGAAAACCGCAAGGCCATATTAATGTATATATTTTATCAGACTATTAAAGCTCTAACAATTATACTGTCTTCCATTCCGAATACAATAACTTCGTACCATCATTTTTAACCTGTACGCAGGCCATATTTATTTAATATCAGGTCATGATACTTATCTAGATTATAATCCTTTTTGCCAATAATACATTCTTATACTTTTAGATCCTCATATTTTTACATCTTTTTATCCGGTTCACATTATCAATATTTTTTGTAATTAATAAAATGTTTTATTTTGTGTATAATTAATTAAAATTTTTAATCTGACTGGTAATTTTAAGATCATTGGAATAGTTTAATTTTAAAAATGAACATATTGATCACAGGCGGAGCAGGATTCATCGGTTCTCATTTATGTGAAAGGTTGATAGACCTTGGATTAAATGTAATATGTGTCGATAATTTCGATAATTTTTATAATCCTCTGGTAAAGGAAGATAATATTTCGGAAATTGCCGACAGTAAATATTTCAGACTTTACCGTTCGGATATAACCGATCCTCCCCAGATTGAAAAGATATTTTCAGAAACCAGCATAGATATGGTAATCCATCTCGCTGCAAGAGCAGGTGTAAGGCCATCCATACAAAACCCTCTTCTCTATGAAAGAGTGAATATCTTTGGAACGATGAATATTCTGGAATGCTGCAAAAAGTATAATATTCCAAAATTAATCTTTGCCTCCTCATCGTCTGTTTATGGTGGGAACAAGAAGTTACCATTTTCCGAGGAGGATAATGTCGATCATCCGATATCTCCCTATGCAGCGACCAAGAAAGCCGGTGAACTTATTTGCTATACATATTATGACTTGTATAAAATATCGATTTATTGTTTTAGATTATTTACGGTTTACGGCCCACGTCAGAGGCCGGAAATGGCAATACATAAATTTATCCGGCGTATACTTAATGGAAAGGAAATAGAAATATATGGTGATGGTTCTTCTTCAAGAGATTATACTTATATAGATGATGTGATTTCCGGTATAGTAAATAGTCTGGACGGATTAAAAGGTTTCGAGGTCATCAACCTTGGAAATTCAAAAACTGTAAAATTGATAGATCTCGTAAAAATGATCGAAGATGTTGCAGGAGAGAAAGCACATTTGAGATTTATGGAGGATCAGCTCGGCGATGTCTTTGCAACCTATGCCGATATTGGAAAAGCGGAAAAAATGTTAAAATATTTTCCGGAAACCAATATAAGAGAAGGCTTAAAAAAATTCGTAAAATGGTATAAAGAAAAGAAAGAAGAAGGTTTGTTTAATGAATAATATTCCCAAAAAAAGCAAATCGCGAGTAGATATATCTATTGTTATTCCTATTTATAATGAAAGAGAAAGCATCGAAAAACTTTATGACAATCTGAACAAAGCTCTTTCTAAAATGGATTTAAAGTATGAGGTACTGCTCATTGATGACGGCAGCATAGACGGGACGTTTGGTGAACTTTTAAAGGTCCACAATAAAAATAAACTGTTTAAAATAATAAGATTTAGAAAGAATTTCGGACAGACATCGGCAATCAGTGCAGGTTTCAACTATGCTGAAGGTGAAATAGTTGTTACTCTGGATGCGGACCTTCAAAATGATCCTAAAGATATCCCTGTTTTGCTTGATAAATTGAACGAAGGTTATGATATTGTAAGTGGCTGGCGGAAAAACAGAAAGGATAAAGCTGTTACCAGGAGATTCCCTTCAATTGTCGCAAATAGATTGATATCCAGATTGACGGGAGTGCATCTTCATGATTATGGATGCACGTTAAAGGCTTACAGGAAAGAGGTTATAAAGAATATCAACTTATACGGAGAAATGCACCGCTATATTCCTGCCATAGCGAGCTGGATGGGAGTAAAAGTTACAGAAGTTCCCGTCACTCACCACAGCAGGAAATATGGAAGGTCCAAGTACGGTAT
>JAQUOE010000047.1 GCA_028717265.1 Actinomycetota bacterium
ACGATATACAGGTAAATCTCCCTGAAATAAATTCTTCTTGTCATTTCTTGCCTCCTTTTATTTTTATAAAATTAATATAAATTATAACTTTAAAAATGAATAGATTCCAATTTAAAAAGATGATTTTAATGACTTAAAATAAAAATTTTAATATAATTTTTAATCATGTCCATATTAAAAATCTTAAAAAACAGGAATTTTATTTTTATTTTAGCTCTGGTTTTAGGATTTATTATTGGAGATAGTGCAGGAACATGGATCAGGCATCTGGCAATCCCCGCACTTGCAATCGTGATGGTTGCTTCTCTGGCACAATTCCCATTCAGGAATTTTTTAAATTTCAAATCACTTATCGGGCCGGCTCTATATTCGATACTGGCATGTTATTTTATTTTTGGAGCAGTAATATTGTTACTGGCTAAATTACTGATACGGGACAACCAGTTATGGATCGGTTTTATTGTTTTGGCCTGTGCTCCGCCTGGAGCGGCGATCCCGCCTTTTACCAGAATACTGGGAGGAGATGAAAAGTTCTCTATCATCGGTATGGTTTCAACATACATTGCTATCATGGCTATCCTCCCGCTTGCGGGTATTATTTTTATAGGAAATAATTTTACACAGCCTCTAAAGTTAATCATCCTTTTTATTGAAATAATCATAGGACCAATGATCGTATCCCAGATCCTTATCAGATTCAAATGGGATAAATATATTACCAGACATGGAGGAACTATAGTCAACTGGGGATTATTCATAATAATGTTTGTAGTGATTGCGTTAAATAGAAACTTATTTTTCAGAGATTTAAAAATTCTTGGAATTATTTCATTGATCTCATTTATTTCGATTTTGGGTTTATGGTTACTGTTAAATTTAATTCTCAAAAAATTAAAGTTTAAAAGTCCGGTCAGAAAAAGCTTTGTTCTTTTTGGTACCGTAAAAAATGGCTCCTTTGCGGCTACCATAGCCCTCAGCCTTTTTAGCGAAAAGGCTTCTGTCCCCGGAGCGATCTTCAGTATCTTTTTGATTATTTATCTTATAATTCTCAGTTTTACGGCAAGAAGAAATGAATGAAAATAGCCTTTTGACTTAAGCTTTAATGCTCTGGTAGAATTAAGAACGTGGGGCGGTTAGCTCAGACTGGTTAGAGCGCTGCGTTGACATCGCAGAGGTCATTGGTTCAAATCCAATACCACCCACCATACTTTTAAAATACAAATAGTTTATTTTCTGATTTTTGACAATATTCCGGCTTCTCAGTATGATTTAACGAAAAAAGAATCTAATATAATTAATAAGAATAAGGATATTAAATGAATTCAGTAATAAATATAGCAAATGTCAAAAAGAGCCTGGGAAACCGCGAGATCTTAAAAGGAATAAGCTTTACTGTTGAAAAAGGGGACATCTTTGGATATCTGGGCCCTAACGGTGCCGGCAAGACCACGACCATAAGAATACTTCTTGGTCTCTTCCGGGCAGACTCGGGTAAAATGGATATTCTGGGACAGGATATAGGCTTAAGTCAAATCCGGAGAAAAATAGGTTTTGTTCTTGATTTAGACGGTCTCTATGAAAATATGACAGCCGAACAAAACATGATTTTTTACTCGCAAATCTATGGACTGTCCAATACCGGGGAAAGAATCCATAAAATTCTGCGTATGATGAATCTGGAAGATAGGTCCGGAGATAAAGTGGGCACCTACTCAAGAGGAATGAGACAGAGGCTGGCTCTGGCCAGGTCCCTGGTGCATGATCCGGAGGTTTTGATTCTTGATGAACCCACGGCAGGAGTCGACCCATCCGGCCAGATCGAGATAAGACAGATTATGCTTGATATAGTACGTAAAGAAAATAAGACTATTTTCCTTAGCTCACATAATCTTGATGAAGTACAGCGGATCTGTAATCGTATTGCTCTCATAGACAGGGGAGAAATAAAGCTTTATGGTGAACTTGAAAACTTGCGCCGGAAAATGGGCAAAGGGGCAGTTATAATCGAAACCATGCATGATATTCCGGAATCACTGATGACAGAACTAAAAAATTTGTCTCATTTTGGACTGAAAGAAAAGAAGGAAAGAACTCTTGTTTTCTCACCCATGGATGGAACGGAAATATCGGACATAATCAGTTTTCTTGCGAGCCGGGGTGTAAAAATTGAGGAAGCATTAAAAAAAGAAGCGTCTCTTGAAGAAATGTATGAGGCTATCCTGAAAGAAGTTGAACCATCATGAGAGAAATAGGTCTGATAACTTTAAACAGCATTAAAAACAACCTCCGGCTAAAGATCGTACTCATTGTTTATATTACTGTAACAATAATATGTGTTCTGGGTATAACAATCGCTTTTTGTTTTTTTCTTATAGCTCCGGAAATGAAAACAGGAATGCCGGACAGATCAGAACTGGAGCTTTATCTGGGTGTGATCATGTATACCACCTGCTTCCTGTGCCTGGGAGTAAATTTAAATTCGTTTGCCTTTCAATCCATGACCAGAGAAAAGTCCCGCGGCAATATAGAATCGCTTCTGGCTACTCCTCTCGAGATTAAAAATATCTGGATTGCCAAGAGCATAGCCATTTTCCTGCCAGGTTTGATTCTGGGGGAATTTCTTACACTTATAGCACTTGTTGTTATCAACTATATATATTTTGTCCCTGTAGTAGGTTTTATTTTAAATCCCTGGTCAGCCGTCAGCAGCTTCCTTGTTGTTCCCCTTATCTATCTATGTATGGATCTCCTTGTCTACTTTGTCGGACTGACAGGAAAACCGGCCACAGGCAATATTATAGCCCAGGTCTTCTTATCCGCTATGATCCCACTGATAATAAACCTTGCGGTTCGGGGTATCCTTGATATTGCTTCATGGTCCTTTGCTCTTATCAACCTCGGGGTAGCCGCTGCAATAATCATACCAATTATTTTTCTTCAGCCGCGTTTTACGAGAGAGAAAATAGTCTTATCACGTTAGGAGCCGTATTTTGAGAAGTGCAAGCATCGTCTTTCATAGAGATTTCAAGGAGCTCAGGCAAACCAGAGCCTTTCTGATCATAGTCATTGCATTTGCAGTGATCACTATCACAGCTGCCATGGTTGCAAGCTTCACTTTAAAAAATCAGGAATGGCTGAGAGTAAAAGCAGCCAGACCACTGCTGGAACTTATAATGGGCCTTATTGCTTACTTTTTGCCGCTTTTCATCCTTATGACCTTCATCTGGGCCTTTTCCAGCTTTCCAATTGTAAAAGAGAAAGTGAATGGCAATATCGAGTCACTTTTAGCTACTCCCCTCGGCTCCAAAGAAATCTGGATAGGTAAAAGTCTGGCAATCTTTATCCCAGGATTTATAATTTCCACTGTCTCTACATTAATAGTGCTGGCAGCAATAAATCTTATCGCGATCAAGCCGGCTGCTGGAACTTTTTTCTTTCCGGTTCCGATGCTGATTACCGCTTTTCTTGTTAATCCTCTTTTGTTTTTCGGATTACTTTTATTTATCGTCCTTTTCTCTTTAGCCAATAATCCCGATCTGGCAATAGCGCCCTCTTTTATAGTCGGATTCGGTTTAATGATGGGAATCCCACTGGGAGTAGCCTCGGGTAAATTGAACCTGGCCTCCTGGTCGTTTTTATTATGGTATACTGCTGCGGCCCTCCTTCTCTGGGCAGTAGTTTTTTATTCTTCCCGTCTCCTCACCAAAGAAAAAATTGTTCTATCCAGCAAAGGGGACTAAATTTAATTTGCCATAAGAAACCAGCCGAGATTAATAGATTTCAAATTATTTTGCAATAGCTTTTAAGAATAAAGCAGGTAATTCCTTTTTGAGTTCCGGATTTTCCTCAAATCTTGCTGCAGCATTTGGATTGCTCGAAAAATAATATTGAATAATCTCCAGAAAGATACCTATTGCCTGTGTAGAAACTGAATTATCCAGTAATCCCTGTTTTTTTCCATCATCGACAAGATCATAAACCCGGCTTTCTATTTTTTTATTAATTTCTTCTACTGCCTTTTCTTCATGGATATCGTGCTCGATATATTTAGGATGGTAATGATTTATAAGATCTTTAAATAAATTGATTTTTAGTGAAAATATTTTTTCAAATTTTAACTTTATCGAAACCTGGCTTCCCATGATTTGCTTTAATCCAATAAAACAATCATTTACAAGTTTTTTCAATAATACCTGTTTCAGATTTTCCTTGCTCCGGAAAAAATTATATATGGATACCTGCGAAACGGAAGCCTTTTGAGCGATCTCGGCAATTGTGACCTTATTGTATCCGTATTGATTAAAAAGCTCTTTTGCTGCTTTCAGTATGGAATCTTTTTTTTGTTGACGTCTTCTTTCAAATCCATTCATAAAAACTCCTGATTATTATAAATTATGAAATATATTTACTATTTTAATACATAATTATTGATTTTTCAAATCACTTCAGTTAAAATATAAAATACTGGTTTAAATATTTCATAATACAGGTATAAAACTCATAAAATAGAAGTTAGTTAGGAGATATATAAATTATGGAAAGTATTATCAGAACAGACCATCTGACAAAATACTATGGAAAGGTTCATGCTTTAAATGATGCATCGATTAGCATCAAAAGAGGAGAAATTTATGGTTTTTTAGGACTTAATGGCGCAGGTAAGAGTACAACTATTTTACTGCTCCTCGGAATAATACATCCTACGGCAGGCGCATCGTTTTTATACGGGAAAAAAGTCAGCGCGGGGAATAATAGTTTATGGAAAAATGTAGGGTATCTTCTGGAAAGACAATATTCATATCCTGAACTTACAGTCAGTGAAAACCTTGAGATTATACGCCGCCTGCGTAATATATCTGATAAAAAATCGATCGATGCTACTATTGCCAGGCTAAAACTAAATCCCTATAAAGAAGTGAGAGCAAAAAATCTATCCCTGGGCAATGTCCAGCGCCTGGGCCTGGCAAAGGCACTTTTGCACAATCCGGATATTTTAATTCTGGACGAGCCCGTAAACGGTCTGGATCCGGCCGGAATTGTTGAAATACGGGAGTTGTTGAAAGATCTTGCTTCCACTCATGGAGTCACGATATTTATATCAAGCCATATACTCGGAGAGATATCCAGACTTGCCACAAGGATCGGAATTATCCATCAGGGCAGGCTGATACAGGAAATAGATACAAATGAACTGGAGAACCTTTGCAGGAAACGGCTCGTTCTTGATACTGATAATAAAAAAGCCGCCAGATTAAAGCTTCTTGAAAACGGATATTCTGTTAGCGTATCCAGAGAAGGATTGCTGGAAGTAGAAGGAGCCGATGCAATAAGACATCCCGAGAATATCGCAAATATATTAGTATATGCTGGTCTTCCGCCAAAATTGCTGAAAGTAGAAGAGGAAAACCTGGAGTCATATTTTTTAAGAGCAATCGGAGTAATTGGAGGAGATGTAAAATGAAAGGTATTTTATCTGCTTTGTGGGTCGAAAGTCTTAAAGTACGCAGGTCAAGAATATTTCCAATAACAATTCTGGGTTTTACTTTTATGTCTATTTTCATGGGCCTTTTAATATTTATCGCAAAGAATCCCGAACTGGTCAGCAGGCTTGGCCTGCTTGGTACCAAAGCAAACTTTTTTGGGGAACAAACTGATTGGCCGGCATATTTTAATCTGTTAATGCAAATAACCGGCATGATAGGGCTGATAGGATTCGGGTTTGTAACAAGCTGGATCTTTGGAAGAGAATATTCCGATCGTACCATAAAAGATATACTTGCATTGCCCGTTTCCCGGCATGTTATTGTTTTATCTAAATTAATTGTAACGGTCGTCTGGTGTCTTTTACTTACGCTCATTTTATTTGCTGTCGGGCTGGCGGCAGGATGGATGATTCATATTCCGGGATGGTCGGGGGAACTTGCCCTGCAAAGTTTTTATAATGTTATTGTGATTTCTGTTCTTACCATACTGCTATGTCCAATCGTAGCTTTTTTTGCAAGTTATGGCAGGGGATACCTGCCGCCTGTTGGTTTTGTGATAGTCACTCTTATAACAGGACAATTCATAAACGCTCTGGGTCTTGGGCAATTCTTTCCATGGATGATCCCTTCTCTTTATGGCGGAGCTGAGGGTCAACATCTGGAAATTATAAGTTACGTCATTCTTTGTTTTACAAGTATAGCGGGAGTAATTGGAACACTTGCATGGTGGCGCTTTGCAGATCAAAATTAAAAATTTATTTGGATTTTAAATATTTATGTGCCGCTTTAAGTTCATCTATTATAGCAATATGTTGAGGGCATTTTTCCTCACACTGGCCGCATTCGATACACTGAGAAGCATCCATTTTGTTGTAACAAAACCATGATTCGTATCCTTCTTTCATTAGTTCGGGATCACTTCTAAATGCACTATTGTATTGCCATAGGACACCGGGAATATTTACGCCGGATGGGCAGGGCATGCAGTATGAACATCCCGTGCATCCTACCCTTATCTTTTGTTCGTAAAGTTTTTTTACTTCTTTGAAAGTCTTTGCTTCTTTATCAGTTATTGAGTTTGGGGAAGCTTTCTCAAATATTTTAATATTTTCCTTTAACTGTTTCATGGTGCTGACACCGCTTAGGATTATTGTCACTTCCGGAAAATTGGCGAGCCACCTGAATGCCCATTCGGCCGGAGCCCTTTTTATCCCCGAACTATCCCATTTTTTCACAATATCAGATGGAACATTTTCTGCTAAAAGTCCTCCGAGCAGAGGCTCCATAATAACTACTCCTATGCCTTTAGACGCAGCATATTTTAGTCCCTCTACACCTGCCTGAAAATTTTCTCCGATAAAGTTGAGCTGAATCTGGCACATGTCCCAGTTATATGAATCTATTATCTCTTTGAATAGGTTTAAATCATCGTGAAATGAAAATGCCCTGTATATTATCTTTCCTTCTTTTTTAGCGTCATCGAGTTTATCCAGAAGCTTAAACTTTTTTATATTTTCCCAGCAATTTTTATTAATTCCATGCAGCAGATAAAAATCGACATATCCGGTTTGAAGTCTTTTCAAAGACTCATTCAGGAGAGTATCAAAGTCCTCCCGTTTTTTCACCTTATCTACCGGACACTTTGTCGCTAAAAATATTTTTTCTCTCAGGCCTCCATTTAAGGCTTTGCCCACAGTTGCCTCACTGTCTTTATAAACATATGCTGTGTCAAAATAATTTACTCCATTTTCTATTGCATACCGGATCATCTTAATACTTTCAGTTTCATCTGTTATGCTTTTACCGGTATTATCTGTTTTTTCCGGGAATCTCATACACCCCATACCGAA
>JAQUOE010000048.1 GCA_028717265.1 Actinomycetota bacterium
CCTATAACTATTTAATTAAGCTAAGGACTTTTTTAAATTCCTCAGTTCCTGCTCTTCCCATAAGCTCATAAATAACCATTTCTGTTGAACTAACAACCACTCCGCTTTGATTTAAACGCTGCAATGCTATATCCTTGTTCTCCTCTGACCGGGATGATGTCGCATCGCTAATAACGTGGACATTAAAATTGGGTAAGAGTTCCAGAGCAGTTTGTGCAATACAAATATGGGTTTCTACACCGACAAGAATGACATTACTCCTTGAAAGTTGATTTAATTTTTTAACAAATTTGCTACATTTCCATACACTAAATTCAATCTTTGTAATTGGAACCAGATCAGTTAATTCTATTTTGATTTCTTTAACAGTGGCCCCTAGCTTTTCCTGTTCAGTCATTACTACCGGCATGCCAATTATTTCTGCAAATCGGATTAATTTAACTATATTGGCTATCATTTTATTGTGGTTACTTATAACAGGTACTAGTCTTTCCTGGACATCAATAACCACCAGTACGCTATCTTCCCTTTTAATCAATCGTCCATCAGGGCCGCCATTTAATTTTTTACTCTTTTTTGTTGCTTTTCTCATATTTAAATATTAATCTTTCTACTGAATTCCCATCCTATCATTCAATAATATAGGTTTCAATATATCTTAAATATAAATCCGAATTATAAATGATTACAACAGGCAAAATCTTTCAGTTAATAATTATGCAGATTGCTGAAAACTATACCGAATAGAATATCTGGGAATTATCCCGGTCATTAAATCATAAAATAAATACTTATTATTATATTAAATTTTTAAACATAAGAGGTAAAGAAAGATTATTGGCTTCCAGGAAATTTTTATCTTTCAGGATACTTTTTGTATTGCCGTCAAAAATTATTTTACCTTTATTTAATATAATGGTCCTGTCCGAAAATTCGTATGCAAAGTCCAGATCATGAGTCGCTATTATCATTGTTTTTACCAGCCCTTCGATTAATTTTATAAAATCCCCTCTGTTTTTAGGATCCATGTTGCTTGATGGTTCATCCAACAGTAATATCTCAGGGCTGTAGGATAATACAGTTGCCAGAGCTGCAAGTTTTTTTTCACCGAAACTCAGGAAATGGGGCATATTATTTTCGATGCCAAAAAGATTTACACTGGCCAGACTTTCATTAACCGCATTTTTTATGAATTCTTTATCCCTTGCCCTCGGATCTTTCCTCTTATTAAGAAGATTTATAAGACCAAAGGCAACGTCATCAAAAACAGTAGTGGAAAAGAGCTGATCGTTCGGATCCTGAAAAACAAATCCTATATTTTCTCTTAGATTATATAAGTTTTTATCATCCAGGATTTTTCCTGAAATGAGAATTTCACCACTTCTGCTCTTTTGTTCCATAAGTCCTGCCAGATTTAAAAGAAGTGTCGATTTTCCCGCGCCATTCGGCCCGATTATCGAAATTTTCTCTCCTTTTGCAACAATAAAATTAATATCGTGCAATGCCTCTTTATATTCTACAGATGTTTCATTTTTTTCATCTATTCTTCTAACTGATCTGTATTTATACTTAAGATTTTTGACTTCGATTATGATGTTACCGTTCATTCTATATTGACTTCCGGAAATTATAACTTTTAAATAAATACGACTAAGCTAATACTTTTAATAATTCGATTATTTTAACTAAAATCATCATTAAAATAAAACAAATGACGAAAATCCAATTTAATTTACCTGTATCGAAGTTTCTCTCAATAAAATAGAAATTGCCATCAAAACCTCTTGATTCCATAGACTTGTAAATATTTTCTGCCCTGTCAAATGATTTGATCAATAAATTACCAGCAAGAAATGTCAACCTTTTACTTAAAGTCTTATAAGATTTCTGAAAAATTCTGCTTTTTATAGCAAGCTGTCCTGTATTGGAATCTTCTTTTAATACAAAAAAATACCTGTACATAATAAAAATAATAGTAACTATTATTGCAGGAACGTGTATCTTCCTTAATCCATTTAAAAGTTCAATATCAGATGTTGAGATTACAAGCGAAGACAATATCAGTATTGAGATAAATGATTTCAAAAGGACTGTTAAAAAAATAGTAACGCCATTATCGGTAATAGCTATATTAATAAAGTCAAGATTTAACGTAAATAATATTCTTCCTTTATTTGCAAATGGAATGAATATTGAAATGAAAAAAGGAAATAAAAAAAGCAGAAGCGTTCTTTTTATTAAAAGATAAAAATCAGGCTTAAATAATATGGTTATTAAAATGCTTAATATGAAATAAAGCAATAAAACATAATAATGACCGCTGGCTGTACTTATAAGAAAAAATAAAAAAACAAGAGTTATTATTATCTTTGCCCTGGCGTTTACCTCAAAAACTTTTAATGCTTCTGCTATTTTTCCCAATTATTAATTACTTCAAACTCTTTTATTTCTTGATGCTGCTTTGTAAATTAAAAAAATGATTCCAAAGATTGCCAGTATTATTAGAACTCCGAATAAGCCCGCGAGCGCACCCTGCCATAAAGGATTATCCACGGCGCCGAATGTATAATCAGGAATCAAAAAGACATTGTCGCTTACAGTATTTTGAGCTTTTTCTATAAATCCAAAGTTTTCCGCGATTTTTTCAAGCCCATCCGGAAAAGAGGAAGCAAAAGGAGATATAAATACAGCAATAACTAGAGCTGCAATTATTCCAACCACAACAAATGTTGTAATTTTCTTATCATTCATAATTAAAGGCTCCTTTCATTAGTTAGAATTAAATCAGGTCTTATCCTGTCAACAAAAGCAATAATTGCTGTTGTAATAATAGCCTCGCCTACTCCTATTACCATATGAACAAGGACCATAGCTTTCAGCGTAACCGCCATTTCATAAGTGCCTGATATCCCAAGTTCAAGTGCAGCAAAGAATGATGCTAATACAACAGAGAACCAGGATGCGACAGCTATTGCAATATAGAAATTAACTTTAGATTTTGATATCTTTCGGATAAGATAATAAACTAAATAAGAGCTCAAAACTCCTATTATGGCCATATTGAATATATTTGCTCCAAGTGCCGTTATCCCTCCATCGTTAAATATCAGTGCCTGAACTATTAAAACTACACTCAATATTATTGACCCGGCAGCAGGCCCTGCGACTATTGAAGAAAGCGCCCCGCCTAATAGATGTCCGGAAGTACCACCGGGAATCGAAAAATTGATCATTTGCAGCGCAAATATAAGAGCAGCCAGCACTCCCATTATTGCTATGGTCCTGGCTTTGAAAATCTTTTTTACCCTGTAAATCGAAGCTCCCAGTCCACCGGCTGAAACTATACCCGTTGTCACAACTGTTTTTAGATCCAAAAATCCATCCGGAATATGCATTTGTCCTCCTTACAATAGTGTTATTAATGTAAAAAAAGTAACACTACTGACCAGAATTGTCAATTGGAATCGTTATTAATTTTTAGGATTCTATGCTTATATATCTTCGGCTAATGTGGATTTTGAAAGAGAGATATGCTTTACACCCTTTGTGGATTTTAATCTTGATTCCAACTTGTAGATTTCATTAATTTTCCCTTTAACCACTACAATCTCCAGACATATACTCTGATCAAGATGAATATGTTGTGTGGATATTATAATTTTATGATAATCATGTTGTATATCTATCAGACTATCTACAAGCTCCCTTTTATGGTGATCATATACCAGGACAATAGCGCCTGCAGCATTTTTATCTAATTGCAGCCATTCTTCTCCTACAAGTTCTTTTCTGATTAGATCTCTCAATGCTTCCGAGCGGTTGGTGTAGTTTTTAGATTTGATATATCTATCAAATTTATCTATCAAATTACTCTCAATCGAAACACCAAATCTCTTGATACTATTCATATCAGCTCATTACTATTTTTATAAATCTTTAATATTATTGCACATTTTTTCCCATTATTCATTATTGTATTAAAGTATGAATGATTTTTATTCTTTTAATAATCTCTACTTATATAATTTTAAAAAAATAGTGATTTAAATACTGATTTACTATTATTTGTATATATAGATATAGTACTTTAAATTTAATATCAGTCCTATAATTAATATTTTTGATAATTTATGTATATATATAATATTTGATTTATATATACTTTAATGATATAATAATTAAGTAATATATATATAATAAAAAAGTTTTATAATGTATTTTAATATAAAACATAATAAATGGTTTTTAAAATCATAAAAAATTATTGGTTATTTCATTATTAAATAAAATGAAAATAAGTAATAAAATTGGCAAATACAAAGAATTAAATAAATCCCATTTTGAAGAAGTTCCAAACAGTAAAGCAGCAATAAATGAAAAAGGGGCAACTAGTTCCTACAAAACTATGGTATTGAAACTTTCAAAATTGGCCAATATACAAAAAAAGACAGAAAAACTTTCCAAAAAAAATGAAGAGCACTACAAATCTTTATTTGAAAATTCCCTTGATGGTATCTATAAAAGTGGTATAGATGGAGATTATATTGATGTAAACCCGGCACTGGTAAAAATGCTGGGGTATGATAATAAGGAAGAATTACTCTCTATAAACATCCCTAACCAAATTTATGTTTCTAAAGGATATAGACTATCTCTAAGGAAAAAAAATAAATTATTTGAAGCTCAGCTTAAGAAAAAAGATGGAACCCCTATATGGGTAGAGATCAGTGCCAGGGTAATTTATAAAAAAGAAAAACCAGTCTATTATGAGGGAATAGTAAGAAACATAACAGAGCGTAAAAAAGCAGAAGAGAAAATTGTGCACCTATCATTCCACGACAGTCTTACCGGACTTTATAACAGGGCTTATTTTGAGGAAGAAATAAAAAGGCAGGATACGCAAAGGCAGCTTCCCTTAAGTTTTACAATCGGTGATATAAACAGACTTAAATTAGTAAATGATGCTTTAGGCCATCTGGAAGGTGACAGGTTAATTGTTAAAGTAGCAGAATTATTAAAAGCATTTTGTAGAAAAGAAGATGTCATTGCAAGATGGGGAGGAGATGAATTTACAATTATATTTCCTAAAACCAAAAAAGAAAATGCGGAAGAAATCATAAATAGAATAAAAAATGTATGCATCTTAACCAGTAAACATAAAATACCCATAAGTATATCTCTGGGAACTGCAACAAAAGAAAAAATAAAACAGGATATTAAAGAAGTGATAAAAGAAGCAGAAGATAATATGTATAGACATAAGCTAATTGAAAGAAAAAGCATATATAGCTCAATAATATCATCGCTTGAAAGAACATTGTATGAAAAAAGTCTTGAAACCAGAGATCATGCCGAACGCCTAAAAAAACTGTCACAGGAAATGGGGAAGATTATAAACCTTCCGAATAATAAAATAGACGAACTCTCACTGCTTTCCACTCTTCACGATATTGGTAAAATTGCATTATCCGAAGAAATACTTACAAGCGGAAGAGGACTTACAAAAAAAGAATGGGTTTTAGTAAAAAAACATCCGGAGATTGGTTATAATATTTGTGAATCAAATCCCCAGCTTGCACATATAGCTGAAGGTGTTCTGGGACATCATGAGTGGTGGAATGGAGATGGATATCCGCATGGTCTAAAGGGTGATAATATTCCACTTACATCCCGAATTATATCAATAGTTGATGCCTATGATGTCATGATAACCGGCAGGACTTATAAAAAGGCGGTCACAAAAAAAGAAGCCATAAAAGAATTAAAAAGATGTTCGGGAACACAATTTGATCCTAAACTTGTAGATATTTTTATTGGTATTGTTTCAAAAGTATAAAGGAAATATAGAAAAATCCTATTCTTTTTCGAATTTAAACCTTTTCTTCCTGAAAAGTTTCTGACATATATCAACAATTAGAGGATCATATTTAATATTTTTCTGAAGCTCTATTTCTTCCAATGCTTCATCGATACCCAGGGCCGGGCAGTATGGCCTGGGTAATTTATTTAACCGATTAAAACCAGTAGTGCTATTGTATAAAAGTAACTTTAAAAATTACTATCAGGATTCTTCCATATCCTTCTTTAGTTTTTCTGCATATTTTCCCGCCTGTTTTTTTACCTCTGCTGTCTTTTCACTAATAAATCCGCAGGTCCTGATGCAGTATTCCTCCATGCGTTCTCTTAATATTTTTCTCGTTTCTTCCCCTTTACGGGGAGCAATAAGAAGACCCGCAAAAACTCCTAACGCGAAAACAAGCAGAGTGGAGCGGAAAACAGAGCAATTTTTCATTATTTTTGTTCCTTCCTGGCTCTTCTTTTATTTCTTGCTTTTATTACACGCCATACTATCAGTAATATTATTCCTGCAAGAATCCATAATGGAGAAGTGAAAAGTATCGCTGCAGCTAACCAATTCAATACTTTTACGGCCCCTCTCAGACCATTCTTCAATGACTCTACAAATCCCCATCCGGTGGCAGTTATCGGTTCAGGTTCATGGAAGTATACATCGATGGTGGAAAAAGATATAAGATCGTCCAGATACTGCATTCTTCCCTTGATTATCTCAATCTGTTCCTGAACGATACTCAATTCCCTCTGGACCTCTAAAGTATCTGTGACTTTTTTTGACTGTGCCATCAAATCAAGCAAGACTTCTTCCTGGACTTTGTAATTCCTGAGCCTGCTTTCAAGGTCGGTGTATTCCTGTGTTACATCCTGCCCGCTGCCTGAGGTGCTCTTGACCGTACCCATTTCTTTGACCTTCTCCAGAGCAGAAATATATTTATTGGAAGGGATCCTTATAGTAATATTCCCGCTGGTCATATTGCCCTCGGAATCGGAATAACTCTGGCTATTCGAAATGAAGCCTCCGTTCTGCTCGGCCAGATTCGTGAGTCTGGACAGAATTTCATCGAATTTCCCTGCTTCGATCTCAATCTCGATGTAGGCAGTTTTAATAACTTTTCTGTCACCGGTCACAGGGATATCACCAATCGCGTTATTGGCCACATTATCTTCAGAAACTTCTCCTTCACCTGCCATTGACTCAGATTCTTCGGCTATTGCCATTTCTTCATCCCTGGAAGACAAATTATATCCTTTGTCTGCAGCCGGTGCCGCTTGAGCCTTACATCCCGTGAAAACCATCCCTGATATCAGAATGGTTAAGGA
>JAQUOE010000049.1 GCA_028717265.1 Actinomycetota bacterium
ATCAGTGTCTGAAATGCCTTTTCCCGGTAAATACCATCGGAATCTTATTCCTGTTACAGCTTTCTATGACTTCATTGTCTCTAATAGAACCACCGGGCTGGATTATTGCCTTAATTCCATTTTTTGCAGCAAGTTCTGCCACATCTTCAAATGGGAAAAAAGCATCCGAAGCCATTATCGACCCACTGCATTTTCCGCCTGATTTCTTTATGGCTATCTCCGCAGCATCGATCCTGCTCATCTGACCGGCGCCTATACCTACTGTAGCACTGTTAGCAGCCAGTACTATTGCATTGGATTTGACACTTTTAGATATCTGCCATCCGAATAAAAGATCGTCCCACTGGTCAGGTTCAGGTTGAACATCTGTGACTACCTTCATATTCTTTCTGCTGTCCATCCCTTCATCCAGATCCTGAATCAATATTCCGCCATCTACGCTTTTTATATCCACTTTTTCCAGCTTGAAATCATCCGAATTTAAATTGTTTATATAATCGTCCAGTTTAAAGTCCATCTTAAGGATTCTTAAATTTTGCTTTTCAGTCAGGACCTTAAGAGCTTCCTCATCGAAATCGGGAGCGATAAGCACTTCTACATACTTATCCAGCATAAACCTGGCGGCCTCTGTCGTCCATTTCATATTGCAGGCAACCACACTGCCGAAAGCCGAAACCGAATCACACTCATATGCTTTCTTATAAGCCTCTACGATAGATTCTCCCACAGCCGCACCGCATGGATTATTATGTTTTATTACCGCAACGCATGGGATAGCAAATTCCCTGACGATTCCAAATGCTGCATTGCCGTCCATAATATTATTATAGGATAACTCCTTACCCTGTAGCTGCCTGGCACCTGCAAAATTTTCTGTGCCTGTACCTTCATATTTATAATAAGAAGCTTTCTGGTGTGGATTTTCACCATATCTAAGGTTCTGAATTTTTTCCAGGTTCAAATCAAGTTTATTCTTAAAATTACCCCCGTCATCCCTGAAATCATTTCCGGCCGCCTGGCCAGAACCGCCGCAATCTACATTCAGGTGATCCCTTATAGATATATCCGAATCTCCGGTGCTTTCAATTTTATCTTTTAAATAATTAAATATCACACTGTCATATTCACAGGTATGCTGAAAAGCTTTAACGCTTAATCTGAACAGAGTCCCCGGGCTTATGTAGCCTCCGCTCTCTTTTAATTCAGCCTGTATTTTCTCATAGTCTCCTGGATCGACAACTACGGCCACCCCTTTGTAATTTTTGGATGCGCTTCTTATCATAGTTGGACCGCCTATATCGATATTTTCGATAGCTTCTTCCATTGTGACATCCGGCTTCGATATAGTTTCTTTAAAGGGATAGAGATTTACCACCACCATATCTATTAGTTTTATCTCCGAACCCGAGATTTCCTTCATATGATTTTCATTGCTCCGGTCAGCCAGTATCCCCCCGTGTATGTATGGATGAAGCGTTTTTACTCTTCCGTTCAGCATTTCAGGAAAACCCGTAAATTCTTCTACTTTCCTTACCTTTATCCCTGCTTCTTCCAGTGTCCTGTAGGTACCGCCTGTAGAGATTATTTCTGCACCTGCCTCCTCCAGAGTTCTGGCAAAATCTACTATACCCTCTTTTTTGGAAACACTGATTAGCGCTCTTTTTATCTTTACTTTCATTTTCCCCCTTTATTTAATATTATTTTTATTTAAAATCTTTACTTTTCTCCCCTCTATTTTTAATCTATCCTCACAAAAATATTTTACTGCAAGGGGATAGATTTCATGTTCCACACGGTGTATTTTTTCCTCCAGATCTTCCATGCTTTCATCCTGGCTTATATCTACCGCTTTTTGGACTATTATTGGTCCGCTGTCCAGACCTTCATCTACAAAATGAACCGTGGCTCCGGTTACTTTTACTCCATATTCGTAAGCATCTTTTATCCCATGAGTACCTTTGAATGATGGAAGAAGCGCAGGGTGAATATTCAGAATCCTGTTTTTGAATTTACGGACAAACTCCGGACTCACAAGAAACATATAACCTGCAAGGACAACGAGATCTATTCTTTCTCCTTCCAAAAGTTCGATAATACTTTTATCAAATTCTTCCCTTGTGCCATAATCCGAAGGATCCAGAATAACCGATCTGATGTTGTTTTTATTTGCCCTGCTCAGAGCATAAGCATTTTTATTATTGGAAAAAACCAGTGCTATTTCTCCGTTTAAACCATTATTCTTATTGTAATCTATAATAGCCTGGAGATTCGATCCGTAACCTGATGCAAATACAGCGATTCTTTTAACCATTCAAATCCTGACTTTCCTTTATTATTACTTTACCGCTCCCTTTCGTTACAATGCCTATATTGTACAGTTTCTCTCCCATATCTCTGGCAATATTTCTCATTCTGTCAAATTCATCCGGAGCAGTGACCAGAACCATTCCAATACCCATGTTGAACACCCGGAACATCTCATCTCTATCGATATTCCCCAGTTCCTGCAAAAATTTAAAAACTGCCGGGACTCTCCAGTTTCCTTCATTTATCAATGCATCCATATTACCGGGTATTATTCTATTTATATTCTCATAAAACCCTCCGCCGGTGATGTGGGCGATCCCATGAATTTTAACCTTATTTTCAATCATTTTACCTACTACCACGGAATATAGTCTGGTAGGAGTCAGAAATGTATTTCCAAGTGACTCACCTCCGGCCCAATCATGTTTTTCATTAAGGTCAAGTTGTTTATCTTCTATCAGTTTCCGTACCAGTGAGAATCCATTGCTGTGGATCCCTGAAGAAGCTAAACCGGCTATTATATCTCCCCTTTTAACGAGATGCGGATTGATTATGGCTGATTTTTCTATGATCCCCACAGTAAAACCGGCAACATCTATATCATCTTCCTCGCTCATTCCAGGATGTTCCGCTGTTTCTCCTCCAATAAGGACAGTGTCGCAATAACTGCAGCTTTTAGCGATGGATTTGATTATGGTTTTTATCTTTCTATTGTCTACTTTACCGCAGGCTATATAATCTAAAAAAAATAAAGGTTTTGCTCCGCAGCATATTATATCATTTATACACATTGCTACGGCATCCTGACCTATAGATTCATAATGATCCAATCTCTTAGCCAGAATTATTTTTGTCCCTACTCCATCGGTTGAAGAAGTAAGAACAGGATTCTTATATCCCCTCAAATCCAGTTGAAAAAGGCCTGAAAATGATGAAAGGTCGCTTAATACTTTATCTGAAAAGGTAGATGCTATTGTTTTCTTAAGCTGGCTGAGCACATTTGAAGCTTTATCTATGTCAACACCGGATGATTTGTATGAATACTTTTTAATATCTTTCTCTTTATCTCTTTCAGGCATTCGAAGGTACTTTCTCCTCTTTATCCAGAGGGTGCTCTTTGTATTCGATACTCCCGGTAACATCTACAGGGTATTCGCCATTAAAACATGCGAAACAAAATTTTTCTTTTGATTCGCTTACCGCTTTTACCAAACCATCCATAGATAGATACTTTAAACTATCGACTTTTAGAAATTTTCTTATATCTTCCTGACTTTTATGATTGGCAATAAATTCATTCCTTGTGGCCATATCAACGCCATAATAACAGGGATAAAGCAGCGGAGGACAGGTGATCCTCAGGTGCACTTCCCTGGCGCCGGCATTATACAGCATTTTAACTATTTTTTTAGATGTCGTCCCTCTGACTATTGAATCATCGACCACTACCAGCTTCTTGCCCCTTATGATATCCTTTAAAGGATTTAATTTAAGCTTGACACCTATTTCCCTGATTTCCTGCTTTGGCTCAATAAAGGTCCTTCCCACATATCTGTTTTTAATAAAACCCTCGGCATATGGTATTTTCGATTCTGCAGAATACCCGATAGCAGCAGGCGTACCGGAATCAGGTACGGAAATAACCAGATCAGCATCAGCGGAAGATTCTTTGGCAAGTTCCTGGCCCAATCTATGTCTTACTTCAAAAACATTTTTACTATTCAGGTAACTATCGGGCCTTGCAAAATAGATCAGTTCGAATACACACATGGATATCCTGTCAACGGGCAGCATCATTTGTGATCTGATACCATTCTTGTCCAGCACTACTATCTCCCCTGGATCAATATCTCTTATGAATTCTGCGTCAATTATATCCAACGCACATGTTTCCGAAGCTATTATAAAATTTCCTTCGAGTTTACCCAGGACAAGCGGCCTGAATCCATGAGGATCCCTTATCCCGAAAATTTTGTCTCTGGTCAATATGAGAAGAGAATATGAACCTCTAACCCTGTTAATCGCTTCCTTGACTGCATCTTCAATACTTTCTTTCTCCGAGCTTTCTATAAGCGATGCTATGACTTCTGTGTCCGTGGTAGTTTCGAATCTGATGCCTTTCTCCGTCAGTTCATTCCTGAGTTCCCTGAAATCGATCAGGTTTCCATTATGAACTATGGCAAAACTTTCGTTTTTGAACATACGGTAAAGAGGTTGTGAATTCTTCCAGATATTCATCCCGCTGGTAGAATAACGGGTATGGCCTATTCCGATATCACCCTGCAGAGGAGCAATATTTTGCTCGTTGAATACCTGGGATACCAGGCCCAGATCCTTGAAAATCAAAATATTCTCCCCATCGGACACTGCTATTCCCGCACTTTCCTGTCCCCTGTGCTGAAGTGCCTGAAGCCCATAAAATATTATTTCTGATACTTTCTTACCGGGTGCAAATATACCAAACACTCCACATTTTTCGTTAATTTTTTTATCTGATATATTTTTTATCATTTAGCCGGCTAATGAAATCTATTTTTTAATTTATCCCATCAAACAAAGTTATTATAACAAATAAAATACTAAAATAAATAAAGGACATAAAGAAGTTTAACTGTTTTTCTCACACCACTCCCTGGCGTTCTGAAACATCTTTAGCCATGGAGAAACTTCCAGGCTGGCCTTCCAGCTTTCAGGCATCCATGGCCACTGCCATAATAAGAATGCCCTTTCAGGGTGAGGCATCATTGCCAGGTGTCTTCCGTCCGGTGAACATAATGATGTAAATCCGTGTGGCGAACTATTTGGATTAAAAGGATACTTTTCTGTGGGCATTCCTCTGTCATCGACGAAATGTATGGGAGCAAGACCCTTGATGGATACCTCTTCCAGAATTTGGGGATCCGGGCAATACAGATGACCTTCTCCATGCGCGATCCATATGCCCAAAATCGAATCTTCCATACCTGCAAGCATGATGGAAGGACTCTTTGATATTTTTACAGTTGCCCAGCGGGATTCGAACCGGCCGGAAAGATTATGAATAAATCTTGGCTGTCTGGACTCGGCAATTCCCCTCCACGGTATCCAGCCAAGAAGGGCCATGAGCTGGGCACCATTGCAAACACCCAGCGAGAAAGTATCCTCCCGTTCATAAAAGATATCAAACATTTTTTGCAGTTTTTTATTGAATTTGATAATGCCTGCCCAGCCTTTCGCGCTATCAAGAACATCTGCATGTGCAAATCCTCCCACAAAGACCGCCCCTCTGAATTTATCAAGCGTGAAACCGCCGTCCAGTAAATCGGTCATGGTGACATCCCAGGGTTCAAATCCGGCTGAGAAAAAAGCAGAGGCCATTTCCCTGTCACCATTACTGCCCTCCTCACGGATAATCGCAATCGCCGGTTTTTTTACTCTCTTTAATAATTCTCCGGGGGTACTTTTGGGCTGGAAGGATAGATGATAAGAAGGACCGGACCGATCATGGGATCTTGCCTGCTCCTCTGCCATCTTTATATTAATTTGATGCTTTTCGAGCTGATCGCTTGTGGATTCCCACCAGGAAAGAAGGACCGGGGTATCGATATTAAATTTTAATTCACCGTACTGATTTATAATTACCCGTCTTTGTTTACTTGTTTTTCCAAGCATTATAAAAGGAATCGCAGACTTATCTAAA
>JAQUOE010000050.1 GCA_028717265.1 Actinomycetota bacterium
TTAGGGCTTAAGATATACAAGTCAAAAATATCTCTTGCCTGAACTGCTGGTCTTGAAGCAAGTGCGCTTATTTTCTGTAGGGTTGCAGCCACAGCATTATAATGCGGCACTATGATAGGTATTAACTTGTAAGCACGCATTATGGAATCCGGTACAGCACTTGCCATAATCCCGTCCTTTAGACCCCTCCTTGAAAATTCAACTTTGGTAAAAAGATCTTCTCCTGCAAAAGTTATAAGGTGCATTTTAAATCTTTGTGTTGTTTCAGTCTGTTTTGCTTTTACCATATCCGGAACAGAAATACTCTGTATGCTGTAAGGTCTTAGATTATCAACAAAATTTTGCGATTTAAGTATTTGCAGCACTATATCCTGAATTACATCTACTCTTACTTCAGCAAGGTCAACGTCCATATCTTCAGAGTATCTTATACTCCCAAAGAAAAACCGCATGTTTACTCCGCCTTTTAAGGCATAGTGTTTGATATCAACCTTATGGCCAAACCATCTTAAAAACTCCAGATGGAATACTTCTCTCTGTTGTAATGAATTATACATAATTATGTATTATAGTTTACTAAAAAGTAAATTTCAATACATAACTAATTTTAAAGAATCTATGATACTTTATCATTAAAAGATAAAGCAATCTTATATCTTCTATAAAAGCTTTTCCCTGCGGTAGTACCTCTCCCTTTTCTTATAAAGCTTTAAAAGAAATTCAATATTTTTATCCCTGTAATCATAAATACATTTTCTACTCTTAGCTCTTAAAATCCTGCCAATATACTGAACCAATTTTCCTTCAAAGGAGAAGGGGTAAACCAGAAATATACTGGTTAGATTCTCAATATCCAATCCTTCTCCAAGAAGCTGACCGGTAGTAATCAGTACCTGAAAATTACCTTCCCCTATCTGCTTCATCTTTATTTTTCTTAAGGATTTAGAATCATCACCAGTAATTGATATAACCTCACATGCCGATTTCAAATAAATACTTAACACTTCAACATGCTCTTTTCTTTCAGTCAGCACCAGTATCTTCCTTGAAGGTTTCAGTTCCTTTTTAATATCCTCAGCTATTAATCTATTTCTATCAGAATCGAAGATTATTATCTTTGAAAGTATCTGGAAGTCATCAGTCTTATTATCATAAGGAAAATATAGATTGGTATCCTTTATATTTAGCTGAAGACCTTCTTTGAATGTGCCCTGGATGTCCTGTCCGATATCATCAGTATTACAGATTATATCTCCGATATATAAAAATATTAGTTTCTCATCATTATATTTTCTTTTTGGTGTAGCAGTCAGTCCAAATATATAATAGGGATTAAAATTTACTATTGTTTGTCTAAAGCTTTTAGCCGGAATATGATGGCATTCATCAATAATAATAGTACCAAGTGATTCACTTAAATCTTTTAATCCAGAGAATTTTGCCAGACTCTGGATCATGGCTACAGTAATATATTTGGAGACTTTTTTCTTACTTGCTGAAATCTGTCCGATATCTTTTTTAGCCAGTCCTAGAAAATCCTGGATTCTTTCAACCCACTGATCAAATATTTGTTTTCTGTGTACAATAATTAGAGCAGGCTGGCATTTTCTGGCTATAAGCTCTATTCCTAAAACTGTCTTTCCAAAGCCAGGAGGTGCAACTATCACCCCTTCCTGTCTACTTTCACAGATATCAATGACCTTTTCCTGCTGACTTTTAAGGTGGATCTTGGAATTAAATTTAATGTTTTCAAGTTTTTTCCTATTACCAAGAATCTCATAATCAATCTTATTTTCACTGCAGAAATCCAGAAGCTTGTTTAAAAATCCCCTTGGTAACATAACAGTTTCTTTAGTTTCTTTTATCAGATTAAAAAACTTCTGGACACCATATACACTTCTTCCGATTTTCTGTTTTATGATATATTCGCTATTTATAAAATTAAGATTACTCTTTAGAAAATTTGCCAGGTCTTTAGTGATCTGAGTCTTATTCAGTATTATCTGATTTTTTATGGTTACTGCTAATTTGCCCCTCTTAAATATTTTTTTATTTTCAGAAACGCCAAAATTATCTGGCATCTTATCCTTGATTATTTCTGTATACAATTCGTCAAGTCTGGTAATGGAAATCTTCTTTATTTTACCTAAATGGTTCCACTGGTCCGAAACAGGATTAAAACTTTCAAGATCGAGAAAAACTGTATTATCTTCTTTTAAACACTTGCCATTTAATGGTAAAGCTATAAGGTTTCCCAGTCCTTTACCCGAATGGTAATCCTGATTGGGAAAGATCCTGTCAAAACTTACCTCTTTTTCAAAGTCTGAAAGATCCAGAGCTTTTCTTACTATTTCTAAAAATATTCTTCTACTTTTTGCAGCTGGATATTTGTCTTTAAAAAATACCCATAGATGAGCACCCATGCCTGATAAGGATTTTTCAATAGAGACAGGTATTTTAAGCTGCTTGCATTTACTTATAAATCTCTTTGAATCTTTCTCCCAGTCTTTGCCATCAAAGTCTATAGCAATAAAGTAAGAAGTATTATCTTCAAGCAGTGGATAAATACCTATAAAATATGCTCCTATAAGATGCTTTTTTATAATATCTCTAGTAAGCGGTATTTTTTCTTTACTTTCAAAACTATGAAAATTTCCACCTCTTGCTTTGTGGTTTAAGAATTCATTCCAGTCAAAACTGTATGCAGGAGTATATCCGGATTTCCCATGTTTTTCCCATCTTCTTGCATATATATCAGTCCTGCCCCTAAAAAGGGACATATATAGGCTAAGTTGTTCTTCGCTTATGGATAGCATTTCCCAAGTCACTTCATTTCTACTGGCCGGGTTTAGTTCAAATTAAAATATTTCATCATATCACCTAGAATTAAGGAATCATTAATTTCTGTTTCAAGTGAATGTTCAACCACTTCTTTTTCTACAAACTCCTTATGTTCTTTTTCTGTAAGTATATGTCCCAGAGTACCAAGCCTTATATGTGAATTAAAATAATTCTCTATCTCATGTCTTGTAAAAGAACCTTTAATCATTTCAGAAAAGTCAGTTAAAATTTCTTTCAAAGCAGCAACTTCCTTTTCTGCTTTTTCATATTCTTTGTCTAAATCTATAATAAATTTACCCCCCCCTGATACTATTTTTTCCGGGTTATAATCGGGCTCTTTTCTTTCTTCTTCAATACTTGCCATTCTTTCCTGATTATTTCTATAATCTTTGGAAAGATTGTAGAATTTCTCCCCTATAATATAACCAAGTGCTTTTATAAGTCCGTATTTACTTTTGATATTATTTGCTGCCGAAACCCAATTCCCAAGTTGGTTTTCATCAGCTAAATAAGAATGTTTCATGGTGTCACCTCTAAAAAGCTTTTTTAATAATTTTATCATTTAAAATTCTAAATATAACTTTCCTTTATAGAGATAATCTAATTCAACTTTATTATTTTTTACTTGTTCTTCACAAAAAGAACAGTCTCCATACTTATGCATTATCTTTACCTGCCCTACTTTTTATTTTTACATCAAACTATTCTGGCATAGTATTCACTGAACAATTAGGGTACCTAATCGTGAAGTGCATTGAACAGTCAGAAATCTAATCAATCATAATATTTGACTATCAGGATATCTACTATAGTTTTTCCAATAATGGAAAATATTCTATCGTAAATCATCGATATATAAGGAAACAAACTAATGATTTTTGTATTGGAACATCTATTAAAATTATCATTAAATAGATTAAAATTCTACTTTGGTTATGGTAATATATTTTTCATCACGATGGGAGAACACACCTAAGGTCTAGTCCGAAGGTTAATCTCTCTCTTTTTTTAATTATAAATTCAAGTACATTATCTATTATGCATATATCAACTGACCTTTAGGTTTAGGAATTTTTCGGCCTAATTCTTTTGCAGTTTCAATCCATTCCTCAATTATCTGAGTAATATTTTCAAGTGCTTTGTTATACGATTACCCATCTGCCATACAATCCGGCAGTTCCGGTACTTCTACAATATATGCCTCATCTTCTTTACTCCAATAAATAATAATTTCATATTTAAACATCCATCACCACTCATGTCTTTAACTTGCTTTTGGAATAAACCTTATATCCAGTTTTAACTACATTTAACTTGAAAATTATTTTAAAATTACAATATTTTTTAGGAGCCAATTACTGTACGATTCTTCTTAAGCCAATCTAGAGTAACTTCTAAAAAACTTTCTGCTTCTTTAATCAATTCTTCAACTTCTGAATTTGAAATTGTCCCCACATAGTTATAATCAGTAATATTTCTTTTGGACCGGCAGGAATCAAAATAATCTGCTAATTTGTTATAATTATCGCCCATTATTATTTTCATTGTTTGAAATACTGTAAAGTGATGTCCTGTTCCTTTGGGTTTATATCCACTACAATAAAGAAGAACTGTTGCTAACTGCAGAACCGCATTATAGGCACAAGCAAATTTTCTGTCTGAAGAAAGATTTTCTACCTTTGCATCTTCTATGTCTCTATCTACAATTGCAATAAGATTTTCAATTTCTTTTTTTGATGTTTTATGCTGTCTTAGTTTGCCCTGATTTAATAAATCCTTTAAGTTCATCTTCACTTCCTATAATGAATATTTTCTTTTCTTTCAATACAGAATTTATAAAGTGATCTCTTTGAATGGCTTTACTTATAAACTCATTTAATAAAAATACTGCATAATTTATCTCCCTCATAAGCTCTTTTTTCGGCTTTGAGAGAACAGCGGATAATTCCTTTGATGTAATATTACCTATAACCATCAAGTCAATATCACTTTGAAGACTTTCTTCTCCTCTTGCATAAGAACCGTAGATAAAGGCTATTTTTATTTTTTTACTCTTTAGATTTTCCTTTAAGGCTTCTGCAATTCCTATACTTTTAAAGAAAATACTCTTTAAATCTTCAAATATAGGCGTATTTTTATTTACTTTGTAATATATTCTATTTCCCTGGACTGACTTTTCAAGAAATCCTATCTTATGGAGTTTTACTACTTCGCGTTGTACACCTCTTATGGGTTGGTTTGTAAGCTGTGATATCTGTCTCTGATAGAAGCTGACATCAGCATTAAATAAAAATAATTTTAAAATTTCTACTCTTGTTTTTGAAGAAAAAAGTTTATTAAGCATAAATATTAAATTAATAGTATATACAATTTGTAGTCAATTATATACAAATTGTAGTCAATAATCAATAGGTCAATCATAAGTATTTTACCCAAAATCTTATAAAAAACTATTTGAAATTGAGGCTTATATTATTCTTTCCAGCATAAGCTTTAGCAAGCGATATGAACATTGCTTTATATTTAGGGTTTTTAAAAAGAGCTTTCGGTGCTTGATAAAACCTTAATATTATCTCTTCCTTTAAAGTATAAAATCTATCTGAAGGGGTAGAGTCGTACTCTTTGTTATTTGAGAAACCATTGGTATTGCTGGAAGCACTTCTAGTATTATTACTTATATTTTTTCTATTGTTCATAAAACTATAGATCAGTAGGTTGTTTTTAATATAAATCCAATTCTTTTTTAGCCTTCTCTTAAGTTATCTTTTCTCATTATATGGCTTCCAGTTTAAATCTTTTTCTAATACAAAAAGCCCGGTATTATACCGAGCTCTTTATACTTAAATGACTTTTATTTTCTTTTTAAATTTAAGGTCTACA
>JAQUOE010000051.1 GCA_028717265.1 Actinomycetota bacterium
GATCAACTGTTTCTCTTGAGCCTATTGCATCGGCAAGGGCTAAAATTGTAAGAGCCGGTGAAAGTGTTTTTCCTATTGCATAACCCACTGCTTTTCTTGACAGTCCATCTATAATTGCTGCAAGGTACGCAAATGAGGAAGAAAACCTTATATAGGTAATATCTGCATGCCGGACCTGGTTAAGCCTTACAGGCACTATATTATTACTTTAGATGAGTTTCAAGCAAAAATGTCCAGGGCAGTCACATAATAAATGATCTACAGATTAAAAATAACACAGATATAATACAGATTGACCATTTAATAATCTCTAATTTTGGAGTATTTGTAATTGAGACCAAGAACCTATCGGGTATTATCTACAATTCATAATCAACTAATAAATTTGAAAGATTTCCCGAGAGATTTTGGGCCTATTCGTACGGCTTGGTTGAGCATTGTGGTCAGGATGATTCTTAGCTAAAAACGAAAATTATTGTAATATTCTGGTTCCAGAGATTTACAGTTCGAATCTTGAATTATTGAGCAGTATGGTCAGGATTAAAATGAGACAAATGAGACAGTATAAAAAAGAGTGTCTAACTTTTTTAAAACTCTTAATTTATTCATATACATTATTGTACAAATCATCATTTTTTTAAGTCTATAAGATTTGCTACATACTGAGTAATTTTTATTAACTCTTTTCCAGAGCTTTTTATACTATTTTAATAGTATGATATTATATAAATTGTGGAAGTGCATAGCGATTTCTTAGCATAGTCCTTTCCTCCTGTTTTTTATTTTACTGCCCCAAATTAGTGCGCAAGGTGGCCACCCCGGGTAGTGAAATTTCGAACCAGTTTTTAAATTAATTAATCAATATAAAAAAATTAATAATAAAAGCATAGTTAGACCATTAATATTTTTATTGATTAATAAACCTTTCTTTGCATCTTGGACAACGGCCAATCAGCTCTTTAATATTCACTTCTATGTCAATTTCGCCATATTTAAAATCTTTAAAGAAATCAATTTCTGGTAATGGACTTTTATGTTTCATATTCCTGAAAATAATTTCATCTGCTAATTCATCGTATCTTTTTTTATTAAATTTGTGCATACCAGCTTATTATTATAATATCCATTTAAATTGATGCCCTTTTTAATATAACCGGTAAACATATGCATTTCTAAGTATCCGCTTACTAGATGTTTGTTGTATAGCTTTTTTGTATCGACACTCCACATTCTCAACTAAAATCTCCATCCGCTCATGTGTTCAGTTGGGAAAATACCATATCCACCTGAGATTGGGTCACGAAAAATTGGGCAGTCTGGAGGAAAGTATGAAAGCAAACTAAAAGCTGTAATATTTAACAGGATAATCACTATGCCAATTATACTTAATACTTTGTAGTGTCTCTGTACTAACATAAGTCTATAACTAATTATTTGTGCAATTGCTATTGATATAAAAAAATTAGTGATATCGACAGCCAGGTTTTCTATCCCTAAAGATACTACAAGATAATATATTCCTGTAATAAAAACTCCGATAAGCACGAAGGAACCCCCTTTTGCTATTAAAAAGTTCTTTATCTTTCGTCCCCAAATAAAAAACTCTATTATTGCCCAGATAAAAGCTGGCCAAAATCCTATTTTTATATGTTCCCATACACTTTCATTAACTGCGCCAAAAAGTCCCACAATAGTATTTTTTCCGCTGAGTTCAAATATAAAATGAAACAATGCACCGATAAAGAAGATAAATAAAATTCCCCACATTTCCCATTTCAGAATTCTCTTTCTATCAGGTCGAATATGCATTTGGATTGAAATCTCCTGTATTTTTTTCGATTTTAATAATTATTTTAATTTTTTCTGTTTGCCATTGTTATGGTTAGTTGTAATATGGTTGCAAAAATACCCCAGAGAGCGTAAGGAATATTTACGAAGCTAACCCAGCTTGCGTAGTGGTAAATTGCATAAAGCGCCCAAAGAAGAGTACCAACTGTTAAGACTATATCAACTGATGCAAGCCAATTATTCTTCAGACGAAACTGAATCGGTGTAAAGGTGAAATTAAAAATAAGGTTAAGGATAAAGGGCAGAAGAACAATAAAAGGAATAATATTTTTAATATATAGATAGACTACATAACCAAATGAAACAAAAATAATAATATAAAGCCCGGTCCATACAGGTCCAAAAAGACGACCAGGCGGAGCCCATATTGGTTTTTTTAATTTTTTATAATAGTTGGATGTTTCCATTTCTTCATTTTATAAAAGATTAGTGTTTTTGGCTATTAGTTTTAAATCTGCATCTAAAAATATTGATTATTGAACATAATTACCGGCCACCCCGGGTAGTGAAATTTCGAACCATTCTTTAATGAAATTGTTTTATTATTAGTTTTACTATAATAAAATGTACTGAAATAAATTAAAATTTAGAGCAAAATTATATTTATTAAAAATGTGGGATCTGATTTTCATTAACTTTATAGAACTCGTGTTGATCAGACCTCTAAAAGCAATTAGATCAAGAAGGGCTTAGCATGGAGAAAATTGTTTTAACCGAAGAGAAAGAAACCTTACTCGTTCCTCTATTTGGTAAGGCGATGGAAAATAAAAAAAGGGCTCCCGTACTCATTGATAAAAAGGCAGTCGAGATTGTAAATCAAATTAATTACAATTTTAAATCACTTAAAATTCCTGAAAAAACAAATATCATGATGTGCTTAAGAGCAAAGCTTATCGATAATTTAGTCAAAGATTTTCTTTCAAAGAGCAATGAAGTTGTTGCTTTGCATCTGGGTTGCGGGCTTGACAGCAGATATGACAGGGTAGCAAATTATAATACTGACTGGTACGATGTAGACTTTAAAGAAGTTATTGATATCCGTAAATATTTTTACAAAGAAACGGATAATTATCATATGCTTTCATCTTCTGTGACAGAACAAGAATGGTTGGACAAAATACCAGAGGGGAAAAAGAAATATATTGTTATTGCCGAGGGTCTGTTTATGTATCTTAAAGAAGAAAATATTAAAGAATTAATAAATAATCTTAAGATAAGAATTGGTAGCTATACTTTGATTTTTGATGTATATAGTGTTTTCACAGCAAGAAATATAAAAAATCATCCATCTTTAAAAAAAACAGGTGTAAAAGTTAATTGGGGAATCGATACTCCGGAAGAGCTTATAAAATGGGGTTTGGGTATTCAATTAATTGAAGAAAAATATTTTACTTCAAATGAAGAGATCAAAAACTTAGATATCGGTACACGGATTATATTTAAAATAGCGAATGTATTTCCGATTGCTAAAAAAGCCCAAAGGTTATTGATTTGTAGAGTTGATTGAGCTTTAAAAACCATAGGATTAGATTAAGAGCACTATACTGTTAGGGAACGGGTTGCCCCGCTGTTGGTAGAGAGCCAAAAATATTGCCAGTCAATTCTGGCTGGGGACAGTGGACAAAGTCAGAACCACTTATATTTTAATATAGGAAATTCAGGACTAAATCTTTTACTTTTTCTGCATTCTCAGGCTCTTCCTCAAATATGAATGTACCGTGTGAATCTCCCTCCAGTATCTCAAGAAACTTTGGTTCCATGCTCTTTTCATACATTTCAGCTGCACTGCGGGCGGCATTTTCATCTCCCCGGGAAGCCATAAAGAGTTTTGCCGCTACTATATCTCCTATTACATTGATAGCAGAAATACCCTCAAATTCAACAGGAGAAGAAAACGATATCACCCCATCTATTCTTTCTTTTGAAGCTACAACAAGGCTCGCCGTTCCTCCCATGCTTGCACCCATTAGATAGGTCAATTCGGGATTATATTGTCTTATATATGTTAATGCTGCAGTAAGGTCAATATCCAGCCTGGATACATCCTGCGAACCTCCGGATTTCCCATACCCCCTGAAATCATAAGTAAGAACGATATAACCATTTTCCTTGAGTATTTCTGCAAACTCAAACCAGCTTGTCTGATCTGTTGGAAACATATGTGAAAGTATGACCCATTTATTTCCGCTGCCGAATATATTGCCATTAAGCTCTATATTATCTTCAGTCATAAAAGTAACTTCGCCTTCCGTTGCCAGCTTATCTTCTTCAACCTCTGTTATATCTTGGTTCCCTTCGCTCTCCTCTTTAACGTCAGCATCATCTGCCATCTCAGACTCCTGTAGTGCACTTTCTTCATCGGTTTGCACTTCATCTGAGACTTTAGCGGAAGTACTGTCTTTGCAGCTTAAAAGCAAGAGGGAAAACATCAGTAGTGATACCAAATTAAACATTAATATTTTCTTAACCATTTTTCTCCTTTGGTTTTTTAAGTTTAATATATATTATAGGAAAAATGAAAATATATTAAAACAACATGTGTTAATATTTTACAGAATCGGCCAGGGATACTGAACACATTTTAAACTCTTTATTATGAAGGAATAATAAGCTTTAAACATAAAATAGGAGAACCTGATTTAGAATTTGCCTGAAATAATTAAATATAAAGAATTTGCATTCTCATAATAATCCTGTTTTAATCTACTGATAAGAATTTACATCTTAATTTAAAAATATCCGGAGGCAGACAAGTGGATATCTGGAAATATTTTGATATTACACATAAGAAACACATAGTTTGTAACCCTATGAATAAAGATAAACTTGAAAGGTTGTTTTCATTATTAGATATAAAGCCTAACTCCAAAGTCTTGGATATCGCTTGTGGCAAGGGGGAACCTCTGGTCAGGTTAGCTGAATTATACAATATCTCCGGCATCGGAGTAGATATCTCACCTTATCATATAAAAGATTGCAAAAAGAAGAAAAGCGAAAGAATTCCTGACTCTGATATTAAATTAATAAAGATGGACGGTGCAAAATATACGCCTGAAAATAATGAGTTATTTGACTTAACTATGTGTATTGGTGCCTGCTTTGTTTATGGTGGATTTACAGGGACAATAAATGCATTAAAGAAAATGACAAAACCAGGCGGAATGGTTATCATAGGAGAGCCTTACTGGTTAAAAGATCCGCCTGAAGAATATCTTAAAATAAGTGGAATAAATAAAGAGGATTTTAATAACCATTTTAAAAATATAGATATTGCTGAGAAAGAAGGATTAAATTGTATATACACACTTGTAAGCAGTCATGATGACTGGGACCATTATGAAACACTTCAATGGTGGTCAGTATATGATTATGTAGCCCTCAATCCCAATGATCCAGATAACTCTGAATTACTGGAGAAGATAGAAAAAGCAAAAACAGAATATCTATTATATGGTAGAGACACTCTTGGCTGGGCAATATATATTTTTAAAAGACAATTACAATAAATAACTGCTAATTAATTATCCGACAGTTTACGAAAGAGGTATGAAGCCAAGCCTGGCTGGGGAGGGAGGATTCGAACCCCCGCTCTACGGTCCAGAGCCGCATGTCCTACCCCTAGACGACTCCCCATTAATAAAAGTATGAGTAAGAGTATTATTATATGTAAAAAGCATAATAATGCT
>JAQUOE010000052.1 GCA_028717265.1 Actinomycetota bacterium
ATACCGATTTCTCTGGTTCTCTCGGTAACCGAAACCAGCATTATATTCATTATCCCGATACCACCTACCAGAAGTGAAATACTGGCAATGCCTGCGATAACCACAGTAAAAATGTTTGTGATAGTACTTATGACATCAAGAAGCTGTGTCTGGTTTCGGACGCTGAAATCTTCATTTTCACCGAATCTTATACCTCTGTGCTTTCTTAATATAGATTCTATCTCTTCCGAGGCCTCATCTATGTTCTCTTCACTGATACTCTGAGCCAGTATCATATTATATGAATCCAGTCCATATAACTTATTCTGTGCGGTAGTAACCGGTATACTGACAAAATCATCCTGGTCGTTTCCGAATGTATCTGTTCCCTTGGCTTTAAGTATGCCGATTACCTTAAAATTCTTTCCGTCAATTTTGATTATTTTGCCTATAGGATCTGTTTTCCCAAATAATTTGTTTATGACCGTCTGGCCTATCACTGCTACATTTGAAGCGTTCGAGACATCGCTTTTGCTGTAGAATTTGCCTTTTTCTATATCCATATTATAAAGTTCCAGACCATTTTCCGAAGAAGCATATATACTGGACTGGGTACTGCTGTTTGAATATAAAACAATAGAGGAATTGAATACGACCGGTGCTGCTTTTGTTATTAAAGTTGCTTCTCTTTCTATAGCCTGGAGGTCATCCGCTTTCAGCTTCACCTGCTGTCCCGCCAGCATAAATCTTGCTCCTATATTATTTTCTTCTCCGGAATTACCCGGGGTTATTATAATAAGATTCGAACCGATGCCCTGAACACTCTGTATTATCGACTGCTGTGCCCCTGCGCCTATTGAAAGCATGGCCACGACAGCCCCGACGCCTATTATAATACCAAGCATCGTAAGAAAGGATCGAAGCTTATTTAGAAATAGAGCCTGAAAGGCAATTCTTATATTTTCCAGTAATCTTTTCATAATTTTAAACTATATGTTTTCTACAAGTCTGTCTTCAAGTTTCGGCATCTCCCTTAATATTTCCTCTGCAGACAGTTGTTTTTTAACTTCTTCCTCGCCGTGGATGATGCCATCTCTCAGATAAATGATTTTATGGGTATGTTTTGCTATATCCAGCTCATGGGTGACAAGTATTATCGTTTTTCCCTCGTCGTTTAGTTTTTGAAAGATAAGCATTATTTCTTCTCCGGTTCTGGAATCCAGGTTCCCTGTAGGTTCATCTGCAAGAATTATGGAGGGCCCATTGACAAGTGCCCTTGCAATGGCGACTCTCTGTCTCTCTCCTCCTGAAAGCTCACTGGGTCTGTGCTTTATCCAATCGGATAGCCCGACGGATTCTATGGCATTAAGTATCTTTCTTTTCTTATTTGCGATTCTATCTTTGGAATAAATTAGGGGAAGTTCGACATTTCCGTAGATATTTGTTCTGGAAAGGAGGTTGAATGTCTGGAAAACAAAACCTACTTCTTTATTTCTTATACCTGCAAGCTCGTTATCATTTAGTTTACTTATGTCTATGCCATTTAAGTAATACTGTCCCGAGGTCGGCGTGTCGAGACATCCGATAATATTCATAAGGGTCGATTTCCCCGAGCCCGAGGGACCCATTATTGCCACAAACTGGCCCCTTTTGATTTCAAGATTTATGCCACGGAGGGCGCTCACTTTAATATTTCCTATTCTGTAGATCTTTGTTATATCAGTTATTTTTATAACAGTGTCCTGATTGATTTCTGTCATTGTATTTTACCTTAATGAATTATTACAATAGCTACTGTACCGGTGAAATCAGAATAGCGTCTCCCTCGCTTAGTCCTGACTTTATTTCGATAAAATCGAAGTTATATATTCCGGTTGTGACTTCCACTTTTTTTATGCTTTTGTTTTCGCCGGGAACATTTACATATGATTTTCCATCCTCTTCGAATACGGATTGCACAGGGACATAAAGGACATCTTTCGCACTGGATGTGACTATATCAAGACTTGCAGATAAGCCATACAGGAGTGTTGGGATATCTGCCGCATCCGGTTTTACTGTAAGCCCGAAAGAAACCACTCCGCCGATATTAGTGGAAACCGGCGATATTTCCGTTATTTTACCTCCGAATACATTTTCATAGTAAGCATCAAGCCTTACGAGCGCGTCCTGTCCTACTTCCAGGTTGACTATATCTGTTTCGTTTACTTCCGCTTTTATGATAAAGGCACTTGATATTACAGAAATTGCGGGTACTCCCGGTCCGGCATATTCTCCTTCTCTGTAAGTCGAAGAGAGGACCACTCCGTCATAAGGCGCATAGATTGTGCTGTTGTCCACATCCAGATTTACAAGATCAAGGTTAATTCGGGAAAGCTCAAGCTGGCTTTCGGCCTGTGATATATTTTTAGCGGTAATCTCGATCTGCCTTGCTGCGGATTGTGTGGAAGAAAGGTTTTGCCAGTAAGTAGTGGACTGGTTTAAAAGTGACTGCTCATAAGAGCCCTGGGCCGCGTCCTGGGCAGTTCTATTGCCGGCTGCATCAACTGAACCCTGTGCAATGTCGGTATTTGATTGCTTTGTGGTCAGGGCAAGTTCATAGTTTTTCTGTGCAACTACGACATTGTATCGTAATTGTTCGATGGTGAGAATGGCTGTAGCACCAGCAGCCAGAGCCCTTTCAGCCTCTTCAAGCGCACTTTTTGCCTGGGCTATGTTAAGGTCAGCTATGCTTTCAGTATTCTTAAGCGAAGTCTCTGCGCTGTTATAAGCATGACTTGCGCTGACATTGGCATTTTCCAGGGCTTTGTACGCAGATTGTGAAGCCTGTTCTGCAAGGCTGGCATTGATTTCTGCAAGTTGTATCGCTATGTGATTTGCATCCAGCGCCTGCTTGTAACTCAGTCTTGCAAGTGAGAGTGAATTTTCGGCTACACTCATGTTTTCTTCTGCCTGAGCGACCAGAAGTTTCAGCCTGGTCGTGTCTATCTCGATTAACATATCGCCATTTTTAAAAGTATCCCCCTTTTCAAGGCAGTAGGCAACTTTCCCCGAAGTCATAAGGGAATAGCTGTTTTCCTTCTCACTTTCTATGTAACCGCTGGTGTTTACAGTTTGAATAACATCACCTCTGGCTACTGTGAAAGTTTCCGTATCCTTCTGGACGTCTCCATTTGCCCTGCACGCCAGAAGATTAAACATCGATATAATAATAATAACAGCAGTAGCGATTAGAATAATTTTTCTGATCATTTTAATCATCATTTTATCTCCTGCTCCCGATTTATCTCCGGATTGAATATTCAAAGTTTTTTTAAAACATTTTTATGTAAATCCTTACAGGTCAAATGATATTTAATCAAATTTTCATTAAATTATAAACATAATTTTTAACAATTAATTTTAAAATGTGAGAAATCCTAATATAATGATTCGTGTAAAATATAATGCATTCCGATAAATGGGGATATCAACAGACTGTCGGAGGACTATTTATCAATAGCGGAAAGGAAGAATAATAATGGGTGATTGGACCGAAATTACGGGAATTTTTGCAAGAGAGATCCTTGATTCAAGAGGCAATCCTACTATAGAAGTTGAAACAGCTCTGGACTGCGGAGCAATTGGAAGGGCGTCAGTACCTTCGGGGGCATCTACAGGAGGATTCGAGGCAGTGGAACTACGGGATAATGATAAAAAAAGATATTCAGGCAAAGGTGTTCAGAAAGCAGTGGAGAATGTGAATTCTTTTATTGCTCCGGAACTTGAAGGCATGGATGCTATTTACCAGCGTGAGATAGACCGTGCCATGATAGACCTTGATAATACGGAGAATAAGTCCAAACTGGGGGCAAATGCAATACTCGGTGTTTCTCTTTCCGTGGCAAAAGCTGCCGCGATAGCTCTCGACCTGCCTTTGTATAAATATCTGGGCGGGGTCAATGCGCATGTTCTTCCTTCGCCAATGATGAATATTTTAAATGGCGGTAAGCATGCAGATAATAACATCGATCTGCAGGAGTTCATGATAATGCCGCTTGGTGCATCTACGTTCAGTGAAGCTTTAAGGATGGGAGTGGAAGTATTTCATAGTCTGAGAAGTGTCCTGAAAAAAGACGGATTTAATACTTCCGTAGGCGATGAAGGCGGCTTTGCTCCAAATCTTAAAACTAATGAAGATGCGATAAAGTATATAGTCAGAGCCATTGAGAATGCCGGCCTCAAACCCGGGAAAGATGTCTATATTGCACTTGATCCTGCTGCTACGGAATTTTATAAAGATGGAAAATATAACCTTAAAGGGGAAGGAAAAATCCTGACCCCGGCAAACATGGTTGATTATTACAAAAATCTTACTGAGAAATACCCGATAATTTCTATAGAAGACGGAATGGCCGAAGAGGACTGGGAAGGATGGCAGGAGATAACTGCAAAGCTTGGTAAGAAAATCCAGATAGTGGGAGACGACCTTTTTGTAACCAATACCAAAAGACTCAAAAAGGGACTTGATATGGGAGTGGCAAATTCTATCCTTATAAAAGTGAATCAAATAGGGACCCTATCTGAGACACTGGATGCAATCGAAATGGCAAAAAAGGCACATTATACGGCTGTAGTATCTCATCGATCGGGAGAAACCGAAGATACCACAATTGCCGATATAGTGGTTGGAGTGAATGCCGGACAGATAAAAACGGGCGCTCCTTCAAGAACGGACAGAGTTTGCAAATATAATCAGCTGCTGCGGATTGAAGAAGATCTTGGTGATGAAGCCAGGTATCTGGGGCTGGGCGCTTTCTATAATTTAAAATAGAAAAATAATCTTCCCGGGCTTATCAAATTATTTTATAAAGACCAGAGGTATTCAATTATGGAAGTTGTCACCGGCGCAACTGGATATATTGGCAGCATACTTACCAGGGAACTGTTGAATAGGGGCAAAAAAGTAAGGGTTTTGGTACGCCCAACTTCTGATACCTCTTCACTTGAAGGCCTGGAAATAGAAAAGGTCTTAGGGGATATTCTGGATAAAGATTCTTTGATTAGGGCTTTTAAAGGTGCGGATACCGTATATCATCTCGCGGCAGTAATATCGATTATGCCCGGAGATAGAGCCCTGATCCGCAGGGTCAATCTTGAAGGAACCAGAAATGTCATAGGTGCCTGCCTTAAGTGCGGAGTCAGACGGTTAGTTTTTACAAGTACAATACATGCACTGAAGGAACCTCCTCATGGAACGGTTATCGACGAGGAAATGTCTTTTGACGTCAATTGTCCCAGAGGTGAATATGACCGGTCAAAAGCTCTTGCCAGCCTGGAAGTCATAGAATCAG
>JAQUOE010000053.1 GCA_028717265.1 Actinomycetota bacterium
TGGCTGGGGAGGGAGGATTCGAACCCCCGCTCTACGGTCCAGAGCCGCATGTCCTACCCCTAGACGACTCCCCATTAATAAAAGTATGAGTAAGAGTATTATTATATGTAAAAAGCATAATAATGCTACCAGAAATTTTTATGTGTGGCAAAACAAAATAATAAAGTGCCAGGAGGTAATATAAGGTTTAAATTATATAAAATGATGATAATAAAAGAGTCGAAAGAGGGACACAGAGTTTTTTTCGCTATTCGGTTTTTCTTATGTAGAAAGTAAAGACATTATCATTTTTTTCTATCTTTAGAAGTTCGTTTCCTGTCATTTTGGCCCAGCTTTTCATATCAGGTTCGGAACCGGGATCGTCGGCGGTCATTTTTAGTATCCGGCCCTTTTTCATGCTGTTTATTTTTTTTCTGGTTTCAAATACCGGGACGGGACAGTATAGACCGATGCAGTCCAGATACTCGTCAAAGTTTATTTCATTTTCTTTTTTATTATTATCGCTCATAAATGTCTCTCACTATATATATTTTACTTTGATTTAATGACTTATATTCTTGCAATCATTCCTATAATTTCGCTCCACAGTTCGGACATTTTTCCATTTTATCCGTAACCGGGTAACTGCACAGCGGGCAGTGACCGACTTTGAAATTACAGAAATTACAGTACTCTACTTCGGCACTCTCAAGTTCCATATCGCAGTAAGGGCATTTACACGCTGTTTTTTTGCCTTCGCTTTTTAATTCTTTTTCAGTCATATCGACTCCCATTAAACTATTTTTTATTTTTCTGTTTTTCCTGATAATTCTCAATAGCTTTGTGCAGCGCATCTGCACCCAGATTCGAACAGTGAAGCTTATTTTTAGGAAGACCGCCGAGTTCTTCGGCAACGCTTTTATTGGAAATCTTAAGTGCCTCGTCCAGGGTTTTTCCTTTTGCCATTTCACTTACCATGCTGGATACGGCAATTGCCGCACCACAGCCGAAAGTCTTGAATTTTACATCATCAAGTTTATTATCCTTTACTTTTATGTAAAAAGTCATCATATCGCCGCAAACAGGGTTTCCGACTTCACCTATGCCATCTGCGTCCTTTATATCCCCGACATTTCTGGGATTCATAAAGTGATCCATTACTTTTTTGCCATACATAATCATTGGTACCTCTTTTCAAAATATGTAAATTTACCGGTATTTTATAGTTTTTAAATTATAAAGGTTTAAAAGCATAAACAAATATATTATTTTTAATTGATACTTTCAAGTATTTTAATCATTCCTTATAAAGTGGTGACATTTTTCTTAATCTGTCTATGATCGGGGGAAGAACCTCGACAACTCTTTCCACTTCTTTCTGCGTATTATATTTTCCAAGAGAAAAAAGGACCGAACCCTGTGCTATGGTAGGAGGCAGGCCCATTGCCAGAAGGACGTGCGAACTTTTTAGAGCCTGTGATGCGCAGGAGGATCCGCTGGCCGTGGCAATTCCTTCAAGATTTAAAAAAAGCAGTATGGATTCTCCCTCGATAAACTCAAAACTCATGTGGACATTGCCGGGAGTCCTTTTCGTCGGATGTCCGTTTAGTTTTACATTTTTAACTCTGCTCTTTATCCCTTCGATCAGGTTGTCTCTTAATTTTGATATATATGTTATATTTTTATCCATCTCGTCTGCGGCTATTTCGCATGCCTTGCCGAAACCTGCAATAGCGGGGACATTTTCGGTTCCGGCTCTTCTTCCGCTTTCCTGGATGCCTCCCAGAAGTAAGGGTTTTATCCGGACTCCTTTTCTGACATATAAAGCGGCAGCTCCTTTTGGGCCATACATCTGCTGGGAAGTAAAAGTATATGAGTCTACTCCAAGCTTATTGACATCGACCGGTATTATTCCTGCGGCAGCTGCACCATCGCTGTGAAATAAGATATTTTTCTCTTTTGCAATATCCGATATTTCTTTTATCCTCTGAATAGTTCCAACTTCGTTATTTGCATGAATTATAGAAATAAGTACCGTATCCTTGTTTATTTCTTTTTTGATATCTTCGGGATTTACGAAACCGTATTTATCTACCGGGACAAGAGTCACTCTCCATCCTTCTTTTTCGAATTCCTTTAAAGGATTGATTATCGAAAGATGCTCTACCCTAGAGGATATTATATGATTTCCCCTGTCTTTACTGGCTCTTGCCAGTCCCCACAGGGCAAAATTATTTGATTCCGTTCCGCAGGATGTGAAATATATCTCTTCTTCTTTAGCGCCTATAAGACCTGCTGCATGCTCTCTTGCCTTATCCAGTGCTTCTTTTGGCGGACCCCCGAAATCGTGAAGGCTGGAGGGATTACCGTAATTTATTTTAAAATATGGTTCCATATAGTCAAAGACTCTGTCATCGACTCTGGTGGTAGAGGCATTATCAAAAAATATTTTTTCTTCGGTCATAATATCTATCTATTCCTGATTGTAATTTCTATCTTTATATCATTATCAATGATTATTCGATTATTTCAAAAATCGATTTAAAAATCAAACGGCTGTCATTTTTCTTATTTTTTATAAATAATATTTGTTGACAAATCAGTCACTATTTTTTAGTATTTAAACATTATGAATAAAAAGATGTATAGTTTCAGATTAAATAAAGATTTAGTAGACAGCGCAAAAGAGATCACGAAAGAGATGGGAATATCACTTTCTTTGTTTATTAGTTGTTTATTAAAAGAAAAGGTGAATCATTTAAATTCAGGGAAAAAAGGCAATAAAATGGATAATAATTTTATTATCTCAAATGAACTTGCTCCTCAAATCTTACGGGAGATTGTTTCGGAAATAAAAAAATTAAGATCGGATTTAAAAAATTCCTTAAAAATAAAAAAAGGTGAGTTATAAGTTTTGATTTTTAAGTTTATGATATGATTTTTATATAATCCTTTATCCTTCTTAAGGTCAATTCTTTTCCAAGTATTTCCATAGTCTCAAATAATGGAGGGCTTACAGGGCTGTTCCATATGGCTATTCTCGTCACTTCGGCAACTTTTCTAAGGTTAAGATTAAGATTCTTTGCAACCAGTCTCAAATTCCCTTCGGTTTCTTTTGCCGGAAATCTATCATCTACCTCATCCAGTGCGCTATAGATGCTATTCAGTATTTTCAGAGCATCGATATTCTTGTTTTTGAAATAATTTTTTGACTGGTCGCTGTATACGGTTTCAATAAAAAACGGACTGACGAGATTTATGCTTTCTTTAAGGGTTTTGATGCGTTCTTTAACGAGTGGTGTTATTCTGGCAATTTTCTGCTGCAAATTTCCAGGGCTGCTTTCCGGATCACTCATCTCCCGGGAAGCCAGATATTTTTTTATCTGAGTTTCCAGTAGTTTTTCTAACACGGAATTTTCCATATTTCTTATGTAGTATCCATTTACCCATAAAAGTTTATCGTAATCGAATTTAGCCGGCTTTTTATTTATGGAATCAAGTTCGAATTTTTCAATTAATTCATCGATTGAAAAAGTAGTGGTCTTTTCGTCATAGGCCCATCCAAGGAGTGCAAGATAATTTAGGATGGCTTCTTTTAGAAATCCATCTTCAATATATTTCTCGATGGATATGGAACCATGTCTTTTACTTAATTTCTGGCCGTCCTGTCCCAGTATCATCGGCAGATGAGTGAAATCAGGTATGTCAAAACCAAGTGCCCTGTAAATAAGGATCTGCTTCGGAGTATTTGACAGGTGATCCTCCCCTCTTATGACATGTGTTATTTTCATCAGGGCATCGTCTACGACAACGGAATAGTTATAAGTGGGGAGTCCATTGGTTCTTATTATGATAAAGTCTTCGATATTTGAAGCATTGATCGTTATATTTCCATATACGGTATCCCTGAAATTTATTACTTCATTTTCAGGCACCATGAATCTTATTGCGAAGGGTTTACCGCTCTCAATATTAGCTTCAATACTTTTTTGGGAGAGTTTAAAACATCTTCTATCGTATTTGAAGGCTTTTCCATCACCGGGTCCAACTTCTCTGTCTTTTTTATTCTCTCTTTCTGCTTTTAGCGATTCGGGACTGCAGAAACAGCGGTAAGCCTTCTTTTCTTCAATTAGCTTATCTGCATATTTTTTATAAATTTCGAGTCGAAGGGATTGTCGGTATGGGCCATACCCGCCTCCGCTTTCAGGACCCTCATTCCAGTCAAGTCCCAGCCATTTTAACGAATTCAATATGATATCTATCGTTTCTTCCTGATGCCTGGCTATGTCGGTGTCTTCGATTCTTAAAATGAATTGTCCGGCCTTTTTTTTGGCATATAACCAGTTAAAGAACGCAGTTCTGGCACTTCCTATGTGCAAATATCCGGTCGGGCTGGGAGCAAATCTAACCCTTACTTCTTTATTTTTCTTATCCATTTTAGATTTATGGGTTTACCCATATTGTGATTTTCCTGTTGGTTTCAACAGGCTGTCCCCACAGGGGATCCTGGCGGTGAGTGAATCCGGATGGAACTTCAGTATACACTTCATTTTTATATTCTATATGCGTATAACCGGCTTGAATCAATATATTATTTGCTTCGGTTATAGGTATTAGTGATACCATGGGCATAATCGGGATCGCCTCAGGAGCAATAGGCATTTGTACTGTCGGTTCCTGACCGTAGCGGAACTCCTTAACTATTATCTGGTCGAGCGGTGTAAACCTGTTCGGGATCATCATCTCTCCTGTCTCAGGATTGATCACAACCTGGACATTGATCCTGTCATCCTCGGGTCTTACGAAATTCTCTATGGGCAGGTCTTTTGTCGCCTCGGTCATGAATAAGTTCCAGATCATTGCCGGCTGTGCGCCTCCCTGAACCCTCAAATCATGGATATTTTCCATTTTTATATTGGCTTCCGGATACCCCATCCATACGCAGGCTACAAGGTTCGTAGTAAATCCGGTGAACCAGGCGTTTTCTCTTTCATCAGTGGTACCGGTTTTTCCCGCACAGGGCCTGTCTTCGAGCCTGGCTCTGGTACCGGTTCCTCTTATCATGACCTGCTGCATAATTTCTATTGCCCGGTAGGCATTGATTGCGGTCAGTACCTGCTGGCTTTCTTCCTTGT
>JAQUOE010000054.1 GCA_028717265.1 Actinomycetota bacterium
ACTCAGATTCTTCGGCTATTGCCATTTCTTCATCCCTGGAAGACAAATTATATCCTTTGTCTGCAGCCGGTGCCGCTTGAGCCTTACATCCCGTGAAAACCATCCCTGATATCAGAATGGTTAAGGATAAGATGATAAATAATTTCAATGAAATACTTCTGATTTTCATTAATACCCCCTTAAACTTATAATTGCATTTGATATCATAATTATAACCTATTTATAAAATTCTTATTAAACAAATATAGTGCACTATATCCCGAATAATTGAAATAAACCTTTTATGAATAGATTAAACTTATAATATATATTCGTATACCGGTAGTATTATTTGAGGTAACTGCAGTAAAAATTTATTTTTTATTTCATTTCAATTATTACCAGATACCGGTTCTTATATATTCATCTATTGCTGCAGCTGCACTCTTACCGGCACCCATTGCCAGTATAACCGTAGCTGCACCGGTCACAATATCTCCGCCGGCAAAAACGCCTCTTATATTCGTTTTCCCGGTCACCGCTTCTGCTTTTATATTTCCCCATCTGGTAAGATTTAGATCCGGAACCGAAGAAGCCAGAAGTGGATTTGGTCCCTGTCCGATAGCCATCACCGCCACATCGATTTCTATCTCAAATTCAGATCCCTCTATGGGCACGGGTCTTCTTCTGCCTGAATCATCGGGCTCTCCCAGTTTCATTCTTATACATCTTATTTTATTTACCCATCCATTTCTTCCTGCAATTTCAACCGGATTGGCCAGAAGTTGAAATTCAATCCCCTCTTCTCTGGCATGCTCGATTTCTTCATCTCTGGCCGGCATCTCTTCTTCACTTCTCCTGTATATAAGATATACCTTTTCAGCTCCCAATCTCTTAGCGGTTCTGGCAGAATCCAGAGCCACGTTTCCTCCTCCTATTACTGCTACGCGGAGTCCTTTGACTATAGGAGTATCACACTCCGGAAATTTATAAGCCTTCATCAGATTCGACCTTGTGAGATATTCATTTGCCGAGTAAACTCCATTCAGGTTTTCACCCGGGATTCCCATAAAATAAGGAAGGCCCGCTCCGGTCGATACAAAAATTGCCTTGAATCCGTTTTTGAACAAATCATCTATCGTCAGAATCTTGCCTATTACCATATTTACTTCAATCTTCACTCCAAGACTTTTCACATATTCTATCTCTTTTAGTACTATTTCTTTAGGCAGCCTGAATTCGGGAATACCATAAACCAGAACTCCCCCGGGTTTATGCAGCGCTTCGAATATAGTAGCCCGGTAACCCATTTTAGCAAGTTCGGCTGCACATACAAGGCCGGCCGGACCTGATCCTATTACTGCGACTTTTTCCTTTGTGCATTTTTTTGTGACCTTCGACCATGCGCACTTTTTGATCCCTTCCGCTATGTGTCTCATTTCTCTATCTGCTACATACCGTTCGAGCCTTCCGATTGCCACCGGATCGTCTTTGATGCCCAGTATGCATTCTTTTTCGCACTGGTCCTCCTGGGGACAGACTCTGCCGCATATTGCAGGAAGGCCATTTTTCTCCCTTATCTTTTCAAGAGCCTCATCAAATTTTTTTTCTCTGATCAATTTAATAAATTCTTTTATATCGATTTCTACAGGGCAGCCTTTTATACATTTAGGATTTTTACACTGAATACATCTGGATGCTTCACGCAGTGCATCTTCTTCCGTATAACCCAGTGTGACCTCATTGAAATTACCTGATCGTTTCTCCGGATCCTGTTCGGGCATGGCCACACGGGGAATTTTCTCTTTTTTTAATTCTTTTTTACTTATTCCTTTAGCCATCTCTTAAATCTTAAAATCAACCTTATATAATAAACCCCACTCATTATCAATACTGACTCTCTTTAATTATCACTGAGGCAGCCTGCATTTATGTTTATAAAGATCAAAACACACACCCTCATCGTCACAGTATATCTTTTGCCTGGATAGCAGAAGATTAAAATTGACCTGGTGAGCGTCAAATTCAGGTCCGTCTACACATACAAATTTGGTTTTACCATTTACTTCCACTCTGCATGCTCCGCACATACCCGTACCATCTACCATTACGGAATTGAGGGATACTATTGTCTTTATGCACGAGGATCTTGTGACCTCTGCTACAGCGGCCATCATCTGAGCCGGACCGATGGCGATCACTCTTGCAATACTTGTCTCTTTATCTTTATTACCGGATAAATCTTTATCCAGATACTCCTTTAAAAAACCGGACACAAAACCGTGGTATCCTGTGGATCCATCATCACTGCATATATATAGTTCGTCGGATACATTCTCCATCTCTTCTTTCAAAATAAGAAGATTCTTGCTCCTGGCACCTATAATTGAAATTATATAATTACCTGCCCTTTTTAGTTCCCTGGTTATTGGAAACACGGGAGCTATACCGACTCCTCCACCAATGCAGATGACTTTGCCAAAATTTTTGATCTCGGAAGCATTTCCAAGTGGACCAACCACGTCCTGTATGCTGTCGCCCTGCTTTAAACCGGAAAGCAGCGTAGTGGTCTTTCCCACTCTCATAGAAACAAGACTGATTGTTCCATTTTTCCGGTCATAATCTGCGATAGTAAGAGGAATTCTCTCTCCCTCTTCGTTTATCCTTATAACTGCGAACTGTCCCGGTTTTGCCTTTTCTGCTATCAGCGGGGCTTTAATATAGAACCTGTCTATATCTTCTGTCAGTTTTTCTTTTTTTATAATTTTATACATAAAAACACCATTTTTTATCTTTGCAAATGTTTCTTATTTTGATCAAAAAAAATAGGGCACAGGCCCCTTCTTTAAGAGAATATTGTACAACAGCGCTAAAATTTGTCCACTAAAAATTATTACTTATTTATATTTTTACCTTTATTTGAAGATTGCGCGGCATCTTCCTCACGGTCCGGGCAGTCCGGACACTTCTAACCCGCGTTACCATCCTCCGCTGGCACCGCCGCCGCCGGAAGACCCGCCGCCAAAACCGCCGAAGCCTCCTCCGCCCGAAGACCCGCCGCCGCGAAATCCGCTGCCGCCGATCCAGGTAGACGATCGTGTCTTTTTCGGTATGGTCACTTCTTTTTTATCGTTATATCCGCAATTGGAACATAATCTTTCTACAAGACTTTTACCGGACTCCGTATAGGTTGCTGCCTTTAGTACGGTTGTTGTTGTTTTTAATTTAAATTTTCTGCACCCGGGGCATCTTTTTTTAAAGAAATTAACAAAAATCATACCAATAATTATTATTAACGGAATGGGGAAACAACAAATCCAGCTAAAAGGGAATTCTGAAGAAATATTACCTGATGAGATCACAGGTAAAGTTTCGAAATCAGCTGGCGGTTCCAGACCTTCTTCTTCATAAATCTGTCCGGCAATAACCGTAATCGCATTATAAAGACCCTCATAATAATCACCTGCGTGAAAATTAGGGTCAATTATGTTATGAACAATCTCGCCAGCTTCAAGATCGGTTACTACCCCTTCCAGGCCATACCCGACTTCTATTCTTGAAGGCCTGTTCCCTGGTTCCCCTTCGGTGCAGATCAATATAAGGACCCCGTTATCTTCTTTCTCTTTTCCTATTCCCCATTTTTCGAATAGTCCTACTGCGTATTCCTCTACGGTAATACCCTGCAGGCTATCCACTATTGCCACGGCTATTTCACTGCCAGTCTCTTCCTCTATTTTAGAAGCCAACGCTTCTAATCCGGATCTGGAACCGGAATCCAGCAGCCCTGCATAATCATTAATGTAACCGGTCCAGTCCGGGTAATTTACATCCTGAGAAAAGATGAAACCCGGATAGGAAAAGAAGCATATTAAAAAAAGTATAAAAAAGAAAACTAATCTTTTTTTAGATTTAATTAAAATCGATCCCATTTTTACTCTAATTCCAGATTCACTTCCGGAACCGTCTCTGCTCCCTCCTGGGCCTCGAAAAATTCTTTTGCCTCGAACCCAAACCATCCGGCAATTATATTTCTTGGAAAGAGTTTAATATAGGTATTATAGTCTCTGATCGCATCATTGAATCTACCTCTCTCCACTGCAATTCTATTCTCGGTTCCTTCAAGCTCAACCATGAGATCACGCACCGTCTCACTTGCCTTAAGCTCTGGCGTATCCTCGACAACTACCCTTATATCACCAATTATGGAGCTGATTTCTTTATTTGCATTTTCGATTTCAGTCGGCGTCTCGGCATTCTGTATACCGGCCCTTGCTTCTGCTATAGTTTCCAGTATATCTTTTTCCAGCTGCATATAAGCTCTGGTGCTTTCTGCCAGATTTGGTACGAGAGCCAGCCTTCTCTCATATACAACCTGAACCTGAGCCCAGGCGGCATCGACTTCTATTTCTTTGGTTGCCATCTTATTTCTGGAATCCACCACATAGGCAACCAGGACTATTGCAATAATGATTATCACTGCCACAAAACCTATGACACACCCTAAAGTGATTTTCTTACGCATAAGATTTAAACTCCTTTTACTTTTTTTTACAAACTTTGACTACCGCAGGTCTTATCAGGAAGTTATCTATCATATAACCCTTCCTTATTACTTCCAGTATCTCTCCTTCCCGGGAACCTTCAACAGATTCGGTTGCAACAGCTTCACAGACCTCCGGATTAAACTCCTCTCCCTTCGGATCAATGACTTTGACATTTTCTTTCCTCAAGAGTTCGATCAGATTTGTATAAATCATTTTTATGCCCCTGTAGAAATCGTCTTCTTCCTTTTTTAGTTTCATTCCGGTTTCGAGTGCTATTTCAAAATTATCTATTACAGGGAGAAGCTTTTCTATCAAATCTTTATTTGCTCTCTTTATATGTTCCAGGTGCTCC
>JAQUOE010000055.1 GCA_028717265.1 Actinomycetota bacterium
TTATAGAGTTCCAGATGAGTTTTTGTATCCGAAGAAGGATTCAGCTTTCCTTCTATTTTATTTCCATCAAGATCTACCAATACTATATCTCCGGGAGTCAGTTTTTTATAAGGTACCCCGCTGGGTTTAATAGCCACAAGCGATCTCTCTCTATCAATTCCGGATGCATTGCCAAACGTGAATGTAACCAGACCGCTCTGATAAAGTCTCATATTAGCCTTATATACCTCTTCTTTTAGTTTTAAAAGACTCATTTTCTTAGTTCATTCTCCAGCATATTTCCTAACTTTTTATATCTGGCATATATGTCATTATAAATAAAAGTATTATTCTTATCCGGATAATACACGGTCTCAAATCCTGATGCCATATGTTTCTGGGCTTCTTCAACTGATTTATATGTCCCGGCTGCTACTGCTCCGAATATAGCGGCTCCCAGAGCTACAGCCTGTTTGGATTTAGTTACTTTTACAGGCATATTCAGTACATCTGATAGTATCTGCATGGCTAATGGTGATTTCTTAGGTACTCCTCCTATTGATACCACCTGGTTTATTTTTATATTTTCCTGATTAAATCTTTCTATAATAGCTTTTGCTCCAAAAGCGGTTGCCTCGACCAACGCTCTGAACAGCCCGGGTGCATTGGTCCCCAGAGTCAATCCTAAAATTGCTCCCTTTAGTTTCTGGTCAGCAAAAGGAGTCCTTCTTCCATTCAGCCAATCAATAGCTATTAAACTGTTTTTCCCGGGATTGATTTTAGAAGCCTCTTCATTAAGTCCGGGTAAAATTGAATCAACTGCTTTTTTTATCTCTTTTTTATCCAGAGTACTTGAAAGTAAATTTTTCATGGGCCAGGAAAGTATGTTACGAAACCAGGCATAAACATCTCCGTAAGCAGATTGTCCTGCTTCCAATCCTATCATGCCCGGTATTACTGAACCATCAACCTGCCCGCATATACCGGCTACCAGTTTTTCTCCGATTTCACTTTTTAGGCTTACTGTTATATCGCAGCAGGAAGTACCAATTATTTTTACGAAAACACCCGGCCCAACTCCCGCTCCGACTGCTCCCATATGGGAATCGTAAGCCCCTACTGCTATAGCAATATCTTTCTCCAATCCAAGTCTTGCTGCCCACTCCGTAGTTAATCCTCCTGCAGGAATATTCGAGGTGTAAGTGTCAGTATACAATCTATCCCTTAAACCCGACAGCAGAGGTGATATCCTTTCAAGAAAATCTTCCGGGGGCAATCCTCCCCAGGAAGCATGCCACATCGCTTTATGTCCCGCTGCGCATCTGCTGCGCTTCATCTTCAACGGATCTATATTACCGGTTAGTATTGCAGGTATCCAGTCTGCATGCTCCACCCAGGAAAAAGCGGCCTTTCTTACATTGTTATCCTTCTTAAGTATATGGAGTATCTTTGACCAGAACCATTCGGAAGAATATACTCCGCCTTCAAATTTAGTATAATCTTCTCCTCCCCAGGATCTGGCAACCTTATTTATCAAATCAGCTTCCTCTACGGTACTGTGATCCTTCCACATTACGAACATAGCATCAGGATTGTCGGAAAATTCTTCTTTTAGAGCCAGCACCATGCCGTTTTTATCTACCGGTCCGGCAGTAGAACCAGTTGTGTCTATCCCTATTCCTATTATATTATCTCCGATATCCGGATTAACCTTTTTCAAAGCTCCGACTATCGAGTCTTCAAGGGATTCTATATGATCCAGAGGATGCTGACGGAATTCGTTTTTCTCAGGGTTACAAAACAGCCCTTCTGCCCATCTTTTAAAATATGATACATGAGTAGATATTTCTTCGCCATTTGAAATATCTACAATGACCGAACGTACGGAATCAGTGCCGAAATCTATGCCTATCACATATCTGGATTTGCTCATATTGTATTTTTCTTAAGATTTTTTTTATTATAAAAATGGCCTAATTTTAGGTTATTATCTTTTTTACGATATAATGACCGGCGACGCTTGAACTATCAAGATCAAAGATATTATTAAAAACAATGGATGCAGCTCCAATAACTCCGACATTATCTCCCATTTCTGAAAATTGGATATTATAATCATCCTTAACCTCGGGAAATGTATTTTTAGAAACTGATTCCTTTACTTTTTTTAAATATTTCTCACCAAACTTTATAACTTCTCCGTGAATTATGATAAGCTCCGGATTAAACATTTTAATTGTATTGGAAATTCCGATACCCAGATATTCGGCGTTCTTGTCTATATTCACAGTAGCTATTTCATTACCCTGATTATAAAGATCATACAGATCTTCCAATTTTAAGCCGCTTTTACTACTTCTGGAAGATGAGCCGCTTTTTTTCATTTCATCTGCGATATCCTCTAGAAGGTAGCTCGTGGAACATAGAGTCTCAAGACATCCAGTGTTCCCGCAATGACATACCCTGTTTCCCGCCAGATTGGTTATTATATGACCGACCTCCCCTGCCATTCCTTTATCCCCGCTTACAAGCCTGTTATCTATGAACACACCGGTACCTATACCGGTCCCGGTTTCAACACAGACGAAATTCTTAATATTTTTAGCAAGCCCATATTTTTTCTCTGCAATTGCCTGGACCCTGCATTCATTCTCAATGAAAGCAGGAAGGCCGATCTTTCTTTCTATGATCTCTTTCAGTTTTATATTATTCCAGCCATTCAGGTTGGGTGAAAAAATGACCAGACCTTTTTTACTGTCAACCAGACCTGTTGCCCCTATTCCGACACCTATTATTTCTTCTTTATTAATCCTGGATTTTTTTATAATTTCCTTGATATTCTTCACCAGTTTATCTATTACTGCATCCGGCCCGAGCCATTCTTCAGTTGGAATCTTTATGATTTCTATTATATTTGATCCTAAATCAGTAAGAGCAATTCTGATATTCTTTACTCCTATCATTACTCCTAATATATAACCGGCCCTGACTCTAAATTGAAGAAGTACTGCTTTTTTGCCGCCGGAGGAAGTTGAATCACTTTTGCCAATCTCTTCTACAAGACCTTCCTCGATAAGCTCCCCTATATAGGCAGAGGTAGTAGGACGACTTATTTTAAGCTGCCTCGATATGTCGATCCGAGAGATTTGTCCTACATCTATTACTATTTTAAGTATGTTTTTCTTATTTATTTCTTTCAGTGAAATATTATTTTTTTCTTTTCTATAAATCATAATAAAAAAAATTATAACATTAAATTACAATTTATCATTTACATATATTTTAATATCTATAATTTAAAAACTCAGACTTCTATAATATCTATTCCCGCAAATTTACAGAAAGCCTTCATTTCCTTTCTCAAGTCTCCGTAAATCATACTGGCATGATGCACAAAGCCTTCTTCTATTACGGTTCTATAAAGCTTTTTTAAGTCTTTTACCTTGACCCATTTCCAGGAACCTCTTAGTGTTCTATTATCATGTACCGCTTCACCAATTGTAGAAAGCATCTTAAACCTTCCGCCTATTTCCACCAGTCTGTTTATGGTCAATAGCCCTTCTTTCAATTGAAACTCTGCTGTTCCGTAGCTCTTATCATAGCCAATCTGCCAGCCCAGTACCGAATGGGTATTGATCTGAGGTTTGCATGATTCACATTTCAAACTTACAGGAGCATTCCCACAGTGCCATGCCAGAAACATATTTTCATTCTCCTGGTTTTGTATGGTCCAATCAATAAAATGGGGTACACTCTGCGCAAAAGTTAAAAGATGCTGTATTACCATAGTAATTGCACCATGAATATCAACCTCACATGCACTCATTATCCCGCTGTCAGTAAGTCTTCCCATGCTAAGACAGGGAGATACTCCTATTTCTTCCTGCATCGCTGTCCAGCACTGTATTGCAAAACCGGAAAGGTTTTCTTCCCTGGAATATTTTTTTAGAATATATTCAAGCCTTGCAATTTTAGAGATCGCTTCATTATTTGCAAGTTTGCAATCATAAGATTTGTTTATCTCATTTTCTATGTCTTTTATTTCACCCTCTTTTATATTCTCCATGTCAGCTTTTAATTTAAGCAACGTAAAAGGTACAACTTTAATTCTAAACTTTTCTATCAGATCCAGCTCATTTATTGCACATGTCTCAAAAGGAGCCGGCCTTGGACCAAGTGATCCTATTTTCATTCCTGTAAAACCTGTACTGGCCATCACTGCTCCAGAGAACATCCTTACACTGGAAATGAATTCCTCTTCTTCAGGAAAATAAATCCCGGAAAAATCAAATTTTATATTCCTTCTTACAAGTCCAGACGCAGTAGAGATAGTACCACAAAATGAGTCTGACTTTCTGTTTCCATCCCCGGTAAATGGCCCTTCCTTCGTACCAAAAACCTGCACCGGAAGACTGCTGAAAGCTTCCGCAATTAAGAGATTCGGGATCTCTTCCCCAAAAGTCATCATACCAATAAGCAGGCCCTGGATATCTTTTTCTTTAAATAGTTTTATAACCTTTTTCGCATCTTCCGTGAAAGTAACCAGTCCGCCGTCCGTTAATTTTTTATCAGGGTATATCAGTTCGATTTCCCCTATATTCTCTTCAATAGATTTGATTACCTTATCTCTCATATTTATCGCCCATTCTTTATTAAACGGTGATCTGTGAGATGGGACAAAACCTATTCTTACCATTTCATACCTTTCCTATATAATCTTAATTTTTTATAATTACTATATACTTTATAAATGAAAGCATATGTACAAGTATGTTAACGCAAATTTTTATTTAATTATCTATTTAACTAATGTAAAGTTTTTCTTTTTAAATAAAAAGATATATGTTAGTCAGTTTAACTAACTAAATATATATTGTCAATAATCGGCCG
>JAQUOE010000056.1 GCA_028717265.1 Actinomycetota bacterium
ATTAAAGAATATGTCTTATTAAGACTTTTCGGAGATTTCTTTATTGATTATTCAGATGCTTCAAGCACAGGATGCTTTAATATCCATAGTTTTAAGTGGGATGATTATATTATGGAAAATGTACTGGACATAAAACCTGACAAGTTTGGTGAGCCGATAGAATGTACTTATGCCCTTAAAAATATAAAAAAAGAATATGCCGATTATATGGGGTTGAAATGTAACACAGTCTTTATAATTGGATCAACAGATGGGGTCCTGGCAAATTTCGGATCAGGAGTTTTCGATGATAATTCTGTATCATGCACGATAGGAACAAGCGGTGCTATAAGAGTTACAGTAAATAAACCAGTCATCGACCCGCTTCAAAGAACATGGTGCTACTATTTTGGGAAGGGCATATGGGTTGCAGGAGGAGCAATAAATAATGGCGGACTGGTTTTAAAATGGCTCGGAAATTTGTTTGAAAAACAACTTGAACATGAAATAAAATTATTCGATTCAAAGAATATTTTTAAACTGTTTGATCATTATGCATCGCAGGTAGGGCCAGGCAGCAATGGTTTGATATTCCTGCCGTTCCTAACCGGGGAAAGATCTCCGAACTGGAATGCAAGTGCCCTGGGAATAATATACGGTTTAACTCTTACGCATGAGAAAAAACATATTATCAGATCTGCAATGGAGGGGGTAATATATAATATTTTTTCGGTTTATAAAGTTATGATCAAACTTAACAAAAATGTTAAAAAGATAAAAGCAAGCGGAGGTTATTCTAACTCGGATATCTGGCTACAGATTCAGGCCGATGTTTTTAATAAGAATATAGAAACCCTGAATATAAATGATACAGCTGTTCTGGGAGCTTCATATATAGCCATGCTTGCGACAGGATTTATTAGTTCCTTCAAGAAGGGACTTTCTGTTATGAAACCATATAAAATAATAAAACCAATTAAAGAAAATGTTGAGATATATGAAAAGGCTTATAAAAAATTTGATGAATTAAATTCTTTACTTAATTGATCTGACTTTAGGAGGTAATACATGGACGAGATACAATGGATGACATTAAAAAAATGTGCTGCAATGGAGAGTCTGGATCATATCCCGGTCGGCCTGATAGTTGACAGTCCCTGGATGCCCGGATACGTGGGAATCACTACGATGGATTATTTTACACTGCCTGAGAAGTGGTTTGAAGCCAATATGCAGATAAAAAATGATTTCCCTGAAATAATATTCATTCCGGATTTTTGGGTTGAATACGGTATGGCAGCAGAACCTTCAGGGTTTGGCTGCAGAATAAATTTTTTCGAGAAAAGCACTCCTACAGTCAACCATATCTTTTCATCTGCAGATGATCTGGTTAACATTGGAAATATTAAAATACCCAATCCGAGAACCGACGGACTGATGCCTTTTATCTTGAACCTCTATAAGTATATTGAGCCTAAAGTGAAAGAGATTGGAGAATCAATCAAAATAGTCGCCGCAAGAGGTCCCCTTACCACAGCGTCCCATCTCATGGGCCTTACAGAATTTTTAATCGGCTTAAAAATTGATCCTGGCAATACTCATAAGCTGCTTGAAATCACCGCTAAAATGACAAGAAACTGGCTTGAGGCCCAGGCAGACGCCTTGAGTGAAATTGACGGAATAATCGTTTTGGACGATGTAGTTGGTTTTCTTTCAAAAGAAGATTATCTTGAGTTTGCACATCCTTATTTCAAGGACATATTCAAATCCTTCTCAACCAGTTTGAAAATATATCATAATGATACGGATAATACTGCATACTATGAATTTCTCGAGGATATGGGAATCAACATGTTCAATTTTACGGGCAAGCAGGATATTTTGAAAGTAAGGGAAATGGTCGGAAACAAAATCTGCCTGATGGGCAATGTACCTCCGCTTGAGGTATTGGCCCAGGGTTCACCGGAAACTGTCATAATAAAAACGCAGGAATGCCTGAATATGTACAATAGCAAAACGGGAATCCTCCTGTCAGCCGGAGGCGGCGCCTCACCGGGAACTCCGGGCGATAATATCCGCGCTATGATCGAAGCGGTAAAAAAATACGGATTAGCATAACTCTATAATCTTTTCGAATCAATTTTTTAAAGAATCAATTGATCTGAAAGACCTATTTAGCAAATAAGTTATATTTATATTTACTAATTATTAAATACTTTTTCTTTTAGACAGAAATCCTAAAATTATACTTACAATGCCTATTCCTATTAAAGTTATAGATAACCATAAACCCAGAGTCATCATAGGAAAAAGCGTAAGAATTCCTAAGATAGCTACAATTGCTCCGACAATAATCAATATAATCCTGCTCATGAGATTCCTTTCATTTTAATATTTTATTATATAGGAATTAACCTGACAAACTTACGTACTCAATTAAAAATTACCTTTTAACTTGAGAGAAATAATCAAACTCAGAATAGAATAGAATTGACTTTTTAAATTATCTATTAAGACGTATGCAATAATAGGATGTTTCAGCCATAGATAATAATTTATTTTTAAGATACTTTTGACTAATACATCTGAAGTGGTTCCCCGAGTAGTTAAATTTCGAATCATTTCATAAAAAAGTTAATTACTTTAACATATTTTAAAGTTCTTTAAGGTAAAGCTTCTGCAATTTCTTCTGCAAACTTTCTTATATTTTCAATATTTATCTTTGATACAGGTTCTGTAGTTTTCCATGCTTTTTGCATTATATTTCTTACCATTGGATTCATTTTATCCCAGTTCATCTCAAAACCAAAATACCCTTTAGCTACTGCTTTATCGAGTAGTTCCTCAGGAAAACCTTTTTTTATTTCCTTTTCCCAGTCTTCATCTGCCCCACACATGAAGATACCTGTTTTCATGTTTAGAAGGGTATCTAAATTCCTTTTTACGAATCTCTTTACAATAGCATTCATCCTGAATGCAACAAAGGACCCTCCTACTACTACCAGGTCATTTTGGATTTTTACACTTTTATTTTTTTTAAGATCCATAAGTTTAACTTCATTTCCCTTTTCCTTCAATATCTCCGCAAGCATACCTGCACACTTCTCAGTAGTTCCAAACCTTGTTGCATATGCAATTAATATCTTCATTCACATGGCTCCCTTCCATTAGTTTTAATTTAAATATCTTTGCTAAAGGTGAATTTAATTACACCTTTTTTACAATTATCTACGCATGTTCCACAGAGTATACATTCGGAATTTTCCATTTTGCCACTCTTTACCATATCATTAACATCAAGACTCATGGGACAATTTATTATACAGGTCATACAATCAGTGCATTTTTCCTTATCTGCCTTAAGTCTCAGTGAGGGCCATTTAAATAGATTTCTAAATTTTCTTCCTCCAATCATAAAAGGAGACATCCAGCATACATAATGGCAAACTGCACGTTTCCCTACTGCAAATGAGAGGATTATAGTTGTAATGACTATAATGAGGTATATAAATAGTGCATAGACATCAGCTATGGAAAATCCATAGGTAGTCTGGTAGAAAAAGTCGATTCTTCGAAATCCTCCCGCTGCTACTGCCATGTATATTATTATTGTTATCCATGGTACCCATATAATATATCTTATCCAGTTGTACTTATTATTTACAGGTTTGTTTCTTACCATAAAACTTACCTCCTGTATTCCAGCAAGAGGACAGAACCATGCGCAAAAACCTCTACCAAGAAATAGGGCAGATAAAAAAAGGATTGCAAAAATTATAAAACTACCGGATATCACTCCTTCTGAAGCACCCATAATGATAAGATAGGGTGATAAATAATAAAATATTGCAGGAAGTAATAAAAAAGTAATTAGTATTATTCCTTTTCTTAGTTTTTGTCTTTTTAACATTTTATCCTCCGTAATTATTTCCTTATCTATTTATTTATTATTCTAAATTGAAACTGGCACGCTTCCAGAGAATCTCCAGGTTGTGTTTATATAATGAGCTTATTTTCTTAGATTCTGGTTTTGTCCATCTTATTGGCGTTCCAAAAAAATAGAGAACAGTGAAAAGGTTAGGAACTCTACATCTGTATTACCCGGAAGCTCTTCCTGTTCTATTGCTTTTTTAATCCTTTTTGCAAATAACTCATTTAAAACCACAGCCTCAATTTTTTCAACTTCAGATAAATCAGGAAAAGTGATGAGCTTTTCCGCAGTTGAGATTTTACCAAATTTCAATGTTGTAAAATTTTTTACAACATGAGCTATTATTTCGTTCATTAAATTCGGGAACTTCTCAATAGCCTTTGCCGTATATTCAAATATATATTCGATTTCTTTAAGGGCACCTATCTCTTTTAGTTTTTTTCAATTTTTTATGATACTTCTATACTCCAGATCTGCATATAGTAAACTGACAGGCCACTTTTATTAGGGAAATAGTTAAAGAAGATAACATCTGATATCAGGGCCTCCTCACATAGCTCCTTAACTGATATTTCTCAAATGATTTTTCATTTAATTTCTTTAATAATATCTTCAAAGGTGCTGCTTCTGTCTCTGCATGTTTTCTTTATTTTAAACTTATATTCCTCGAATTCATATTTCCCCCCAATTCTTATTATCGTAATGTATTTTATAATAACTATATATTTAAAATAAATAAATATTTATATACTTATTAAGTTTTAATTTTGGATTTCTAATCGGATATTAAAAGAATTTTGGCTCC
>JAQUOE010000057.1 GCA_028717265.1 Actinomycetota bacterium
TTTTAAAATATTTTTTAATAACGATCGTATTATTATTTTTTACTTTTCTGCCACTTTCTTTTGTTCTGGAACATTATAATGAGCTTGATCTTTCCGAGCCCCTACCTATTTATGGATTCTGGGATGAGGCTTTTGACAATATGGAAAGCGGCTCCAGAGTATATGTGTTTGCGAGAGCGGCCAATGTGGGTATGTTTGTGGATACATATGAATATGGTGAAAAAGAAATAGAATATATTTATCATACAAATCCGCGCTATACATTAGATGATATGATTGAAGGTCTTGAAAATGATACCCCCGTATATTTCGTAGGTAACAGCGGGGCGCTGAGATCCGTATTTAGTACCGAACAAATAGGGAGAACCTATTACTGGGCGAGATATGATGAGATTTTAAGACTCTTTAAAGTTACTGAGCCAAAAGTTAATCTTGAAATAAGTTATTCGAGTGACAGGTATATCAGGGAATTTGGCGAGAAATTTACAGTAGAATATACTATTGAAAATAAAAATAAAAAAAGTATTAAAATCAGTTCGCTTGAACTTGAACTTCCGGGCAATATCGAACTTCTGGGGGTCGATTCTGACGGTTATATTGACCAGCTTCCCGGCATAAGCGGGGGTATATATATGTGGGTAAGCGATTCGTATGAGATAGAAGGAGAAGATGAGATAAATCTGATTTTAAAGCTGAGAGGCACCAGTCCCGGAAAATCTCCTATAAAATTCAGGATAACAACCAGCGGGGTTTATGTCAGTAGTGATGATATCGAGATGGAGATAAAAAAATAATATATTTCTTCAACTGTGTAAATATTCAGTTGTAAAACAAGACATAAAAATCTAAATGAAACATTCCTATGAAAATCCTGGATAGAAGTCCCAAAAAATTAATTTATATACTGGTAATACTGGTTTGCGCGACCATTATCTTTTTATTTTCTTCAGGCTGTTCTTTATATACTAAAATAAAAGGAGAGGCTAAAAGCAGTTTATTACCGTCATTTTCAGGATCCGGTATGGAGATTACCGATTTGAATGGCGGCTACATGTATCCGGGCGAAAGTCTGGGAGTAAATGTAAATATTGTAAATAGTGGAGATGCAGAGGCAGGAAATGTAAAAGTGAAACTTATTTTGCCTGATTTATTTGTATTGAATGAGGCAGAAACCAGCTGGGAAATAGATACATTAGATGCAGGAGAAGAAGTTTCTTTCGATACCGGTTTGAGTTTAGCTGAAAATATAACCGAAGACATGCAGGTTTCATTGGAATTGGAAATATCTTCGGATGAAGTGGATTCTTTTATTGGTCCCGGCTACGGAATAAAGGTTTACGGTGTCAGGCCGTTTGAGGGAAATTATATTCCGATAATAGGATTACACGCAATAGAAGACCATATAGGGGAGGAAATTGAATTATATACCGCACATTTTGATTATTTATGCAGGACCTTAAAAAGATACGGCTATGAAACCATAACTTTTACGGATATTTTGAATTACGTGGATTATGGAAAAGCTCTTCCCGAAAAACCGGTGATCATAACCTCGGATGACGGATATCAGGATGTTTATACCAATGGCTTTCCCATACTTAAAAAATATGGATACGGGATGACAGTTTTCCTGGTCACGGGTGCAGTTGGGGATTCCGATACCGACAGGAAGACAAATACGTATTTTAATAAAAGGACTAATGTAATAAGGCCGATACTTACCTGGCCCGAAATAATCGAAATGAACCAATACGGATGCGAATTTCTATCACATACCGTGAATCATGTAAGACTCGGTCTGTCTTCCGACGAAGAGTTCCTGAATGAACTGATACAATCGAAAAATGATATAGAATCTCATCTCGGAAGTGAAGTTTTGTTTTTTGCATGGCCCTATGATAATCATTCTTATTCGAAATGGCCCCTTATTTCGGAAGCGGGCTATAGAGGTGCGGTAAGGTACGGGAACGGGATTGAAGATATGAGAACAATAAATCTCTATGATATAAAAAGAGTTGAATTTAATAGCTATATTCCGCCAGATCAGTATGCAGGCTACTTAAAATTAGATAGGAGCATCATAATTAAATATATGATTGACGAATACGTAAAAGGGATTGGCGAAGAGTTTACAGTGGAATATACTATAAAAAATACGAACCGGGAGAGCGCTAAAATTGATTCACTTGAGCTGGAACTTCCGGAAAATATCGAACTTATGGAAGTGGGTCCCAATGGCTATATTAACCAGTATCCCGGTCTAAGCGGGGGTATATATATGTGGGTAAGCGATTCATATATCATAAAGGGAGAAAATAATATTAACCTGATTGTAAAACTCAAAGGCACAGGTGCCGGGAAATCTATCATAAAATTCAGAATAGCCCGTAATGGCAGCCATATTGATTGTGACGATTTAGAGATAGAGATAAAAAAATAGAAAAACTTTATTTTAAGATAAATTTTTTGTTATAATATAAGGTTGCTTTGCAAATATCATGATTCCGGAATAAAAAAATGAATGAAAAATTTTTAAAACATATAAAGAGTAATTGGAAATGGTTATATATTATAGTTTTGATCATTGTAGTAATAGGGATTTCTGGTTTTATTTATTATTATTTTAAAATTTATCCGCCTAAATTTAGTGACGGGAGGGTCAATTTTATATCCAGTAATTCCAGTGAATATTCAAAACCCGGCGATCAAATAACATACACCATAAATTATAAGAATACGGGGAAAAAAGCGGTAGAAAATTTTGCAATAGAGTTGAAGATACCGGAGAATACGGTTTTTGTATCATCAGATCATAATGATATCTCAAAAAACACTGATGGAACATTTGCTTTTGAAATCGGCAGCGTCAAAGGAAATGAAGAAGGTGTGTTGGATTTTATAGTAGAGGTAAAAAAACCGCTGGATAATGGTACTTTGATAAAATTAGAGGGAGCAAAATTCACTTATATGGCCAATGGGGAGAATTTCAATAACGATATCGATACGGATTTGATAAGTACAGTAGAAAGCAGCCCGGATCTCAGTAATTTTAAACTGGAAGCCATAGACGAGAACGGTGGAGTTTTAAGATTAAATGATGTTATACAGTATAAATTAATGGTAGAAAATACAGGTGATATGAATGCCACTGATATAGAAATTAAAAGTAATTTCTCTGAGTATGTAGATATAATTGAAGACACTATTACTAAAAATGGTGAATATAAAGACGGCAGCGTAACCTGGAATATCGATGTTGCGGAAATCAACCAACCCGAAACTTTCTCCTTTAAAGTAAGGGTGAAAGGAGATTTAACCGGTGATGAACTTATTACCGAGAACAGCACCCTGAAATATGGATCGGATATTATTGAAAAATCAGTGGAGCAGGGAATAAGTCTTTTTACTGATCTAACAACATCGGAAGCGTTTTTATATGATGAAAACGGCGGGTATCTCTGGGCAGGAGAAATCATAGATATAAAAATCATCATCAGGAATACCGGCGAAAAAACGGAAAAAACCTATAAAGTTATCTGTCCCACGCCTGCCGGAGCGATTTATATCAGCCAGTCGGGTACTTCCGAGGGAATCAGCTGGAGCGATGATATAAGAGGGCTGATATGGGACCTGACAGAGCTTGGAATAGGAGAGGAAAAAGAAATAACTTTTAAGATTAAAGTGAATGAAAATCTCGTAAATTCGGGCGGGGTAATAACTACCGGTTTTAAAATAGAAAGCAGCAATGGAGAAGTCGTGCTTCCTCCAAAAAGTATGACTGTCAGGGGACATGTAGATATGAATATTGTGGCAATGGGTGATTCTTTAATAGAAATGTCCAACTGGGTACAGATGTTTGACGATCTTCTTGAAGCCAATTACCCGTATGCTGATTACAATACCATTGCAAGCGGAAAAGGCGGAGAAAAGGCCAGTGGCGGGAATGCAAGGTTTGAGAGCACCGTTGCCATATATAATCCGCAGATAGTCATAGTGGCTTACGGGACCAATGATGCCGGACCTCGTATTTCAGGGTTTCAGGCTAATATGGAAAGCATTATAGTCAAAGCAAAAAATTTAGGTGCGAGAGTATTTATCAATCTTATTGGTCCCATTTTCAA
>JAQUOE010000058.1 GCA_028717265.1 Actinomycetota bacterium
AGAATATCAACTTATACGGAGAAATGCACCGCTATATTCCTGCCATAGCGAGCTGGATGGGAGTAAAAGTTACAGAAGTTCCCGTCACTCACCACAGCAGGAAATATGGAAGGTCCAAGTACGGTATATCCAGAACGATAAAGGTAATATTTGATATAATCACGGTAAAATTTCTTTTAAGCTATTCTCAAAGCCCTATACAGATATTCGGCCTTCTGGGTTTATTTCCCGGCGTGATCGGATTTATCATGACTATTTATCTTGTTATAATGAGAATCTTCTTTCATCAATCACTGGCCGACAGACCTCTTTTTATCCTTTCTATATTTATGATCTTTATCGGTATTCAGCTTATTACAATAGGATTGCTGGCAGAAGTGCTGATTCGCGTATATCACAAGGTTCAAAATAAAGAAACTTATGTGATAAAGGATATAATTTCATAGCAAATTATTATCATGTAATGAAAAAAATAAGCAGTTTTTTTGGTCTGGTCAGGATTTATCTGAGTTACTTCTTAAAACTAACTGACTGTAATTATTATCCCGCAAGAATCTGGATCGAAACGTCAAGCAGATGTAATCTGAAGTGCCGTTTTTGTGTGAATGAAGACCTTCCCCCGGACATGAAAGGAGACATGGATCTTGATTTATTTAAAAGAATAATCGATGAGATTTCCGGGAAAGTATATGATATAAATCTATTTCACAGAGGAGAGCCCCTGCTTAACAGGGATATAGTGCCAATGATTTCATATGCCGCCGGTAGTGGAGTCAAAACAAGGATTCATACCAATGCAACACTTCTGAATAAAGAGTTAAGCCGAAGTATGATATTGGCCGGGCTTGACCTGATATCCTTCTCTTTTGATGGTTATACGAAGGAGATATATGAAAAAAATCGTTCCGGCGCAAGATTCGAGGAAAATTTGAGCAGAATAATCGATTTCCTTAAAATAAAGAAGGAGCTTAAGTCAAAAAAACCATATACTATCATTCAGGTTATCGAACAGAAAGGAAGGCTCCCGGAAAACAAAATAGGGATACAAAAAAAAGCTTTTCTAAAAAATTTTAAAAATCTTCCCTTAAATAAAATAATTTCAAGAACTCCCCATAATTGGGGCGGTCTGCTTGAGATGAACGGACCGGATGATAAAAGAAAAAGACATGACAGGGTGGTTTCCTGCACCTTTCCCTGGTATTCATTGACCGTATTTTATGATGGAAGGGTATTTTTATGCCCGCAGGACTTTGAGGGTAAAATCTGCCTGGGAAATTTAAATAATGAGAGGATAGATGAGATTTTTAATGGCGAAATTATAAAAAACATGAGGGGAACATTCAAGTCTGGTATAATTGGCAATACTGTTCCATGCAGGGATTGTGACAGGATCACGAGGAAGACATTTTTAAGGGTTCCGCTGGAATATCTTGGGATTTTTATAAAAGATCGCTTAAGAATTTGATAGACGGTTGATATTAATTATTTTTTGATTTACCCTATCAATATCCGAATGGAGGTAGATTCAAATAGAAAAATACGAGGATAAAATACAGAAGGAACTTTTTTCCGAAAAAAGATCTAAAATTGCCAAATATGTAAATCTTTTTGTAGGGGAAAAGGGTTTCTTTAATTTATTGAAATATGAACTTATTATAATGCTGTTTCAGGATATGCGCGGAGCCGCGGGTATTTTCTTCAGAAATCTGTTTTACCCCCATCTTTTTAAGAGAGTCGGAAAAGGTGTCAGTTTCGGAAAGTCGATAACGATAAGGCATCCTTATAAAATAACTATCGAGGACAACGTTGTGATAGATGACTATTGCGTCCTGGATGCCAAGGGCCTGGATAATAAAGGTATTTATATCAGTAAAAATAATTTTATTGGTAGAAACAGTATATTGAGCTGCAAAAATGGTAATATAATCCTTGAAAAAAATGTGGTGGTGGGATTCAATTGCGAAATAGTCTCGACGAGTGATGTAATAATCGGTGAGAATACATTGATTTCCGCATACGCCTATATTATAGGCGGGGGACATGATTATTCCAGAGTGGATATTCCCATATCCGAACAGGAAAAGCCCACGTTCGGTATAACAATAGAAAAAAATTGCTGGATAGGTGCAGGTGCCATGGTTTTTGATAATGTCACTATAGGAAGAGATACCATTATCGGAGCAGGAGCAGTGGTATCCAGGGATATCCCATCTTTTTCAATAGCAGCCGGGATTCCCGCAAGGGTTGCAAAATCAAGAAAATAACTAATAGTTCTGTTTCCAGAAAATGAAAAAGCGGATTATTTCTTTTTATCGAAAAAATAAGAAAACATTATTGCTTATTTTAAGAATTGCAATAAGTGCTTCACTTATTGTCTATCTGGTAAGTACACGAATAGAGTCTTTTTCAGATGTAATCGAAATTTTAAAATCATCAAATAAGTTTTTACTTTTACTCTCATTATCTACTCATGCTCTCGGGACCTATATTACTGCCGTAAGATGGAAGATTCTTTTGAATACACAGGAAGTGAGATTAAGCAATACCACATTGAGCGTTACCGTTCTCATAGGTTCTTTTTTTAATAATTTCCTTCCTACAAGCATAGGAGGAGATGTATTCAGGGCTTATGACGCTTCAAAAAAAGGTAATATCTCGCTGGGTTCTTCGGCCTCCGTGATTCTGGTAGAAAGATTCTCCGGAGTGGTAAGTGCGGCGACCTATGCCATTATAGCCCTTTTTTTGGGGTTTACCGCTATAGGTCACCAGTCGATAATCGTTCCTATCATAATATTTTTTGTTGTGACTTTGATTCTTGCTTTATTGATTATCAATCCTTCTTTATTCAGGTTTGATAAAATCACCCGTAAATTCAGATTTATGCGTAAAATTGCGGATAAGTTATCTAACTTTTATAATACTCTGGTAAGTTTTAAAAAATATAAAGTAGTTCTCATAGAGGTATTGGCATTCAGTTTTCTCCTTCAATTTTCCGTTATACTTAATTATTGGTTAGCATCTATGGCTCTGGGAATCGATCTATCGCTGACCGCATTTATTTTTATCGTGCCTATAGTGGCAGTCATAGCAATGCTTCCTATTTCTATCGGGGGTATCGGTTTGAGGGAAAACTCCCTTGTTATTATTATGGTTGCCATGGGAGTAAACAATGAGAAAGCGGCATTATGTTCTCTTCTCATACTGTTTATGTTGATCATAATGGGGATTATAGGCGGGATCACATATATCGTGAGGCCCTATTTTGAAAAAAGATCTAAAAAAAGAAGCATTTAAAATCCCGGAAGCAGCCTGGCCAGCAGGTTCCTGATCCACGCAGTAATTCTCATAAAGAATTCACCGTATTTGGAATATATGACAAAATACCCTGCAGCTTTTATAATAGAAACTTTTCTGAAAACACGGAATCCAAATCTATTAAAACACATTGTAATTAGTTTCCTGGAAAAATCAGGAAGGTCAAGCAGCGAAATCCTTCGCGAGATATATCCCCGGGGCATACTTTCATCAGGATCGAAGTATCCTTTTTCTACGCAGTGATCATATAGTTCCGTTCCGGGATAGGGATAAAAAACGAATATGCTGACCACGTCGGGTTTTATTTCCAGGTTTAATTTAACAGTCTCAAGATGCTTCTCGTATGTTTCTTCGGGAAGCCCGACCATATTCAATGTCTTTATCTGAAATCCCAATGCTCTGGCCATTTCAGCAGTTTTCAGGATTTGACTATTGGCCATGTTCCTTTTAAGAACATTTTGCCTTAACTCCTTGCTGCCGGATTCAATGCCAAAATCAATCCTTCGCCCACCCGCAGATTTAAGTTCTCTTAACATTTCCTTATTACAGATTTCGACTCTGCTGCTAAAAATAAAGGATTTACCTATTTCTCCGGGATATCTTCTGCAAAACTCCATGCGGACCGTCTTGTCGGGCATAAAAATATCATCATCGAAAAAA
>JAQUOE010000059.1 GCA_028717265.1 Actinomycetota bacterium
TGCAACAAGTTCAGCATAGGTATTAGGCATGCTGAGACCAAGATCGTCTAAAATTTTGGTATTAACAAAAACCATATGAGATGCAGTAATCGATATAGGAAGCTCATACAGTTTGCCATCCCACTGTGGTTCAACAGCAAATGAATTAAACTTATCTTTATCTGCACCTAAATATGGGTATAGATCTTCTACAAGCTTATTTTCATAAATTTCAGCACTTCGGGAACCTGGAAACAGAATCATAACATCAGGTAACTCACCAGCGGCAGCTAGTGCAGCGAGTTTCTGATGATATGCTTCACCAGTACTATGCTCAACTGTCAGTGTGATATTAGGATATTTAGCATTAAAAGCTGCTACAATCTTATCCCAAACTTTAGCTTCAGGAGAAGTAATATCCTCATAGTTCAAAACAGTTAGCTCCACTTCAGGCCCTATTTCTGCTTCTTCTTCTGCTACCACTTCTTCCTCTGTAGTCTCTTCTTCAACAGTTGCCTCTTCTTCTGTTGTTTCTTCTTCCGTAGTTGCTTCTTCCTCAGTTCCCTTACATCCAGCCAGTGAAAAAGCCGCTATCATAGATATACTTAGTACCACAATTATCAACAACCTTAATAATTTTTTCATCATTCTTTCCTTCTTTCAATTTACTTTTCAAATTATTTTCAATAGAATTACATATGAGATTTGTTTAGTAAACCTTGCGGGTAACTATTTTTTGGCTAAGCAAATCTCATTTTTCTTTTTTCATAATTATCGCCTCCCATCCTGATGCTTCTCTTTTTTTATAATCTTTCAACATTGCTTCTATACATATTTTGTCTACTTCACGTAATTTTGTGAATATCCTTTACTTCTTTAAAGACACTTTCTTATCCTATAGGGAAAGTCTTCTGTCAGTAAGTTATCAACTGCAAAAAAAGAAGCCCCAATTATACCCCCGTCATCACCTAAAATAGATAGTTTAATTTCGGGTAATTTAAATGGTATCACCCTACCGACAATACTTTTAAGTGGCTCCATAAATAAATTATTTACCTCCGGTAAAGTACTGATATCCCCACCGATCACTATAATCTCCGGATTAATAATTAAAATGAGATTCATAGTTATAATAGCCAGGTGTTCAACAACATTTTTAATAATTTCATTTGCCAGAGGATCACCAAGGCCTGCAGCTTTGCATACGATAGAGGTATCGATCCTGGTCATATCATTTGAAACAATTTCTTTTACTAGAGTTTTTCCTCCACCTTTTATAGCTTTGACTATCGCTCTTTCAATACTTCCCGGTGAAGCAATTTCCTCCATATACCCTTTATATTTATAGGTAGTATATAGATTCTCCTTTCCTGCTACTATAAATCCAACCTCGCCTGCCGAATTATATGAACCTCTGAATATTTGATTGTCAATAATTATTCCTGCTCCGATTCCTTCACTAACCTCTAAAAAAACTATATCGTTAAATCTCTTTCCCTCGCCACAATAATTTTCTCCTATTGCCGATATATTTGTACTATTTTCGATATATATCGGTAAACTGAATTCCCTGGACAAGATTTCCTTTAATTTCAAACCTTCCCATCCCTCAAATAGAGGTGCGCCTTTAATTTCTCCCGTATCGATATCTATGTCCGCCGGTACTCCCAGGCATATTGCTTTTACCGGAATCTTTTTTTGTCTCCTTTTATCACCTGATTTAGTTTTACTAATAAATAACCGAATTTCTTTTATTATTTTATTTAGAAGTTCCGTATCTTTATAAAAGATTTTAAATCCAATTTGTTTTTCCAAAATATTTCCACTAAGATCGCATCTGACCATTCTCACTCTATCTTTTCCCAGGTCGACTCCAATAACACTCCCGATATCTGAATTAAAGTTAAGCTGAGTTGGTCTTTTACCGCCGGTTGATTCATCTTTCCCTACTTCAATTACATATCCTTCGCTGATAAGTCCAGAAACAATTTTCGAAACGGTGGGTGCGCTAATCTTAAGATCTTTCGATACTTTAATGCGGGAAATTGATTTGTTTTCTCTTAAATAATTAAAAACAATAGATTTATTTATTTCATTTTGAAGCTTCGGATTGGCAGTATTGTAAAATCTTAATTTCTTGCTGATCATTACTCTCCTTTTTATATAATTTCTATATTATTCTGAAATTATAACTATATCTGTAAACCAATAAACAGCTAATAAATTCGAATTAAAATCTATTATTCACTTGATAAGTATACTATAATTAATAAAGTTAATTAGTTTAATTATTACTTGATTAACTAAATTAACTTTGTTAAAATAAGTTAACATTTTTCTTTTTTGTTGTCAACTATTAATATTTTTTAAACAAAGGGAGTTCTAAAAATGAACAACAGGAGTTCAGAATGGCTGGAAGAAGCAAAAATCATTTCAAAAATACTTTCAAATTCACCTAACATTGATAAAAAATTACGAATAAGTCCGGAAGAATTCAAACGAAGACAGCAAAAAATAATCGAAGCTATTAAGAAAGAAAAAATTGATGCTGCTTTTGTGTATTCTAATGAACAGTATAATGGAGACGTCCCCTATCTTGGAGGAAATACAAATATCACTGTTGAACCTGTTGCCGGTGTTATCGGTAAAAATGGATTTTATATCCTTGCAGGTTTGGAAGGCGGATATGTCGCTGAACAACTTTCTCCAAGATCCGGTGCCAGGATATGTAAAGTAGAAATGTTAAAATTGGCTGATGAAGATTACCAAATCGATTCCGAAAGAATAGAGGATGTAATAGAAGAAGCTGCGGGAGGCAAACCTGATATAATAGGATTATTGACACCGAGAGCCGTATTCCCAGTAAATATTTATGAATTTTTAATAAATTATTTAGGTGACAGCAGCAAAATTGTTGATTCACAGGAAATCTACTATAAAATAAAATATGAGAAATCCAGAGAGGAAATAGATCTGATCAGAGACGCGAGCTTGATTTGTGATGAAATGGTTAAATGTATGCTGGCAGTTTTAAAACCGGGTATGTTAGAAACCCAGATTTCTCAATGGGGGTATGCGGTGGGACAAGAATTAGGATCTGAAGAAATGGGTTTCGATATAATGGTAAATGCAAATGAAGCAAACAGAACTATGATCGGTAAATCATTGAACAGAGTAATAAATGAAGGAGATATCGTAAGTATAGGAGTTGCTCCGAAACGTGACGGATTGACTGCCTGTGAGAGAGTCAGCGTGGTTTGCACCAATAATTCTTCTAATATTACAGAGGACCAAAAGTATTGGTTCGATTTTATTGAAAAAGCTTATACAGTCGGACTTGAAGCTTATAAGATGGTCGCCAGAGATAATTTACCGGCAAAATTACAGGAACAGGCATTGGTTGATTATTTTAACTCTAAAAAGGAAGAAGTGGAAAAAATAATTGGTAAAAAAATAGATTTAATAAAGCAAAAACCATATACCGGAACTCATAATGGCGGCTATACCGAATGTCAGGAATTCTATGGTGCTATTACATTAAATTCCAATGAGCCGTTAGGCCATAATATTGTGACTATGCTCGACGTAGCAATAAAAGGAACCGGCAATAAATTCAATGAAATTATAATTCCTAATTTAGACTATTTGGTAATAGAAAGAACCCTTGAAAAATCCGGTCCCGATGTAGAAGTACTAACAAAATTGCCAATAAATGTTCAGCATTTAATAGGGAGAGAAAGCTAAATATTAATTCTTTAATTTATTAATATATATTTAATTAAAATTAATAATCAAAAAAAAGAGAAATAAAAAATGAGAAATAATTATTTATTGGGCCTCGATATAGGAACAAGTTCAACCAGGGCTCTGTTAATAGATGAAAACAGTAAGCTGATAGCTTCTGGTACAAGTGATTACAGACTGATAACTCCAAAACCTGGCTGGGCCGAACAGATTC
>JAQUOE010000060.1 GCA_028717265.1 Actinomycetota bacterium
CTTGTTCCTACCGATACCTTGTCCAGGCTGTGGATAGATGCGCCGCTCTGCTTTATGATCTCTTCCACCTGATCATAGTTTATCGAATCACCTTCGCAGGTAATCTTTATATTTTCCACCTTCTGATCCATCTCGATGAGTGAAATGTCCACTCCATTCACTCCCGGAAGGTCCGCAAGTTGAGATGATAGCTCCAATATGCTGGGCTTATGGGGCTTTAGAACATCCAGCACCAATCTTCTTATGTTTGCCAATTTATTTTCTCCTTTTAAAAAAATAATAATTTACTTTTCTATCCTATTTGTTCACCTTTAAAATCTTCAGGCATTTCGACAGATCAGCAGGCAGCTTATCTTCCAGCGCCAGTTTCTCTCCTGTTACAGGATGCGTAAACTCCAATCTTTTTGCATGTAAAAATTGCCTTTCCAGTCCCAGTTCCCGCGACATTTTTTGTGACTGGCCGGTGCCGTATGTTTCGTCTCCCATTACAGGATGGCCGATATAACTCAAGTGTACTCTTATTTGATGGGTTCTTCCAGTTTCGGGGTGAACATCCAGGAGTGTCGTATCTTCGAATACCTCGACCACTTCGAACCTGGTCACCGCTTCCCTTCCCCTGTCGATCGATATGCTCATTTTCTTTCTGTCCAGCCTGGAGCGGCCGATCGGAAGGATTATCTCTCCATTTTTTTCCAAGAAATTGCCCCATACGAGCGCGGCATAGGTTTTTTTAATTTCTCTTTCCTTGAATTTATCGGACAGCAGCCGGTGGGTATTATCGTCCTTCGCTATGATGAGAAGTCCCGATGTATTCTTATCCAGTCTGTGCACGATGCCGGCCCTTTCTTTACCCGGGAGGTTCGAAAGCTTATCATAGTGATACAGCAGGGCATTTACGATGGTATCCTTTTTGAATCCCGGCACCGGATGGGTGAGCATTCCGGATTTCTTGGATATTACCAGAAGATACTCATCCTCATAGATTATTTTAAGATTTATCTTTTGTGGTTCGACTTCTGTATTGGAATCATCTTCTCCGGGACCTTCAACAGAGATATGGTCATTTTCTGCAAGTCTGTAGTGTTTACTTACGGCTCTGCCGTTTACTTTAACTTTTTCTTTTCCGATTATATTCTGAATGTAGCTTCTTGAAATATTTTTTGCTTTTATGGTCAGGAACTTATCGATCCTCTGCCCGGAACTTTCGGCATCCACTGTAAAGTTTAAGATTTCTTCTTCTTTTTTACTCAACTCCTCCTGGCTTTTTCCCTTTTAAAATACTCCCTTATTATTAATATTATTATAAGGCAAAAACCGACTATAAGAGAAAAATCCGCTATATTGAATACGGGGATGAAGCTAAGATTGATAAAGTCGGTAACTTCTCCCAGAAAATATCTGTCGATAAGATTTCCAATTGCTCCGCCGAGGATGAAGCCAAGAGACACATTGTAAAAGGCAAAATCAAGCTTAAGTATTACTTTAAGGATGATAATAAGGACTATTGCTACGATGGATACTACGGCAAGAATATTTGTGTAACCCTGAAACATCCCGAAAGCCGCACCGCTGTTCTTTACATGGGTTATATATAGAAGACCTCTTATTATTTCTATTGAACTGTTTTCCGGAACCCTCTCTATTATGATACTTTTCGTTACCTGATCGGCAACCAGAACCAGTATCGCCGTAGCCAGGAAATACACATTCATGAGAATATTTCTTTTTGCTCTGTTTAACATTTTAAGCTATGCTCCCCACTACTTTAATGCCTATTTTTATTTTCATATCATTTACTTTTACTTCTTTTACAAACATACCCTCTTTAAAATCCGGACCCAGAGACTTGCTTAGCGTTTCTTTCATTATATAATTTTTAAATTTTTTTATGACATTCTCTTTTATTCCCGGTCCCAATGCTGTTTCTATGGTATTTTCTATCCGGAATCCCGCTTCCTTTCTCAGATTCTGTATCTGATGAACAATCTCCCTGCACAATCCTTCCTCAACCAGGTCCGCTGATATGGAGGTGGAAAGTCCCACCGTAAATTCTCCATCGGTCTCGATTCCGAATCCCTCTTTGTTTTTTATATCAATCAGCACTTCCTGCGGCAGCAGTTCTATTTTTTTACCGTCTATGTTAAGACTTATGTTTTTTTCATTTTTGACCTTTAGCGCGGTACGGACCGGATTTTCCGAAAGCAGGGCATCCTTTATTTTCGGAACAAGAGAACCGTATTTTTTACCCACAGGCGCAAGGTTGGGTTTTATATCGTAAGAGACAAGCTCCTCGAGTCCTCCTGCGAATTCTATTTCTCTGACATTGAGTTCGCTTGCTATCACATCTTTGAAATGATCTATGGCTTCTTTTTTCTTCGCGTCGCTGTCAAAATATACGAGCACCTTTTCAATAGGCTGCCTTATCTTTATATTGACTTTGCTCCTTATCGCTCTTCCCAGGCCCACTATTTTCCGGGCCGTGTCCATTTTAAAGTTCAGATCTTCGTCTATCAGGCTTTCGTCCGCTGCCGGATAACTCTCAAGGTGCACGCTTTCTTCTCCCTTTCCGAAACTTCCGGTAAGGTTCTTATAAATTTCATCGCTCAGGAAAGGTATAAAAGGCGCACACAGCCTGGAGATCGTTACCAGGCACTCGTATAATGTCTTATAGGCGCTTATCTTATCTCTGTCTTCTTCACTCTTCCAGAATCTTCTCCTGCTTCTTCTGACGTACCAGTTCGACAGGACATCTGTAAAATCCTGTATTGCCCTGCCGCTTTCGGTGACATTGAAATCATCCATGAGTTCATTTACCTTTTTTATTGTGAGATTGAGCTCGGATATTATCCACCTGTCAATCTCGAATCTATCTCTTATCTCAAGATCGTGCCGGTAAGGATCGAAGCTGTCTATATTTGCATATATCACGAAGAATGAATAAGTGTTCCATAAAGTAAGTATGAATTTTCTCACCACTTCATCGATTGCTTTATTTGAGAAATTCTTGGACAGCCACGGCGACACGCCGGTAAAGAAATACCATCTGAGCGCATCGGCCCCCTGCCTGTTCAGAACCTCCCAAGGATTTATGACATTGCCTTTTGATTTGGACATTTTCTGTCCGCTTTCATCATTTATAAGGCCGAGGCAAAGCACGTTTTTATAGCACGATTTTTTAAACAGCAGCGTGGAGATGGCAAGCAGTGTATAGAACCATCCTCTTGTCTGATCTATTGCCTCGGCTATAAAATCTGCCGGGAAATTATCCTTAAATATTTCTTTATTTTCAAAAGGATAATGATACTGTGCATAAGGCATCGAACCGGAATCGAACCATACATCTATTACCTCGGACACCCTTTTCATATCTTTGCCGCACTGCGGGCATTTTATGACAATATCATCCACGTAGGGCCTGTGCAAGTCCAGATTTTCGGGGATTGTTCCTGCGGTCTCCCTGAGCTCTGCAATACTGCCTATGCAGATCTTGTGACCGTTTTCATCCGTCCATACCGGAAGGGGCGTCCCCCAGTATCTTTCCCTCGTAAGGGCCCAGTCGACATTGTTTTCGAGCCATTTACCGAATCTTCCGTATTTTATATATTCCGGATACCAATTTACTTCTTTATTGGATTTTAAAAGATCATCCTTTATCTGCGAGGTCCTTATATACCAGCTCTTCTTTGCATAATACATCAGCCTGCTGCTGCATCTCCAGCAGAAGGGGTAGGAGTGCTGTATTTTCCTGATACTGAAAAGAAGGCCCCTCGCCTTAAGGTCCTCTATGATTTTAGGGTTTGCTTCTTCTATGCCCATGCCGGCAAAACTTTTAACCTTCTCTTTAAACTTTCCTTCTTCATCTACCATTTGCACGACCGGAAGGTTGTTTTCCTTTCCGG
>JAQUOE010000061.1 GCA_028717265.1 Actinomycetota bacterium
AACCACCAGAAGGACCAACTGGACCGCTTTTACAATCGGCAGTTTTGCCGGAGTTTTTCCCTGGATAATAATCCTTATGTATTTTCTGGGGTCTGTAGTAAAGTCAAGCAGCGTAATAGAAAATATCCCCTGGTTTGTCTTTGCAATATTCGGAATTTATTTTTTTCTTTTCAATCTCTTCCCGGTAAATATGGTGCTGCAGTATAAAAAAGTGGGTAGATGGCGCGATTATCTCTATGGCGAGAGGGCATATATTATCTTGAGTCTTGTGGCTAAATCACTTCTTGCCTGGGTGGTTTTTGCAGGGACTTTGAGGCCTGTGTAAAAATTACTTTAATTTAATAAAAATTGTTTGATTCATCAGCAGAAAATATTATCATAAATATTTTTTGTTTGCTTTAAATCAAATTCTAAATATTCCCGTTTATTTGCCTTTTCTTTTTACTTAAAAAAAATATATCTGTTATAATTTTCTTACTTTTTTAAAATGATGTAAAAATACGATACCGGAATCATATTTTTATTGTATACCGAATCAAGAAAATACAGGTTTTAAAAAGAAGATTTAAATGAAATCAAAATATCTGAAACTGCTATTTTTTTTCTTTTTATGCGCACTGCTCTCTTTTAGTTTTATAGTTTCCTCCTGTAAGAAAGAAAAGACTGCGGATACTTCAAAGACAGTAATTTCAAACGAAAAGACTTACACCGGCACGGAACAAACCAGTTCTACACTGGACCGGATGATCGGCGAAATGATCATTCTGGGTTTCAGGGGAACAGAAGTCAATAATTCTTCCGGAATAATTCAGGATATTAATAAGTATAACATCGGAGGAGTTATACTTTTTGATTATGATGCGCCATCAAAGAGCTTCCCCAGAAATATTCTTGATCCGTATCAAACAAAGAAACTAATTGAAGACTTAAAAAAGTTTACCCATGATGACCTGCTTATAGCAGTTGACGCAGAAGGCGGTTATGTAAACCGTTTGAAGGCGGAATACGGCTTTATTAAGGTAAAAAGTGCACAGGAAATGGGGAAAAATAATCCTGAAGATACTTTTTTGGAGATATCCCCTCTTGCAATGGAACTTGATTCTCTGGGATTTGATTTGAACTTTGCGCCTGTAGTCGATGTTAATACAAATAAAGATAATCCGGTAATAGGAAAGCTGGAAAGGTCCTTTTCTGATGATCCTTTGAAAGTATACGAACATGCAGGATCTTTCATCGATGCCATGCATAAATACGATATTATGACAGCAATAAAACATTTTCCGGGGCACGGAAGCTCTACCGAAGACAGTCACCTGGGGCTGGTTGACATAACAGATACTTATAATCGGGAAACAGAGCTTTTCCCTTACAGGAAATTGATAGAAGATGGCAAAGTCGACATTATTATGACGGCTCATATCATGAACACAGATATCGATTCCGGTAATCCGGCTACCTTATCATCCCGATTTCTGCAGGATATATTGAGAGGCGAACTAAATTATGAAGGCGCGATTGTTTCTGATGATATGCAGATGGACGCGATCGCCACTCATTTTGGATTCGAGGAAGCTATAACAAAAGCAATAAATGCCGGTTGTGATTTACTCATATTTTCCAATAATGGCTCCGAGTATGATGACGATATCGCTCAAAAATCATTTGACACAATTAAAAAAGCGGTAGAAGACGGAAAAATAACAGAAGAAAAAATTAAAATTGCCTGCACCAGAATAAAAGAATTAAAAGAAAAGTTTGGAATTTAAAAGGAGTACTGATATTACCGGTATAGAAACAATTTTTATTTTTTATATTGCAGGAATATAATATTATTCAGATAAAAGCTTTCAAAAATATCAAATTATACAGGAGGAAACAATGAATCAAGGAGCAAATGAACAAGGTCCAGGTGGACTCTCCATCGCCGCCCTGGTAACAGGTATTCTTGGATTGGGAATTGTACCAATCATACTGGGAGCAATTGATTTAAGTAAAATAAAGAACGGCGTAGCCAGTCAAAACGGTAAAGGTTTTGATATTGCAGGCATTGTACTTGGCGGACTTACACTGATAGGATGGATCATATTCGGTGTAGCTATGGCAATTTTTGGTTCTTTCTGGTATTACTTTTATTAAAATTTACTACTGCTATAAATATTTAAATCCTGCTGAATCAAGGGCTTAAATATTTAAATAATTAAATTATACTCCATAAAATTAATGTAGAAAAAAGGATTTTAATATTTAAAATAAGAAGGGCATATTGAATGCCCTTCTTTACATAATTGAATATATTGCTAATTTAAAACCTGAAAACTTATTTGACTTTCTCTTTCAATCCCTTTCCTGCTACAAATTTAGGTACGGTGCATGCTGCAATATGTATGGTTTCTCTTGTACGTGGATTCAAGCCGGTTCTTGCTTTTCTTTTGGATACCTGGAAAGTACCAAAACCTACCAGAGAAACTTTATTACCTTTTACCAGTGCACCTGCTATTACATCCTGCATGGCGTCTATAACACTAGTAACATCTTTCTTTGATAAACTTGTTTTACTGCTGATGGCATCCACTAATTCTGCTTTATTCATTCTTTTTCTCCTTTCATATTCCAAAATGAAAAATAATTGCCTGTTTACTCAATATTTGCCCACTACAGATACTTTTATTAAATCAATTATATTATTTATTTTAAATTTGACAATACAATGCTTTATAAATTTTTTATAACAAGTTTTGGTAAAAAAATGAACTTAACAGTTTTTATCATTGACAGGTATTATTATATACTTTTTATGTAAATTTTAATACACTCTGATTATATTATTTTTACAAATTTAAATTCTATTTTATTTATTCTTATATTACATATAACCTCTAATACGTCATTAGAAATTCCGGTATATTATAGATTATTATAAGATGTTATAGTCAAATAGTAAAATCCAATTAAAATATTTTGACCTATTGCATATTTATGTATTTACATTTATGGATAATTGATATACAATATCTTTTATTCGATAACATAGTAAAATACCCAATAATATTTTATGTTTCTCCTTAATGTGAAAACTGGACATATCCATAAATTTAAAAACAGCCAGCAGGATCCCATGCAGAAATACAGTATAAGGACCAGTCCTCTTAAATTGGCGCTATTTCTTTTATTATCATTCTCCATATTTTCTGGTTTTTTATTACCGGCTTATACATACATCAAATCCCCTTTTATATTACCCCTGGAAGGTGAGATTATAACCATATTCAGACAAAGTTACTGGAACGAAGATGAACAAAAACAACTCAGACATACAGGCATAGATATAAGCGGAAAATACGGGCAGAAAGTCACTGCATCCGGCAATGGAGTCGTCACTTATTGCGGTTTTTCACCTATTGGCGGAAGGACACTCGTAATAAAGCACAATAAAAAAATTAGGACCACTTATCTTAACCTTATGCAAATCTTTGTAACCACAGGGACCCATG
>JAQUOE010000062.1 GCA_028717265.1 Actinomycetota bacterium
GAGGAAATGGCTTTAAGTGGACAGCTTGAAATATTCTCCTGGTGGACCGCCGGCGGGGAAGGTGAAGGAAAAGAAGCTCTATTTGAGATCTACAGGGAGAAATATCCCGATGTAGAAATAATAGATGCAACAGTTGCCGGTGGAGCAGGGATGAATGCACAGGCTGTACTGGCCACAAGGATGTCAGCAGGCGACCCTCCGGATACCTTCCAGGTACACGCAGGACATGAACTTATCGATACATATGGGGTAGCGGATCTTCTGGAACCGGTGAACTTCATATTCGAAGAAGAAGGCTGGTTTGACTTCTATCCTGATGATATGATCTCTATTCTCTCTTCAGGCGATGATATACTCTCAGTACCTGTTAACATCCATCGTTCGAATGTACTGTGGTACAATAAGGCAGTTTTTGAGGCTAACAGTATTACCGTGCCAACTACTTTTGACGAGTTCTTTGCAGCAGCAGACACCCTTCAGGCTGCAGGTATAACACCTCTGGCTTTAGGGGATACCGGTATATGGACTGCGGTTCATGTCTTTGAAAATGTACTTCTGGGCACACTGGGACCTGCCGATTACATAGGACTGTTTGACGGTTCCGTAGCATGGGATTCAGCTAAAGTAAAAGATGCAATACAAACCTTTGTAGACATGCTGGATTATGTTAACAGTGACCACTCTGCACTGGCATGGGATGAAGCGGCACAGTATGTAATCGACGGCACCGCTGCCATGACCATTATGGGTGACTGGGCAGAAGGTTTCTTTAAATCAAAAGGACTTACTCCCGATGTAGAATTCGGTTACGAGCCTGCTCCTGGAACATCAGGAAGCTTCATGGCTCTATCGGATACATTCTGTCTGCCTAAAAACGTTAAGGACCGTGAAAATACCATAGCATGGTTAAAGATATGCGGTTCTAAAGAAGGTCAGGATGCATTCAATCCGCTCAAAGGCTCGATTCCTGCAAGAACAGATCCTGATTTAAGCCTTTATGATGTATATCTCCAGGGCGCCATTGCAGACTTTGGCAGCAATTCCATTACGCCGAGTATCGCTCATGGCGCAGCAGTATCTCAAACCTGGTCTCAGGCAATAAATGATATTATGACGTTGCTTGTTTCGGATAAAGATGTTGAAGCAGCTGCAGTTGCATTCCAGGCTGCCGCTGATGAGAACCTGTAAGCAGTACAGTTGATTGTTTGAAATGAAGTAATAGTTAAGTTATTATTTGCCCATAGGCTCCAGGGCTTATGGGCAAATAATATAAATCAGTAAATTTAATTTTAAAATAAAAAAACCGTGAGACAATCAAGAAAAGAAAGATTAATTGTAATTTTAACAATCCTTCCCTCTGTTGCAGCCATTATATTATTTGTATATGGATTTATTGCATGGTCGGTGGCAGTTTCCTTTTCGAACTGGAAAGGAATACTCCCGGATTATTCAATTGCAAGCCCTTTATTTAAGAATTTTATTTCTATATTTAAAAGCCAGAGATTTACAATAGATATTTTTAACAATATATTCTTTTCTTTCTTTTTTCTTGCTCTCTGTGTGGGCGGCGGTCTTCTTCTTGCGATACTGCTTGATAAATCCATAAAAGGAGAAGGTGTTTTTAGAACTGTCTATCTTTTACCGCTGGCAATCTCTTTTGTTGTAACCGGTGTCGTATGGAAATGGATATTCGCCCCAAGCACCGGAGTAAATCTTCTACTCACCGGTCTCCTTTCAAAAATAGGAATAGAACACACTGTAAATTTTGGATGGTATACCTCTACTGCCAGCATAGGTCCCTTTAATATTGCACTGCTTCCTGTGATAATTGCTGCATCCTGGCGGTATATCGGATACGTTATGGCGATGTACCTTGCAGCATTGAGAGGGATCCCGGCCGAACTAAAGGAGGCGGCACGTGTCGATGGTGCAAGTGAGTTTACAATCTACAGGAGAATAATCCTTCCGCTTCTAAAACCAATTACCTTAAGTGCCTTAATCATCCTTGGCCATATATCATTGAAAATGTTTGACCTGTTCTATGTAATGACAGGAAGTGGAAGCGGATTTGTTACAGATGTTCCCTCTATTTACATGTATGAAACGACTTTTCGTGCAAGTGAATACGGAAGAGGTGCCGCAATTTCTCTTGTTATGCTTGTAATGGTTGCGGTTGTAATTATCCCTTATATAACAATTAGCTTACGTAAGGAGACTTAGAAAAGGATTTGAGAAGAAAAATTATTACATATTTCTTTCTTATTATATTTTTGGTCCTGTTTTTAGTACCGGTATATGTGCTGAGTACAACATCGCTAAAAAGCTTTGAGGATGTAAATATAGCTACTATGTGGAATCTTCCCAAGGGACTGAATTTCCAGAGTTTTATAGATGCTTTCTCGAGGCTTAAAAAAAATATCCTGAACAGCCTCTACCTTACGATACCTGCCACTATTATTTCTGCACTGCTTGGTTCCTGGAATGGTTATATACTTTCCAAATGGAAGTTTCCCGGTTCAAACTTAATATTTACTCTTATACTATTTGGAATGTTCATCCCTTACCAGAGTATACTTATTCCACTGGTTCTGGTCATGAGATCTATCGGACTTTACGGTTCGATCGGGGGGCTTATTGTAACTCATGTAATCTACGGCCTTCCTATAGTCACTTTAATTTTCCGTAACTACTATGCAGGGGTTCAAAATGAGATAGTCGAAGCCTCAAAAGTCGATGGGAGCAGTCTATTTGGAATATATTTCCATATAATGCTACGTATCGCAATACCGGCTTTCGTAGTAGCTATTGTCTGGCAGTTTACATCGATCTGGGATGAATTTCTTTTTGCGATAGTTCTTACCCAGAATCCCAATGTCCAGCCCGCTACCGTAGCTCTGGCTAACCTTGCAGGAAGTCAATATGTCCAGTGGAATGTTCAAATGGCCGGGGCCCTGATTGTTACCATACCTCCTCTTCTGGTTTATTTATTTTTAGGGAAATATTTCATTCAGGGGCTGCTCGCCGGTTCGGTAAAAGGGTAAAATGCGGGAGTTTTACAGGATAAAGGATATTATGCAATATTCTTTTATATTATAAAGTAATCACATAAGGATTGGCTGCACTGGAACCGCATATAATAAGCAAAACAGTTTCTTGGTATTGTAACCATAAACTTTTAGAAGTTTTTGTTAAGATTGTCGCTTATAAATATTATTGGTTATTTTTTTAAATCATTTTTATATATAATGTAGCGTTGCTTTTATGTTAATAAAATTATAATTTGAAGAGATTGTTTTTTTAGAGTTATAAAAAAGAAAACTCTTCTAGTGGGGAGATCAATATGGAATATATTCTCGGAGTTGATGGAGGCGGATCAAAAACTACTGTTCAAATTGC
>JAQUOE010000063.1 GCA_028717265.1 Actinomycetota bacterium
CTTGACAACTATACCCAAAGTGATTAAAATTCATGTTTAGCTTTAAATTAGCTGTATTACTTTTAACAATTAAAAATCAAAAAAAATTTTAATCGAATTTAGCAAAGGAGATGCGCAAATTGGAAATCATAAAAAGAAAACTTCCCGTATTTATTATCATTCTGACCCTTACGCTGTCGATCATCCTGATGATCCCCTCTGTATTATTTGCACAGGATGAAGAAGCAACTGGCGAAGAAGAAGTAATAGCTCCGCCGCCGGTTCCTGCAACAATAGAATTTGAAACCACTCTTCCCAAAATACAGGCGAAGGATGGGGAAACATTCACTTTTGATTTCGTTGCAATATATGATCCGGGATCTGTAGCCGTTGATTCAGAAGCAAATACAACCGATAAAACCTTTAATATTACAGTTGATTATCCGACAGGATGGGTTGCTGCCGTAGCAAGCGGTTCGACAGAGGCACTTTCTATTAATATATCTCCTAACAGCAGGGAATCCCTGAAAATGTTAGCTGTACCGCTGACATCACAGGAACCCGGTGAATATAATTTCACGGTTAATTTTAAGTCCGCTGAAGAAGGCGACTCACTGGAAGGATCGATAGATTTTACAGCAGTGATAACCGCAACTTACGAAATAAAGCTTACCACAAAAACAGGAAGACTGAGCACTGAACTGACTGCCGGAAAAGATAACGAATACAAACTTATCGTAACCAATAATAGTTCCATATCCGTTGAAAACATAACTCTCAGTTCAACAGAGCCCGAAGGCTGGCAGGTTAATTTCGATAACAAAACTATTGAATCGATCGAAGCCGGTGCAACTGCTGAAATCACTACAGTCATAAATCCCCCTGAAAAGACCATTGCAGGTGATTACATGCTGACCTTCAAGGCATCCAGTGAAAACAGCAATTCCAGTATCGATGTCCGGGCAACAGTGGAAACACCTACCATCTGGGGAATCGTGGGAATAGGAATTATCGTGATTGTTATAGTCGGTGTTGCCATAATCTTTACAAGATTGGGAAGAAGATAAATTATGAATGACAACAATAATTTAATAATTTCCAAAAATCTGTCCAAGAAATATAAAGAGACTCTGGTGGTTGATAATCTCAATCTAACCATCAAAAAAGGTGAGATATTCGGACTCCTTGGGCCCAATGGCGCCGGCAAGTCCACCTTTATCCTTATGACCCTGGGACTTACGGAACCCACCTCGGGAAGTATCAGTGTGGCAGGATTCGATTCAACCAGAGAACCGCTTAAAGTTAAAAGAATAACAGGATACCTTCCTGAAAAAGTAGGATTTTATGATGATATGACCGCAAAGGGCAATCTTGCTTACACTGCGGAACTAAATAATATTCCCTTCAGGGAAATTCCCAAAAAAATCGATGAGGCTCTGGAAATAGTGGCTCTGTCCAAAAATAAAAATCAAATCGTTAAAACATTCTCCAAAGGAATGAAGCAGAGACTGGGAATAGCAGATGTGCTCATAAAAGAACCGGAACTTATTATTTTTGATGAGCCCACAGAAGGTCTTGATGTCAAGGTGGCAAATCAAATGCTGCAAACCATACTGGATCTGAACAAGAAGAAAAATATTACGTTCCTCCTGTCCTCCCATCAGCTTAATCTGATGCAGAGAGTATGCCCCAGAGTGGGAATACTGTCCAAAGGGAAACTTATTACCGAAGGAACCGTTGAAAGCCTGGGAAGAAACATGTTTGGCGGAGGAAAATACAGAATTGAGCTTGAGCTGGAGAAAGTATCCGAAAAAATAATAGAAAAGCTTAAGAAACTGGATAAAGTGGTAAATGTGATCCGGAACGATAACAAGATTCAGATCGTATGCGATAAAGACATAAGACAGGATATATCCAGGCTCATTTCAGCTGAAGGAATACTTATGACCAGGATGGACATGAAGCAGGACGCACTGGAAGAGATTTATCTAAAATATTTTAAAGAGGAGTAAAATGAGAAGCATTTTAACCGTTTACAGAAAAGAGCTTTCCGATCATTTTAGCAGCAATAAATTTTTAATCCTTCTGGCACTTATATATATTGCAGGACTATCATCGACTTATGTTGCGCTTACCAACATCAGAGAAGCGGCAAGTTCAGTCAGCGGCAATGTATTTTTATATCTGTTTACTACCGGTGGGGACGTTCTCCCCTCCTTTATTACCTTCATCAGTTTTTTCATCCCCATAATCGGCATAATATTCGGTTTTGATGCCATCAATAGCGAGAAGAACAGCGGTAATCTCAGCAGACTTTTATCCCAGCCGATTTATAGGGACAGTGTAATAAACGGTAAATTCCTGGCAGGTATTACTACGCTTACCATAATCATAGCCAGTATTGTAATTATCATTTCGGGAGTGGGGCTTTTCGCTATCGGAGTGCCGCCCAATTCGCAGGAAATCTTAAGGATATTCTTCTTTATATTCATATGCATTTTCTACGGCGGATTCTGGATGGGGCTTGCAATATTGTTTTCGGTAATTATGGATAAAACCGCCGCATCTATACTTACTTCTATTGCCATATGGATATTCCTTTTTTTATTCCTTGGTATAATTGCCAATGCCATAGCAAATGCAATGGTCCCGCTTGCGGATAATGCAACGATAGCCGATCAGATAAAAAATTACTCGATAGAACAGGGAATCTCAAGAATCTCTCCGGCGACTCTGTTTACGGAGGCTATAACCGTCATACTTTTGCCTGTGGAAGGAGCCATACTGGTCAATCCGGTGGCATATCAACAATATGCCGGCAGCCAGAATTTATTAAATCCATTATCGATCGGCCAGAGCCTTATTCAGGTATGGCCTCAGCTGATTATTATAATTGCGCTTGCGATTATATGCTTTGCCGCATCTTATATAATATTCATGAGGCAGGAAATAAGATCTACGTAAGGATAAAGATATCTTGCTTTAAAGATATTGATTTAAAGATATTGAGCTAAATGAGATCGACTACAGAATTAAGCCCGGTTTAAGCCGGGCTTAATTTTTTTAAGACATAAACACACTGAATGTCTGCGGATTAATCCTGGTGAGTGGCTGCTTCTTCAATCAGACTTGTTCCTACCGATACCTTGTCCAGGCTGTGGATAGATGCGCCGCTCTGCTTTATGATCTCTTCCACCTGATCATAGTTTATCGAATCACCTTCGCAGGTAATCTTTATATTTTCCACCTTCTGAT
>JAQUOE010000064.1 GCA_028717265.1 Actinomycetota bacterium
TCCTCGAAGATTCGAAAAATGGGATAATAGCGGCAAATAAAGCAGGAATGCTGCCAATTATGGTTCCGGATATCATAAAACCTACAAAAGAAATAGAAGATATGGTTTTTAAGAAATTTGACAGCCTGAAAAAGGTTAAAAGCTTTTTTGAAGATAATTTTAAATAAATCGTTGTGCTTGCCTGAGAAAGTTTTATAATAGGTCAAAAAGTGGGGTTAAATATTGTTATCTTGCATTATTTTATACAATACTACATACATTATTATGTGAGTGAGGTTATAAAGGAGTTATAAGTGGCTTTGAAAGTAACAGTCGTAGGAGTTGGATTAGTAGGAGAAACTATCGCTCATTGTCTTAAGGAAAGAAATTTTCCCTGCGAGTGGCCGCCTAGAGTAGCAGCTACACGGGAACGTTCCAAGATACTTGCAGGAGAATCGATGCTGGTCGAAGAAACAACGGAAAATGTTTTCAAAGGGGCAGACCTTGTTCTTTTTGCCGGAAAAGAAGGAGCGAGAGGAGCCAGTGTAACATGGAGGAAAACAGCTGAAGATGCCGGTGCAATATGCATAGACAACGGAAGGGATTTTCGTCTTGCCGCGGATGTTCCTCTGGTTGTTCCTGAAGTCAATGCCGACGCAATAAAGGAAGGGGTGCGTTTTATTGCAAGTCCTAATTGTTCGACAATTCAACTTGTTGTAGCTCTTGCTCCTTTATATAAAATTGAACGGATAAATAGAATAATAATTTCAACCTATCAGTCTACAAGCGGATGGGGTGTGGAAGGACCCGAGGAACTTCGCCGCCAGACACCTGCGGCACTGGAATCACTTGAGAATATTGCTTTTGATCCAAAAGTCTTTTCCCGTCCGGTAGCTTTTAATTGCATACCTCATATAGAACCTTTCATGGAGGAAGATTATACACGTGAAGAGTTAAAGCTTATTTACGAGACACGTAAAATATTAGGAGATCAAGATATCCGGATTTCTGCCACTGCGGTGCGTGTTCCCGTTTTTGTCGGACATGGAGAATCTATATGGATAGAAACCGAAAGACCGATAGTACCCGAAGAAGCCCGTGATATTTTAAGAAATTCTCCCGGCATAGTTTTGATGGATGATCTGACAGGTGAGAATGCCCGCAGTGACGAGAATGAGAGAAATTATCCAACACCGCTTGATGTCTATAAATATCGTGATGAAGTTCTTGTTGGAAGAATAAGAAAAGATACAAGCTGTCCAAATGGGCTGGTATTATGGTGCGTGTCTGACAATCTTCGAAAAGGTGCAGCATTGAATGTGGTCCAGATTGCCGAGGAACTTGTTAAGAAGGGTATTTTGAAACCATAATCAGCGGAAGCAAATAATAGTTAAACAGCAATAGACTATGTATTAATACAGGCTATTGCAAAAGGGTTATGATTCTCCCCAAAAAAATAAAAAAACATTCAACTATTACTTTAAGGAGGTAGATATGTTTATACCAGATGAAATCAACGAACTTTATGCGAAATTTGCTGATGCTGTTTACAGGCCCAATATTCTTGATGGAAAGATAAAAGAGCTGATTGCCCTGTCGGATTCAGTAATGGCTGACTGTGTTCTCTGCATCGAGTATCATTACAGGAAAGCAGTCAAAGCAGGTGCATCAAAAGAGGAAATAGCTGAAGCCCTGGCTATTGCAATGTCGGTGAGCGCAGGAAGCAAACAGGCAAAATATACACCTGTGGTAGACAGATTAGAAAAAGAATAAATGGCTCATAATCCCTGAAATTTTGTGTCAGTGATAAAAATAAGAGAGATAGAAGCAAAATCAATAATAAGCAGTTCAAATCTGCCAGGCGCAGATTATGTTATAAATCCTTATACCGGATGTATGAATTCCTGTCTGTATTGTTATGCAAGGTTTATGAAGAGATTCACGGAACATACCGAGCCATGGGGCAAATTCATTGATGCAAAAATAAACGGGCCGGATCTTATCCCGGGAAAGACCTCAAAGTATCAAGATAAAAAAATTTTTATGTCTTCCGTCACCGATCCTTATAATCCACTGGAAGTAAAATACAAGCTGACACGCAGAATACTGGAGAAACTCATTCCGTTGCAGCCTGAATTGGAAATATTGACCAAATCCAATCTTGTTCTAAGGGATGTGGAGCTGCTTCTGCAATTTAAAAGCTGCCAGGTCGGAATAACCATTACCACCACAGATGATACTTTAAGAAAAGAGATCGAACCTTATACTTCCTCTATTCAAAAAAGGATAGAAGCGCTCGTAAAATTAAAAGAGTCGGGAATCGAAACCTATGTTTTTATCGGTCCGATTCTTCCATTTTTCACGGATTGGAAAGAAATTGTTCTTGAAACTAAAAAGTTAACCGATTCGTACATTTTTGAAAATCTGAATATAGCAGGGGCAGTATGGGGTTGTATAAGAAAGTGGCTTTCCGGCAAACATCAGGATTTGCTGCAGGAATATGAACGTATTTACTTTACCAAAAGTGGATATTGGGATAATGTTGAAAAGGACATAGAAAAATTTTGCAGGGGACAAAAATTGGATTTTGAAATTTATTTTCATCATAGAAAATGACATTTAAAACTTATAGGAGGAAAAATGAATAATTTTACATTCAGAATGCCAACTAAAATAATTTTCGGAAAAGACACGGAAAGCCAGGTTGGGACCGAAGCGGCCAGATATGGAAATAAAGTCTTATTACATTATGGCACAGGGAGCATCAAGAAATACGGACTTTATGACAGGGTTTTGGAGTCACTAAAAGATGCCGGTCTGGAGATAATCGAACTTGGCGGTGTCCAGCCAAATCCCAGGTTGAACCTTGTAAGAAAAGGGATAGATCTTTGCCGCAAGGAGAAAATCGATTTT
>JAQUOE010000065.1 GCA_028717265.1 Actinomycetota bacterium
CCAGTACATTTTCCATAATATAATCATCCCACTTAAAACTATGGATATTAAAGCATCCTGTGCTTGAAGCATCTGAATAATCAATAAAGAAATCTCCGAAAAGTCTTAATAAGACATATTCTTTAATTGTTATAAACTTATATATTTTTTGATATAAGTGGGGTTCATTTTCTTTCAACCAGAGAATTTTACTTAATGGGTATGCCGGATGCATTACTTTGCAGCCTGTATTGAATGACATCTTTTCATAATCAAATTTTTCTTTTAAAGACTCCGCCTGTTTTTTGGCCCTGGTGTCTGCCCAGATAATAGCATTGGTGATACAACTACCCTTACTGTCAATAGCAATAATACTGTGCATCTGCGTACTCAAACCTATAGCTTCAAGGTTATTTACAGATATTTTGGATTTTTTGATACATTGTTTCACAATATCAAGAAAAGATTGAAAAATTTTTTCCGGATTTAATTCTGCCATGCCGGGTGAGCTGCAAATAATTGAAGTTTTCACACTGCTGAATCCGATCTCTTTTCCTTCAGAATCAAATACTCCGGCTTTCAGGCTGGAAGTTCCTAAATCTATTCCCATAAATAATTGTGTTGTTTGTTTTGCCATATTACTTAAATGTTTTTATTTTTAAAATCAATTTTTATAAAACCAATGTCATATTAAATTCATTTTTTCAACTCATACAAATACTTTCCACCTTCATCTATCCAGAGTTTACCGGGGCCAATATAATCTTTCTTATTTATGGTTTTGGGATCCCGGTATTTAAATCCTACGGATTCGCACACTTCTTCGGGTATGCCCGAAGCTAAAATTACATTAAAATGAAGTTTTTCCTTATTTGTCTTTTTATTAAATATGCCAGGTCCGGCAACATTAATTACATGAGCAGCGGCATTTCTGCTTATTTTACTCCTGGATTTAAGAAGATGGCATATTTTATCTCTGCAGTGATAACCAAGACTGATAATTTCATTATTCATACTATCGTTAGAATGAAAGTATCTTATATGAGGTGCGTAAAGAATAACTTCTCCTCCTTCTGCCATAATCCCTTGTTTCTGCAGTTTGTAAGAGCCTTTGCCCGCGGTCCAGATTTCATCATAATGGGCAGGTATAACCTGAACTGCCTGCCTGAGCGGGCCATTGATATACTTGACATGTATCCCGGCGCTTGTGGATGCAGCTTTCCCATATGCCCTGATGAAGCCATCAAAACCGCTATCTATGTAAAGTCCGACCGGGGTCACTTTATTGCTTTCTTCTGTGCTTACCATATTAAAAGATATTATTTTAGCTTTTACCTTTTTAAAAATATAACTCGAACCCTCATTGATTATGTCTCTGGCATTATTATCAATTGTCCCAATAATATCCGGAAGTCCTATCAGTACTGCTGCCCAGTGGAACAGATCTATTACCTCAGGTCCTGCTAACCCCGGTAAAAAAATCTTAAGCCCGCCGGAATAACCGCTTGCTTCATGGGGAACAGTTCCGCTGATGGCTATAATTAAATCATAATCTCCCAATATTAATCTATTTACCGTAAACGAGATAGCTCCGGTAAGATGACCGGAGGTTTTTTCTTCTACCAGTTTTGATGGAATGTTTCCAATTGCCTCGAGTTTATCGGGATTATTAAATTCATGGTTATAAAAGTTTAAGCAGTTTTCTTTTCTTTTCAATCCAAGCTTCTTAAGAAACTCAATTTCAGACATTTCTCTATGGGTACCCCCGGCATTCAAAAAATCAAATCTTTTGGTACCACTTTTTTTTAGATTTTCCAGCAGTATTGGAACTATTTTATCTGTAAAATCAACCCTGGTATAATCTGTGTGTACAATGAGTACTTTCCCGGCATTTTTTATTTTATTCAGGACATTAAAGAGAAAAGTTTTTAAGTCTCTATCGGAAAGTTTCTTATCAGTGTTTTCAATAATTTCCATTTTTTATCCTTATACTAATCTCTCCGGGTGCCCCTTTTGCATCCATTCGGTATGATATTCTATATTATTCCCCCTGTTATCTTTTAAAACTGCCGGGCTATCCTTTGCAAGTTTAAAGTAGCCGTGCGCTCCGAAGAAATCTCTCTGCTGTGCAGATACCTGAGCGGAAATCATAACCGGACTTGCTATCTGGATTATATAATCATAGGCGCTGGCCATAGCCATAACGGGAACGCCTACACTGTGAGCTACATTTATAAATAAAGCTAATTTATCAAGGTTTTGGTTTATATAATTTTTAAATTTAGGCACGGCAAGTAAGTTTGGAAGGTCCGGATCGGTCTCGTATCCTCTGGTTATTTCATTTAAAAACTGGGCTCTTATTATACATCCTGCCCGCCACACTTGAGCAATTTTCCCCAGGTTCAAATTAAAAGCATATTTCATGGATGCCGCTTTAAGTAATGCGAAACCCTGAGAATAAGAAGAAATTTTAGCGATATAAAGTGCATCATGAGCTATTTTAATAAGCTCGTCTCTTCCATTTTTATATTTGCTCCTATCAAATATTAACTCTCCGGACATAGCAAGCCTTAAGTCTTTATCTTCGGACATTTCTCTGGAAAATACAGCAGAAGTGATGGTGGGAACAGGTACAAGCAGCTCAAGCGCACTCTGCACTGTCCATGTACCGGTACCTTTCATTTTTATGATATCAGCAGTTATATCTACCAGAAATTGATCCGATTTTTTATCTTTTTCTTTCATTGCCTTTCCGGTTATTTCTATAAGGAATGAACTCAGCATATCTCCGGATTGGTTCCAGGAAAACATAATATCTGAGATTTCTTCCGCATTTAAACCCAGTGCATTCTTCAGTGTCCAGACG
>JAQUOE010000066.1 GCA_028717265.1 Actinomycetota bacterium
GGATGTTGTTGGAGGTTCGGAATCCGAAGCATGGCATTATGCAAACTTATTAAAAGAATATTTCGAGGTTCAAATTTTAACTACTACTGCGATAGATACAGACAAATGGAGTAATACCCTGAGTGAAGGTGATGAATTTAAAGATGGGATACGTATTACGAGATTTAGAGTTTCTCAAGGCAGGGCTGACTACTGGATAGAGATATACGGACGATTGGTAAATGAATTTGGAAATCTTAAACTAAATAAGCCTGATTTAAAAGTTAATGAAAGATTAATCAGATGGCCTGTAGCTCTCCAGGAGGAATTTATATATAAACAAGGGCCATATTCGAGCAGTTTAATGGATTTTTTGACTAAGGAAAGCAATAATTATAAAGCAGTTATATTTTTCACCTATCTTTACCCAACCACATATTTTGGAATATATAATACTCCTAAAAATAAGATTATATTTGTTCCGACTTTGCATAATGAAACTCCTGCTTATCTTTCTGTTTATAAATATATGGCCAGAAGGGCAAGAAGTATATTGTGGAATACAAAAGCTGAATCCAGGTTTGGCATATCATTATGGGGGAAGCTGCCAGGAAGTGTAGTTGGTGTGAATGTAAATACAAAACAGTTTACTCCCGTAGATCCGGGCTTTCCATATTTATTATATTGTGGGAGAATCGATGTCAATAAAGGTTGCCCTCAACTGGTTGATTATTTCTTAAAATATAAAAAGGATCACCCATCTGATTTACGTTTAATATTTACGGGTAGCGATGGCATAGGTCTCCCTTCGGATACTAATATTTTATTTAAGGGTTTTGTATCTGAAGCTGAAAAGCTTAAATTAATGAGTGGAGCTGATATTTTTGTTATGCCATCCCCAAATGAAAGTTTTAGCATAGTTACTTTAGAGGCAATGGCTCAAAGAACGCCAGTTTTAGCCAGCAGCAGTTCTGAGGTTATAATTGATCATATAAAAAAAAGTGGAGGCGGAATTATTTATAATAATTATGACAGTTTTAAAGATTCAGTAAACTCTATGTTGAAGAATAAATCAAAAAGTATAAGTATGGGGAAGAATGGACGCAGCTATGTTGTCTCTAATTACGGATTCAAAAAAATTCAAAAAATGCTTAGAGAAGAAGTTGAAAAAATAAATTAATTTAAAATAACTAAATATTTTTTATAATTTATCAATCAAGTAATCAGTATTATAATATATAACTAAAACTTTAATTAAGTTTAGGATAGAAAGTATGATTTATAATTTCAAAAAATTATTTTCTTATAGGGAACTCCTTTTTAGTCTTACTAAAAAAGAGCTTAAGGTCAAATACAGGGGTTCGGTACTTGGGTTTTTCTGGTCCCTTCTGAATCCTATACTGACAATGCTGGTTTACTCTTTTGTCTTTTCTATCGTACTGCGGCAGGGGATTCAGGAATTTGCAATCTTCCTCATCTGTGTTTTGCTTCCGTTTAATTTTTTATCGAATTCCGTTAATTACGGTACCGGCAGCATTGTAGGTAACAGTAATCTGGTTAATAAGATTTATTTCCCCCGGGAAATTATTCCATTATCAGTCGTACTGGCAAATCTTTTTAACTTCCTTCTGGAACTTGTCGCTCTTTTCATTGTACTTGGGATTATGGGTTATAAGTTTTATATTTATCTTTACCTGCTTCCAATCGTAATCTTTATACAATTTTTTCTGGTAGCGGGAATGACCCTACTGGTTTCAGCTTTGAATGTCTTTTTCAGAGATCTGCAGCACTTGATAACCATTATTATGATGGTATGGTTTTTCGGGACCCCCGTTATCTATCCTTTAAGTATGGTTCCGGAAGAGTACCAGTTTATTATAAAGATCAATCCGATGACCATATATACGACTTATTACCGTAATATTTTTTATTTTGTAAAGTACCCCGGGGGAGCAGGATTTCCTTCCGTCGCGGAAACTTTGACCGCTCTGGGTATCACTATCCTGATATTCTTTGTAGGCTATTTTGTATTTAAAAGACTGGAACCCAGATTTGCCGAGGAGATTTAATATATGAACAGTGCCGTGAAGAAATATAAAGAAGAAAGAAAAGAAAGTTCAAAAAAAGATATAGCGGTAGATGTAAAATCGGTAACGAAAAAATACAGGATACACCACGAAAAAATCCCCAGCTTGAAACAAACGATTCTCAAGTTTAAACGTACGGCCTATGAGGAATTCCTGGCTCTTGACGATGTCTCGATTTCCGTAAAGCATGGCGAGACCTGTGGTTTGATTGGTCCAAATGGCTCCGGTAAAAGCACCCTGTTAAAGCTGATGGCAAAGATTATACAGCCAACTTCCGGAAAAATAGCCGTAAACGGGTCTCTTTCAGCACTCCTGGAACTGGGAGCCGGATTTCACCCCGATCTTACGGGAAGAGAGAATATATATATAAATGCGGCCATACTGGGAATGAAAAAGAGGAACATAGATAGCAAATTAGATAATATTATCGCGTTCTCGGAACTTGAAAGATTTATAGACATGCCTGTAAAGAATTATTCTTCGGGGATGTATATGAGGCTGGGCTTTTCGGTTGCCATTAACGTCAACCCGGACATTCTGCTTATAGATGAGGTCCTGGCGGTAGGGGACCAGGCATTTCAGGCAAAATGCTATAAAGTCATATAT